>JAFGDN010000003.1 GCA_016932095.1 Sedimentisphaerales bacterium
GTCAGCGAGTAACCGTCGCCGTCGGTGATAGAGCGCCAGCCGTCTTTATATTTGAAGTCGAGAATAGTTGCGCCTATAGCGTCAAGGAGCCGGACCCGCTCGCCGCCGTTGTCCAATGAACTGGGGTATTGACCGGCAACGGGTCTTCCGCCGCCGTATTTGGTCGTAAAGGCGTTTACGTCTTTAACGACTAAAATATGCTCGCCTGCTGCAAGCGGAACGGGGCCGAATGTGAAATCGAGACCTTTGTCAAATTTGACAAGGTTCAGATTGATGGATGAGCCGCCGACGTTCTTCAGTTCGATGTATTCGGAATCCTCGTCATTTGGCTCGCCGGTATCCTGCGGATTGAACATAAGCTCTGTGATTCGCAGGTTCTGGCCAACGTTCGGCAAGGCATAAACCGCCTCGGTAAGTGCACTCCATACACTGGCGTTCTTGATTCGTGATTTAAGTTTTGTGCTCTTATTGATGGTAAAGCCGCCGGAGTATGCAATCGCGCTGGCCGAAACTGCGCCGGTAAATGGGACGCGGGGGTCATTGCCGTCGATTGTGTAATAAATCGTGCCTCCTGAGCTGCCCGGGTCTGTAATTGTGAATGTATCGCTGGCCAGGACGTATCCGCCGAACTTATATGAGCCGTTTACATTGAATACCGGTGCATCGATACTCGGGAAAAGATTCTTAGTGCGAAAAGTACCAATGATACCGGAACTGCCGAGTATATAAGGGATATAGTTATTGATTATATTGTCGCGTTCCTTGACCCATGAGTCCTCTCGCTTGAAGTAGTAATAGCCCGAACCTACTGTGGCAGGAGGATATAAGTCGTTGTTGACGTCGGTAAGGGGATTCGGCTGCTGAATATCGGTTCCATACGAGATGTACCTCTTGGTATCGCCCCATCTGGCCGACTCGGCAACGATGGCCTTGTCTATCATATTGGCAAGTCCGAGGTAACGGTTCTGCGAGCCGGTAACGCTGATGGCGCCGCCGTTGAAGCAGTGTTTCTGGACGCGGTCGCCAAAGAGAAGGCGAAACTCCGGACTGGTGCGCATTTTGTTGAAAATCGCACCGACTCCGGCGGAGTCGTCAATCTGGGAGGCGCCAAGACCATGTTTGTCGAGCACGATTTCCTGGTCCCAGACAAAGAAACGGAATTTGCCGTCGCCGCTTACGGGATTAGCAGCAGCATTGCCGTTGTGGTGAGGCCAGTCTTCTGAGTCAGCATAAAAGTGCAGAAGCATATAGTCAGCAAGGTTTTCCATGTCGAGATAGTTTTGCATTTGTGTATAACCCGCTTGGGTCGAGGGATTAATGGCCATCATCGCGTTCCATCGGGAACCGGGCGTGCCGAAATCCTTGTTTATTTCCCAGTCCTCAGGTTCGCCTCCGAGGTGGTCGGCGAGGAAATCATCTGCGAAACGTTCTGTGAGATTATGCAAACCGAAGTATAATCCATCGACGTAGAGATGCACGTAATTGCCGTGACTTGATGGCTGGCCCATATCGCCCAAACTTTCCTTCATCCATACGTCGCGGGTATATTGGGAATCATTGGGACGATAGCGGCCCACATCCCATGAGACAAGACCCCAGGAATCGGTAAAGCAGGCACGAAGTATGAGTTGGTTGAATATATCAACAGGTGATTCAGGGAAAAGCTCGTATTTCAGCTTCGGAGGCCCATATTGACTTGTGAAAGTCAGGCGCATAGAGTGTTTGTGCATCCGGTAGAAATAACGACTGGCATTACCGTGTATTTCTACTTTACAATCGACCTGGAAACCTTCATTACCATCAGGAAGGATATATTCGACCGAACATTTACGCTCCCAGCGGTAAGCGGAATTGGAGTAAATACCGTCATTATCATGGTCAGTAAGAAATTCCTCGGGTTTCATCGCGATTGAGACGGTGGGAATGTCAAGCAGGGCGTCGCGTATAGAGTACCCCGGGAGTGTGCTGTTGACGACTACAGGGTCCATCTGGTAGTCGGATGGTACTCTGGTCGGGATAGTTGGATACCATCCTTTTTCTGTTGAACTATTTGCCCAGCCCCAGTCGCTTGGCCAGCCGGCCGGATTGCTCGGCTGCTGGGCAACGTCGTCGATGAAAATATAGGTATGGGTGTTTATCGGGCTGGGTCTATAACCGGTTTTAATGGCTGCTGCACGCAGACAGGTAGTTGTGTTGATTGCCACAGGACCGGTATATGGTATGCCGCTTGGCGAAGGTAACTCATTCTGGATTGGGTCGCTGCCGTCTGTCGTATAATAAATATCAGCTCCGTTGGTTGTGGTAGCGATTGTAACATTGAAGGGGGCTTCGTAAAAACCGCGTTCGTGGCTGAATTCAGCGTCTTCAATTATGCCTAAGTATGCGTCGTTATTGTCCGCCAGCGGTGTTGGAGTTGCGAAAAACCGCAGGTCGTCGGCTGCGTCGGGATATCGACCGTAAGAAAGGTTGGAAACCTGTGTGCCGAACGAGATTGAATCGATAACCGTAAGACCGTCCGTGTCAACCAGCGCTATATCCTCGCCGCCTGCGGAAAGTTTGAAACTGGTGTGCAAAGGTCCCTCTTCCTGCTCCTCATCCGCCCAGATTATCACAAATCCGTCAGCCGGCACGGTCGTTTGAGCCGGATACCCGGTCGGGAACTGCCATTTTGTCGGATTTTCCAGGTCATCTGTAAGATACATCTCTGCCAGGTCTATGGCGGCATCACTTGAGTTGTAAATCTCAATCCAGTCATCAAAATCGCCGTTGGGGTCGCTTATACCGCTGTCGCTGTTGTTGGAGGCCATAAATTCATTGATAAAAAGCGGCGTCCCTTTGGCCTGCCAGTTATACGCCAAAACCGAAAAATCGAAAAAATCAACGCCAATCGGCTCGACTAAGTCCGCGCATGGCTCTTCTTCGCAAATCTCAGGATACAGCCATTGAGCAACTAACACCGATAGGTCGTTCACATCAACCGTGCAATCTTTGTCGATATCACCCGGTGGACATACACCTGCAAATGCGGACGTGATTAGCACGAGGATAGTAAAAAACAGGCCAAAACAATATCTCCTCCGCCAGGTATTCATTTCATCAACCCTTCAATATAGTTACTATTCAGCAGGTATGTGAAATTATTGTAGCAAATTTACACTGCCGAATCAATAAACAAAGGCCGAATCGGGCTAAAAAACGGCTTTCGAAGATGTTTATGGACAGGCGGCCTTAAAATTAGCGTAAAAATGGGGGTTGGCCTCAATATTAGGGCATTAAAAACGTGCGATTATGTATCCCAGCTATGCTCCCTGCCAGAACGTTCCCGAAATCGAATTTGCTTTATCGCAGAAAGCAGTTTTTTGTGACCTTTGGATGACAATAACCGTTCGATTTTTTTGGTGTTGCCGGGCAGCCAGTAATGCAAAAGGTCTGCCTGTACACGTTTTTCCGCCCGGCCCCGCGGGATGTATATTTTTTTACCGCGAGTGTCCGTTTCACTGACGAACATAGCCGTCGAGAGCGTCAAAGGCACGGGAACGAAATCCTGAACCTGTCTTGGCCGCCAGCGTCTTCGAACGAGGTATTCGGTCAGCTTTATCGAATCGTCAACAGTGCAGCCGGGATGTCCGCTTATAAAGTAGGGTACGAGATACTGAACTTTACCGGCTTTTTTGGATGCCTTCTCAAAACGCGCCTCGAATTGCTCGAAAAGCTCGAACCTGGGCTTACCCATCAGTCCTAGCACAAAAGGGCAAAAATGTTCCGGCGCGACCTTCAAATGGCCGCCGACGAAATATCTTGCGAGCATAGCGATATAATCGCTGTTTTGAAGGGCAAGGTCGTGGCGGATTCCCGAAGCGACGTAAACATTGGCTTTTTTAGACGCTTTCCACTTCAAAAACGCGTCGAACATCCTCATTTGCCCGCTGTAATCGACCTTGATATTTTTGCAAATTTGGGGATATAGGCAGCTTGGCCTGTTACAATTTTTCGCTTTGTCACATTTCATACCGAACATATTAGCCGTAGGCCCGCCGATATCGAAAATCGTGCCGCGAAAATCTGGATGCGAGCGCAGCCGGTTGGCTTCTGAAATCAGCGATTCAATCGAGCGTGAGGTAATATCTTTACCCTGGTGGAAATATATCGAGCAAAACGAGCAGCCGCCGAAACAACCGCGATGAGTCGTGAGCGAGAACTGCACCGGCTTTAACGCGGGCACACCCCCGGCTGAATCGTATTTAGGATGCCAGCACCGCGTAAACGGCAGGTCATACAGGGCATTGAGTTTGTCGCTTTCAATCGGCTCAGCAGGCGGCATTACGATGATTTTACCGGGGTCCTGTTCCTGAACAACGGCTCGACCTTCGGGATGGGACTGTTTTTGATACTCTAACTGGACCGACATAACAAGCTTCTTGTCGGCCTGCTGCTGGATAAGCGAAGGCAAACGAACAGCGTTATTCGGCAGGGGGGTTTGGCTTTTAATCGGGTATGCGGTTCCTGCTATGTCGGTGATTTTATCGATTGACTCGCCGTTGGCAAGACGTCCGGCAATTTCGATAATCTGCGTTTCGGCCATTCCGAAAACGAGCAAATCCGCTTTTGCGTCGATAAGCACCGAGCGTTTGAGTTTGTTTTCGATATAGTCGTAATGAACCAGCCGGCGAAGCGATGCCTCAAGCCCTCCTAAAATGATGGGCATATCAGGATACGCTTCTCTCGCTCTGGCGGAATAGGCAAGTAAAGGTCTGTCCGGCCTAAAGCCGATTTTACCTCCTGCGCTATATACATCTTCTTTACGCCTGTTTCCTAATGATGCGTAATCGTTCAGTCGGGAGTCAATACAACCGCTTGTTATTCCCCAAAACAAACGCGGCTTGCCCAATGCCCGAAATGACTCAACGCTGCGCCAATCCGGCTGGGCCAGAATCGCCACCAGATACCCCTCGCTTTCCAACAGCCGTCCTATTAGCGCAATTCCGAATGACGGATGGTCAACATACGCGTCGCCGGTTATGAGAATAATATCCGGCCTGTCCCAGCCGCACCGACGAGTTTCTTCAACGGTTGTCGGTAGAAAAGCACCATGATTTATGCTTTGAAGCTTCATAGGTTTATTTTATCATATTGGTCGGATTTTGGTCAAAAACAGGTTAATGAGTAATTAGAAAGCAGAGGTTGAAAAATGTCGTTATCTGACAGTATGGTTAGCTGGTACATAGAAGCAGAGAATATGCTTAAAGACGTTTTGGAAGTTGTACCATACTGTAATGAACATAAAAGCGTATGGTCGCCGAAACTTGTTACAATGCTTCAAGAAACATGCAGTCAAATCGATTCATTGTGGTCGTATGAAATCAACCATGGTGAAGCGAGGTTGAATATAGAAAATTATTGCTCACACTTTGGAGATAAGATGCGGCCCAAATGGCTGGTCTTCTGGGGAGAGCATCCTGAGAAGATTCAACCATTCGGTGGTTGGAATGCAATCAATGCGGCCCAATCTTTACCTTGGTGGCAGGCATATCAGAATGTTAAGCACAACCGTATAATAAATCGTGAGCAAGCAACACTGGAAAACGCGGTTAAAGCACTTGCTGGATTGTTCTTGGCGATATTGCGTTGTGAGAGTTGCAGGGATGGTGTAGGGCACGGGCTTAATGTATCGCACGATACTACAACGGGATATTGCAACCCTCTTGATTGTTTAAGCGATGTATATGATTGTGCGAATCCAGACCGAGATTCAGTTCCATCGGTTTTCACATGGCAATATATTGCCGTAGAAAGCAAACTTTTCTCATATCCTGTGGGTTGGTGGGCAAAACAGAAGAATGTCGACGAAAATTGGGGTGGTCATGCCAGTTATCGATTCCGGACATGGTTTGCGAGTCAAAGCTGGTAAATCACTGTGTGGCCCTCCGCTATTTGTATTTTAGCGGGTAGCTTTGGGGATTGGTTATGCAGTCGAGTTCAAGGTCGATATCGAGGTCCGGCCAGTAGAGGTGGCAACCGTGCGAAAGTCGGACATTGAGAATTTCCTTGACCTTTGCCTGTTTGAACCAGGGGTATTCGTCATAAGACAGGAAATACTCGCTGTCGTTGACATAAAGCCAAAAGCCGTGCGAGTCAATGTGCGTAACTTCAATCGCTGAAGTGCTTTTTCCACGCGATTTCGATTTCATTTTTATGCGCCTTAATTACTTTTTTCAATTCAGTAATCTGCTTTTCGGAAAACCCGACGCTTTTTACCAGTTCTACTTTAGGCGTTAGCCAAAATTTCGCTTCTCCATCAGGTGAGGCGACGTGAATATGAGGTTTCAGCTCCTCTCGGGAGAAGAAAAGAAAACGATAATTTTTATATCTGAAAACCGTCGGGCTCACATAGATCATTATACGGACTTTATCTGTGGTTTTCAATAGGTTATTGGACTCAAAATGGTTGCCTAAATTGCCTGAGTTTCGCAGTCGAGTTGACTGATAAAATCGGCTATTGCCCAATTCAAAATGTGGTAAAATATTTCAAGGGAAACTAAAGCGAGTGCCGATTGATGAGCAGTAGAAAAGTGAATAAAATTAGTGGCTCTGGAAAATGACCAATCCGGCCATAATTAGCCAGGTCTTACTGGCCCGACACGCAAAACGCACGCAAGGCAGATGGTGATTTGGGTTGCAGCAAGCGACGGCTAAGGTCAAAAAGGCAAGAGCCATTCGAACAATGGGAGAGCATTGCGATGCTCTCCCGTTCGTTTTTATAAAGGCGTTACAATGACCCGATTAGCTGTCGATATTGTTCTGCTGCCGGATAGGCCGATGACGGATTTTGCAATCGCAGCCAATGCGGTGCTTGTGCAGAACTTCAACAGCGAAATCGTCCTTAATACGAAAAATTGCCTGCCGCATATATCGCTGGCAATGGGCTGTATCAATCCGGACGATATTATCCAAATCGGAGAATCGCTTCAGGGGCTGGTTTTAATAACGCCGAAAAACCTGAAGCCGGTCTGTATTCAAAAAAGCATAAGCTCATCAGGCCAGGCCGTTTCAGTCATACAGGTCCAGCGAACAAACGAGCTTGCGAAGCTTCACGAAATGATACGTCGGATTATAAGGCCGTTTTTTTCATACGACGCTTCAGAAGATATGATAGCAGGTGGACGGGCGAGCCGGTCAACCCTTCAATGGATAAATGGTTATCCCGACACAGCCAGTAATTCATATTTTATGCCGCATATAACAATCGGCTACGGGGACCTTTCTGACCGTCCGCTTCCGGCGGATTTTGCCGTATCGCGTTTGGCCGTTTGTCATCTCGGTAATCACTGCACCTGTCGGGAAATACTCTGGTCTGTTGAAATCCGGGCTTAAATAATATTGATTGCTCTCGATGCGCAGAAAAAAAGGGAGGCAAGGACTCAGCTTTTCATCAACGACCATGTCGTCGGTCAATTTTTTTATGTTCTGACCCGCCTCCCTTGCGTTTCAATTCCATAATTCCGCTATGATAATTTGCGGCGGAATATCTTCATTATAGATGCTTTTTCGACCCAGGCAAACAAAAATATCAAAAACTTTAAAAAACTCGCGATAAGCCGCATTATTTGCGAAAAATCTGCCTGCGGCGGATAAAATTGTTGCATTTTTCGCGAGGAAGATATAAACTTTTCCACAGTCAGGAACGTCCAGATGGTTGAAAAGACACAAAATAAACCGGGCAAGGGCGCCGTTAAACAGGACGTAAGCGATTACGTCAGGACGCTCGGCGAGGAATGCAGGATGTTAATCGTCCTCAAGGCCCAGTTATACGGCCAAAGCTGGGAGCCGATGCTGGATGACCTTCGCAATCGCCTGGCCGGCAAACCATATATTTTCAAACTGGCGAACAGGATTCAGGATGACATTGAGCGAATCGAACAATTGCGTAAGTACGAGCTTGAACATAGCGTTGACCTTTCCGATTATGTCGAAATCTAATAACGCCGGATTAAATTTTATGTCCTCATTTTGATTATTTGATGGAGGAGACGAGAATGCTCAAATCACGCGTTACGTTGATAATCGCTATTATGTTTTGTATCACCGCTGAGGCGATGCCGGCAGCCAGAAGAAAGGCGGCGCCTTCGATAATAGAGTCAAAATGGCTGCTCGATGAAAGCCGGCTGAAATCAACCGATATTGAAATCGTCTGGCAGTATAACCTGCCCTTGTCAAAAAATGAGTCGCTTAATCGGCTGCTCGTTCGGGAAAAACGGCTTTTCGCACTGACCAGTCGCAACTACCTGGCCTCTTTCAACAGGATGGACGCCAACGTAATGTTCAGTGCCGTTCTGGCCTCTCCGGGGCTGCCGCTTGCCGGCCTCGAATATTATAAAGGCGAGCTTTTAACAATGGTCGGCAATAAATTAGTGGAACTGAACACCGAGCTTGGCAGCGTTGAATCATCGATGGCCGGCACGACGGGCGTTACCTGCCCGGTCGTTCGCAATGCCTCATTTTATTACTACGCCGGTTTGGATAACCGCCTTCACGCCATCCGCGCAAGCGATAACGTCCAGGTATTCGAAGCGGCCGTCGAAACCGCCTCACGTATTACTTCGGTGCTGGCCGGTGAGGAATTTGTTGTCTTTGCCACCGGGGCAGGCAATGTGGTTTGCATAACCGCCGACAGGCCGAAAAAAATTTGGCAGTTCGACCTCCCCAAGCAGGTCGCCGGCTCCCTGGTTTATGACGACGATTCGTTGTTTATCGCCTGCAAAGACACAAAGGTTTATTCTCTCGAACCGACCTATGGTAATTTGCTCTGGAAATATCAGACACAGGCGATTCTCGATTCCTCTCCACAGCCGGGAAACAAAGCGGTTTACCAGCATATACCCGAAATCGGGCTTATCGCCCTCGACAAAAAAACAGGCAGCCAATTGTGGCGGGTGGATGGCGGCTTGGGCTTGTTGGCGGAATTCGGGGATAAAGCGTTTATCATTACCGAAACAGGAACGCTTGCGGCGATGGATAACGCAAAAGGCAAAGAACTTTATAAAATCGACCTTGGCGGTCCCGTAAAATACGCGACCAATACAATTGATACGAAGATATACGTCGGCGACAGCAAAGGCCGACTTGCCTGTCTGCAACCCATTCGATAGAAACGCAGTCAAAGGAGGTGATTACCGTGGATGTCAAAATCAGGACGGCCCTGATTAGCGTATCCGACAAGACGGACGTTGTTGATTTTGCCCAGCGGCTTTTTGATATAGGCGTGAAAATAATCAGCACCGGAGGCACCGCAAAAACCCTCGCGGAAGCGGGTATCGATGTTATCCCCATCGAGAAGGTGACCGGCTTTCCGGAAATGATGGATGGCAGGGTAAAGACGCTTCACCCAAAGATTCACGGGGGCCTGCTGGCGATTCGAGATAAAGCAGACCATCAGGCGGCGATGAAACAGCACGATATCGAGCCGATTGATTTGGTCTGCGTGAACCTTTACCCCTTCGAGCGAACCGTGGCAAAACCCGGCTGCTCGCTCGAAGAGGCCATTGAGAATATCGATATCGGCGGGCCGAGTATGCTCCGCTCCGCCGCAAAAAACCACAATTATGTGGCAGTGGTTACAAGCCCCGAACAGTATGATAAAGTCCTGGAGCAAATGAACAAAAACAACGGCGCTGTCGGCGAGGAGCTTCGCGGCGAGCTGGCCAGGGCCGCGTTTTCGCTTACCGCCGCCTATGACGCCGCTATCGCACGGTATCTGAATAAAAAAGCAGGCGTAGATTTCCCCGACCGCTTGTCTATTCCGCTTAAAAAGGAACTGTCGCTTCGTTACGGCGAAAATCCTCATCAAAACGCTGCGTTTTACAAGTCCGCTGCGGCAGGTGAGACGTCCGTCGCCTCAGGCAAAATTATAGAGGGCGACACCGCCATCAGCTTTAATAACCTTTTAGACGCCAACGCCGCATTCGAGCTGGTCAAGGAATTCGACGAGCCGGCGGCAGTCATTGTCAAGCACCTCAATCCCTGCGGCTGCGCAATAGACGACGATATTTGCGTAGCTTACCGCAAGGCATACGAAGGCGACGTTACAAGCGCGTTTGGAGGCATCGTGGCCGTCAATCGCAAGGTCAACGTCGAATTGGCGCAAACCATAATGGAATCATACAGCAGGTTCGGCAAAGCCCTCGGCGCCGAGGGCTTCTTCGCGGAGGTAATCATAACGCCGCAGTTCGAGCCGCAGGCCGTTGAAATAATTCGCACGCTCAAAACCTGGGGTAGCAGAGTTCGTCTTATCGAAACAGGCCCGATTGATAAAACCAAAGTTGACAGCGGCGAGTTCGATATTCGCTGCATAGTAGGGGGCTTGCTTGTTCAGCAGCAAGACCTTGTTGGCTGGGAGCCGGGTGAGTTGAAGTACCCCACTAAAGCAAAACCAAACAAAGAACAATTAGAAGACCTTCGTATCGCCTGGCTTGCCGCAAAGCACGCCAAGAGCAATACAATCGTTCTTGCTAAGCATAAAAAAATCCTTGCCGTCGGCGCAGGCCAGATGAACCGCGTGGAATCAGGCCGAATTGCTATAAGACACGCCGGCGGACTCGCAAAAGGTTCCGTTATGGCATCGGATGCGTTTTTCCCGTTCCCCGACAACGTCGAGAACGCCGCCGCCGCTGGGATTGCCGCCGTCATTCAGCCCGGCGGCTCAAAAAAAGACGATAAGGTCATCGCCTGTGCCGACAAGCACGGTATCGCAATGGTCTTCACCGGAAAACGGCACTTCAGGCATTGAGATTATCTGATTGTTAAGAAAAGTACTCTGAGTTGTTATTAGAGAAGGGAGTCCCCTTATTTTGCTCAAAGGGGGCGCTATTCTTCTCAAAGATATCGTTGAAGAAATTCTGCAAGTCACTGATAATTTGGTGACCGACAGTTTGACGGTTGTGTACTGAGTAAGAATAACCACCTGTCGTCGTGATACCGAAAGTACGATGACGCGGACGGAAAAGGCCGATTTCTGCAGATCTGCCATTAACGATCATAAAGTGAACATAGATAGGAAAATTGTATCTATGTATCTCAATTTCTTCAATCCAGCCTTCTTTTTGTGCGTTAACCCAATTGTTGGTAGCAAACTTAACCTCTTTTGATAGATCGTCCAAACATTTGTGTGGATCTGGAATGGGAAAATGAAGCAATCCCTCTTCACCGGCTATTAGCAGTCTCATATGTTTGATGTGGCACAGTTTGTTACGTAAGACACCGTAATATTTGGCACTTGTATGAGCAAACATGTCCAGAGAGTCGACGACCGCACCCTGTCGTAGAACTGCACCGGTGGCCTGCTCAAAACTATGGCCGTGCGATTCTAATGCCTGCCCTTCAAACTGGTGGTCAAAGACACGAAATATAGCCAGCATAAGCATTGCAAAGAGAGCCGTGTCAATTCCCTCGTCCAGGAAAGGCCTGAACGGAGCGTAGAAAACAGCCAGCCACTGAACCAAAATAAAGGCGAACAGAACGAAGTAGATAACTTGCCTTTCGATACGTCGCCAGAGATTCCGGAATTTCACTATCGCCCACATACCAACTTCTCCGCAATTACAAATGACAATCTACCTTTACTTACAATGTTCTGCTTAGGCAATTTTTCAGAGACCGTTTGCCTGAATACGTCAAATCCTTTCTGAAACGATTTCTCATTCATGAACGCAAAGCCAGAAAAAGGCTTCGATGCTACAAACTCAACAAACGAGGAGCGTGTTGGGAAAAAAAGGCTATACGGCAAGCGCCTTTGATGAACAACGCTGAAGCCGCATATCTGAAGAAGATTGACAAGCTCTTTCAGAGTGCAGTGACGTGCCTGTTCAATAGCGTTGAAGCCAGGAAAAAGCTGGTGTATTAGCTGCATTTTTAGGTCGTCTCTATCGTTGAAGGCAAAGAAAAGTTTCCCGTATGGCCGGACAACGCTTCGTAGGGCACAGAGAAAAACCTTGATATTGCGCACAAATTGAAGCGTGCAACAAGAGATAATTATATCGAATGAGTCTGGCCTAAATTTGAGATTATTCAGGTCTCCCCTTATTGTAGTAGGTACATTATCCGGAGCTATAGTTGCAAGTATTTTCTTCGCAGCCAATAGCATATTGTCGGAGCAATCCAGGAGTGATAATCGTAGCTCTGGTCGCTTCGCTAAGAGGCGGCTTGCAGGGTAACCATTACCTGTTCCAAGGTCGAGCAGATACTTTTGATCGGACCGCATGAACTTCAAGAATTCGTTAATGGCCTGCTCCAATACATCAGTCGAATATCGGGTGAAGGGCTGATATTTATCGGATACGTGGTCGAAAAAATTGGCTATTTGTCGGATAGAATAATGCATAGTTTCACTATATCACTTGAGGCTGAAAGTATCCAATGTGTGTGGGATTATTTTATTCCTGCTGCCTTTCTCAGCTTGTCGGCCGTATCGGTTTTTTCCCAGGTAAATTCAGGGAGGTTTCGGCCGAAGTGTCCGCCGTAGCTGGTCTTCGAGTAAATCGGCCTTGCAAGTTTGAGGTGCGTAATCATTCCTTTCGGGGTAAGCGGGAAAATCCTGCGAATAATCTCGCTGAGTTTCGCTTCGCTTATTTTCCCGGTTCCCTTTGTATCGACAAGCACCGAAAGCGGGTCCGCGTAGCCGATGACGTATGACAGTTGAATCTCACAGGCGTCCGCCAGACCTGCCGCGACGATGTTTTTCGCGATGTATCGCGCCATATAACTGGCGGTTCTGTCAACCTTCGTCGGGTCTTTTCCGCTGAAGCATCCGCCGCCGTGCCTGCCCCTGCCGCCGTAGGTATCGACGATAATTTTTCTTCCCGTCAGTCCGCAGTCGCCGGCAGGCCCGCCGACGACAAAACGCCCCGTTGCGTTGATATGATATATCGTGTTCTTATCAACCAGTTTTTTGGGCAGGACCGGCTTTACCACCTTTTCGATGATTTCTCTTTGCAACTGTTTGTGTCCGATTTTCGGGGAATGCTGGGCGGCGACGACGACGGTATGAATTCTCACGGGCTTCCTGTTGTGATATTCAACTGTAACCTGGCTTTTGCCGTCCGGCCGCAGCCAGGGCATTTTCTTTGTCTGGCGCATTTGCTCCAAACGGGTTGTAATCGCGTGAGCTAATTGAATCGGCATAGGCATCAGCTCAGGCGTCTCCCTGCAGGCAAAGCCGAACATCAGCCCCTGGTCGCCCGCTCCCTGCTCCTTGTGCAATCCTGCACCTTCGGTAACACCCTGTGATATATCGGGGCTTTGCCGGCCTATCGAGACCATAACCGCGCAGTTTTCGTAATGAAACCCGACCTCGGGGTCGTCGTAGCCGATTTCTTTAATCGTTTGACGAATAATTGCTGGTATGTCGATTAACGCCCTTGTTGTGATTTCGCCGGCCACAACCACCATATCGTTTTTGACAAGAGTTTCGCACGCCACCCTGCTTTTGGTATCCTGCGCGAGGCAGGCGTCAAGGACCGCGTCCGATATGCGGTCGGCCACCTTGTCGGGATGGCCCGTAGTTACCGATTCGCTTGTAAAAAGGTATTTTTCCGCGCTGTTGCTCACTTTTTTTGTCGTCATTGTATCAGCCCTATTTTGAATTATCGAAAACCATCCGGCCTATTGGCCGCCATATTCGTTAAGTGTCCAGTCATACCCCATATACTCTACGGTATAGGTGCCCGTTTCGAGGTAGTTCACCTGGTCCTGGGAAATATAATTTGTCAAAAAGTTCAGGACCGCCCGCACCTCCGTCGTCTGGGACTTGAATTTCAGGTCCGTGCCGTATTTGCCAACGAAACTGCGGCCCTGCCAGCCCGGCGTTAATATCGAGGATAGATACACTTTCTGACTCTGGCGGTCTGTTTTAAACGCCTGTGTCCCCGCCAGAAACGTTTTGACCTGCTCATCGAGCTGTTTAGAAAGGTTCGGGCCGCAATACGCCTCGTTTCGCAGAGGCGGCCCCGATAAGGAAGCGTAATAAATTGCGAAAAATACCCTCGGGTCGTCGAACTCTTTTCGGAAAAACCTGTTTTCGATTTCCTGCAGGTTAAACTCCTCGCCCATTACGATGAACTTGTTCTGGTCCCATATACCCTTGATGTGTCTGATACTGTTCGGCGGCCAGAAAAGCAGCAATATCCTGGTGGTCTTAATCGGGTAATTTTCGAGAATTATCTTCGTAAGATGCAGGTTATAAGCGTTAATCCAGAACGCCATTTTGTCTTCCTGCGGCCACGAATTATAATCTTTGCGGTCAACGTTCTTGAAAGCGTCTGTAACCTCCAGCAGGTCTAATTTCCTTCGCAGCAGTATCTTGTAATCGACCAGGCCGTTCTTATCGACGTATTTTCCCAAAAAGTCCGTGCATTTCCTGCACAACTGGTCAGGCGTCAAACCTGCCTGCTGCTGTGGCTGGGGTTGCGACAGATTGTTTTCAGCGGGTTTCGGAATTTCCGGCGTTACAGTAACTTGCTGGGTATTCGGTTCGGCAATATTTGGCTCGACCTGTTGCAGCTGTTCCACCTTAACCGGCTCGGCGGGCTTCTCAGGCGGTTCAGCCGTTACTGTTTCCTGTGCCGTCTCTTTTATTTCAGGCGGCGGGGGGGGTGCTATAACGTCATTTGATGCCTGTTCACATCCAAAGCCAAGTAAGAACAGTCCGGTTAACGCAGTGATTAGAATAATATGTCTGCTCATTTTTAGCTTCCTTTTATCACTTAATAATTATGTTTCTGAGCAAATTCTAAAACAGATTAGTATAAATAATTTGTGAAAAAATGCAACGACTAAATAACTGTTTTATCGTTCCTTTAACCTTTTAGCACGGCAAGCGGGACCATTCTCGCTACAGGCCTTGCCCAGCCGCATTGTGTTACGATTCGCACAACCTCGTCGATATCCTTATACGCCGCGGGGGCCTCTTCTTTGATTCTCCGTTTATCGCCCGCGATAAGTTTTATCCCCGACATGCTTCTTTTGAAATCACTGTCGCTAATCGACGCTGTGCCGGCACTCCTTCCGTAACGGCCTTTGCCTGAGGCCGCCGTGCGGCTCATTACCCTTCCAGCACCGTGATTTACCGAGCAAAGCGATTCTTCCGAATCGCCGGTCCCGACCATAAAGTAGCTGGAAGTGCCCATTGAGCCGGGTGTGATTATGGGCTGCCCCGTCTGCCCAAACGGCGTGCCCGACATAAGCTCGGGTCCGAACGCCCGTGTTGCGCCCTTGCGATGCACCCATAATTGCCTTCCAGAATGGTTTTCAAACTTGGCCATATTATGTGTAACGTCGTAAACAAGCGGCAAATCCGTCTGCCCGAACATCCGGCCAAAGCAGCGCCTGACGAGCAGGCCCATAATGTGCCTGTTCACAAAGGCGAAGTTCGCAGCCGCCCCCATAGCAGCAATGTATCTTTGCCCCTCTTTTGCGTCTGTAGGCAGGTAGCTGAGCATTTTTCGCTGCCCCTCCATTTCCGGCCTGCCTGCCGCGATATTCATATACTGGTCGGCAACCTCGTAGCCGAAGCGCCTTGACCCGGAATGTATCATCACCACTATCTGGTTCAGGAACAACCCGAAACACGTCGCCAGGTCATCATCAAAAATGTTCTGCACAAACTGTATCTCAATGAAATGATTGCCCCCGCCTAAGGTCCCAATCTGGTTAGAGCCCTTGTCAATGGCTATTTTCGGCACGGCTCCCATATCCGCGGGCATTTGTCCGTTTTCCTCGATTCTTTTTATGTCTTCTGTGAATTCCTGCTCATTGAATGATTCCCAGACCCTGTGCCTGACGCTCTGCGCCAATTTCGGAATTCCCGCTACGCCTTCGTTTATCACGATTTCGATTGAGTTTTTATCGAGCGGCAGATTGCTCATTCCCTCGCCAAGCGGGATATCTCTGGCGATGGATTCGGCGATTGCGTCGGTATCAATCTCGCCCTTTGTAAACGGCGTCCGCAGCAGCCGCATTCCGCAGTTTATATCATAACCCACAGCGGGCGGCATAATCGCGTTTTCAAGTCCGAGAACCGCCCCAATCGGGATTCCAAAGCCCACGTGAATATCCGCCGTCGCCAGTACCTTGCGAGCAGGCGGTAAACACGCCGAATCATAAAGCTGGTGTATTGCCTCGGGCTCGATTTTTATGCGTTCCGAAGCGAACACCGTCGCATCAACGACCATTTGCCCGCTGCGTTCCATCTTCAGGCGCAAGGGGTCTATACGAACAAGTTTTGTTTCCAAATCAGCCATAACAATCCTTAACCACCCCCGGCCGGTTCGACGATGTAAATATGGTTATTGTGCCGGCTGAACGCTTGACAAAGGGCATTTTAATTACTACCCTATTATACGGTGAATAAAGAACTTGTAAACCCGAGGATTATTATAGGATGATGATGAGAAACCTGCTGGTTACGATTGCTCTTACAGCTTCGATTCTCGTTTTCTCAGCGTCAGCCGGCGCGGTTGACAGCAGGCCGATTGAAGCCGTCCGTGCCAAAAAGGTCCTTGACGGCTCCGACCTCAAGGTTATTGACGATTTTCTCTCCCAGGCCATTACCGAGGTTCTCAATGCGAGCGATTTTTCCTCTATTTCCAATATCCGCGCAATAATCGTGGCGAACAGCCCCAGTGCTGTTTCGGGGCAGGTCCAGTTTGCCGACCAGTTCTCCGAATCCGCCAAAAAGCACGTCGGCGATGCCCTGCTGCAGGCCGACGGTCTTACACCGCCCAAACGAAGCTTTGTTATTGTTACGAACCTTCTTATGCTGCTGGATGACCTCGCTGACCCGCGTCTCGTTGAGCTGCCGCTAAAATACGCCGGCGACAAGAACTCGGTAATCTCATATTTGGCCGTCCATTGCCTTACCAATCCCGAAATTGTAAAAAAGCTTAATGCCGAAAAAGAGCCCGATACGGCCCGTCAAATTGCCGCCTCACTCGACGACATCATCGCGACAAGCCCGCCGGAAACCCTCGGTCTTATCGCCTCATTTGCCGGCTCAGTTAAAATAAACGAAGGTATTGACCTGCTGCTTAAAGTCGCCGACAAACGAATCGCCTCTTACGCCGGCTGGTCGGTTAAATTCGAGCTTCTCGACGCTGCTATACTGCAGCAGCTTGCTGACAAAATGGTTTCCTCTCCCTCCGAACAGGCCTCAGCGGGCAGGAGATTCGGCCAACTGTTTTCTTACGTCTGCCAGCGATACATTAAAGGCAACAAAATTCTTAACAAGACGCAGAAGGAGCAGCTCGTCTCTGTTCTGCTTGAGACCGAAAAAAACTGCCTGACTAAATTTATCAAAAAACCGTCTTTCGCGTTCAAAAAAGCGATTGAGGCAGGCGACCTTAACGCCTTGCTGGCTGAGCATAATAATCTTCTCGGGGATACGACAAAGCAGGGGATATTGCCCGCGGAATTGAATTTCGATTACGGCAGGGACAATAACGGCTCTCAATTAACACATCCGGTCGAGCTTGCTGCGGCGCCTCAGGCGTTAAATACACCGCCGGCAGCCGGCTCATAAAAAGATATTAATAAATCGTAAACAGAAAAGCAGCAGGGTTTTTCGCCAGACATTGGAGGTTTGGCCCGAAATGAAAAACAGAAACATCGGCGGTTTCTTCCTTTTTGTTCTTCTGGCTCTTGTTATTTGTCTGCAAATCCTCTCGATGGTTCACTCCGACCGGCTTTACACCGCCTTGAATAAAATCGAACGTATAATCGAAGGAGGGACTACTATATTAAAACCGGCCGGAACACACGATGCCGCAGAATATCAATATCCAGGCGATGAGGGCGACTGGCTGGTATGGGCGATGAGGGTCGAGCCGAAAACGCTCAATCAAATCAACGTCGATAGCGATATTTACTCGAGATGGATTACCTTTCACAATATTTTCGAGCCGTTGATGGAATATGATTTTGACGAAGTAAAACTTAAGCCACTTTTGGCTGAAAGATTCGAAATGTCCGGTGATGGTCTCCAGATAACCTTTCACCTGCGGCGGGACGCTCATTTTTCGGATGGTGTTCCCGTCACGGCCGACGACGTTATTTTTACTTATCAGGCCATTATCGATCCCAATATTGACGCGACAAATATCGCCAGTTTATACGTGGACGTGGACAGGGTCGAGAAAATCAGCGACCGTGTAGTGAAGTTTTATATGAAACAGCCGTATTTCAAGGCGCTCGAGGTCTGTTCGTTCTGGGATATCGGCATTTATCCCAAACACGTCTATCAGTTCAAAGACGCCAAAGAATTCAATCAGCGGGTCTCTGAGCCGGTGGGAAGCGGCCCATACGTTTTCGAGCGATGGGACTTTGGCTCGCAAATCGTTCTTCGCAGGAACGAAAATTACTGGGGACCGAAACCGAAAATCAAAAAAGTCGTTTACAAGTTCGTCACAAACCCAATAGCCGCAATCCAGGCATTGAAGGCGCATCAGGTTGACCTCGTTATCATTCACGACCCGGGGCAGTTCGCGGACCTTGCCGCCGACGAAGAATTCAATAAAGAATTTAACTGTCTGCCTTACTGGGCTTCGGGCGACCCGTTTTACTTCATCGGATGGAATGCGGACACGCCGTACTTTTCCGACGTTCGCGTTCGCCAGGCAATGACGCTCGCTATTAACCGCGAGCAAATCGTCTCGAAGCTGCTCAAGGGCTACGGCGAGATAATCACCGGCCCGTATTTCATAAAAGGCGCGCAAAATGACCCGAACATCAATCCCTGGCCTTATGACCCCGAAATAAGTAAACGGCTGCTCGTTGAGGCCGGCTGGATTGACAGTGACGGCGACGGTATAAGGGAAAAAAACGGAATTCCGTTTCGTTTCAAATTCAACTATGCCGCAGGCGATTCTTTATACACTCCTTTATCGACGCTGCTGAAGGATGAGCTGGGCAAAGTCGGCGTCGAGCTTGTTTCCGACCCGTACGAGTGGTCGGTGCTGCTGCCAAAAATCTCCGACAGGAAATTCGAGGCAATGGTTATGGGCTGGGGAGGGGATATTATCGAAGACAATTACCAGATTTTACATTCTTCGCAGGCCGAAAACCGCGGCGCGAATTACACCGGTTTTAGGAATCCCGAGGCCGACGCATTGCTCGAGCAGGTCAGGCGCACAATTGACCCCGCCGAACGTGATATCCTTTGTCATCGGATTCACCGGATTATTCACGAGCAGCAGCCCTTCACGTTTCTTTTTGCACGCCCCATCTTCCGCGCTGTTGATAAACGATTCGAAAACGTTAAGATTCATAAACTGGGGTTGAATTACTTAGAGTGGTATGTGCCGAAGGAAAAGCAGCTATATAAATAAAGGTTGATTTTATGAACGGGCGTTCAGGGTTTTTCAAATTTTTTCTCTTTTTGTTCCTTGGCGTAATTATACTTTTGCAATTCATCTCGATACTCCAGGCCGGTCGCTTTTGTAAACGATTAAACATCCTCGTTGACCGTCTCAAAAGTTCGCCTTTAACTCCTGCAAGACCTGTGGAAAAACCGACAGCAGGTAAATCGTCAATCTTCGAGGAATATCCCGGCGACGACGGCGACTGGCTTGTGCGGTCTCTGGATGGCGAGCCGGCCACGCTGGCGCCATTCCTTGAGGAAGCGGGGTGGGATACCAGATGGATTGTCCTGTATAACATCTTTGAAACTTTGATTGACTACGAGTGGGATGATTTCAAATACAGGGGTGTTTTGGCGGAGGAGTTCTCCATTTCCGATGACGGCCTGGAAATCTATTTCAAATTAAGAGACGACATTCATTTTTCCGACGGCCACCCCGTTACCACTGACGATGTTATTTTCACCTTCGAGACGGTCACAGACCCCAATATCGACGCCGCCAGCTATGCCAATTATTTCCGCGACGTTGACCATTACGAGAAAATAAACGACAGAGAGATAAAGTTCTATATGAAGAGGGTCTATTTCCTATCGCTTGGTTTTTTGGGTGGTTTGCAAATACATCCGAAACACATCTATCAATACCGTAACGCCCGCGAATTTAATGAGCGAAGAACCAATCCCGTTGGCTCGGGACCTTATGTCTTTGAAAAATGGGACGTTGGCAGGCAGGTCGTCCTGGGTCGAAATGAAAATTACTGGGGACCGAAGCCGAGGATAAAGAAATTAGTATTTTCCTTTATTACAAATACTACCGCTGCACTGCAGGCATTGATGGCGGGGCAGGTTAATTATACCAGGCCCCTGCCCGACCAGTATTCGGAAAAGTGCAGTGACGAAAATTTCAGGGAAAATTTTTACTGCCTGTCATACTGGGACGCTTGGAACACGGGTTATTTCTGGATTGGCTGGAACGCAGCAAGACCTTTTTTTGCCGACAGGAAAGTCCGCCTGGCAATGACTCATCTTGTTGACAGGGAGGCCATCAGAGACCATATCCTGCGAAATCCGGAAGCTCAAATCCCGACGGGACAATTTTACATATACGGCCCGCAAAACGACCCAAATATAAAGCCCTGGCCATACGACCCCGAAAGGGCAAAGCAACTGCTTGATGAGGCTGGCTGGCTCGACCGCGATGGCGACGGTATCCGTGATAAAAACGGCACACCGTTTCGCTTCAAATATATGATTTCCGCCGATTTATCCCTGCATGAGCAGATTGCCAAATTAGTCAAGGATTCTGCAGCCCGCGCAGGCATCGAGATTATTCTCGACCCTTACGAATGGTCTGTTTTTACCCAGAAATTCCTCAACAGGGATTTTGACGCCCTCAATATGTCCTGGGGCGGAGAGGTTGAACAAGACCCGTATCAGATATGGCATTCGTCGCAAAGAAAGAGCGGGTCCAATTATGTCGATTTTAACAATCCTGAGGCGGACTATCTGATGGAACAGGCGCGGCAGACGCTCGACCCCGCTCAAAGAAACGCCCTCTATCACAAGTTTCATCGCATACTGCACGAGGAGCAGCCATATACTTTTGTTTATACCCGGCCCGAACAGCGATTTTTAAACAAACGGTTTCAGAACGTGATAATACACAAGCTCGGAATCAACGAACGCGAATGGTATGTTCCCAGGTCGCTTCAAAAATACAATTGAATAATGAAAATTCAAAACACAATAAATAGACGAATGTGGAGTTTATAAATGAACGGTCGTTCAGGTTTTTTCAAATTCTTTCTCTTTTTGTTTCTCAGCGTAATCATCTTTTTGCAGTTTCTTTCGATGCTCCAGGCCAACCGCTTGTATAAACGGCTGAACGTCCTCGTTAACCGCCTCGAAAGCGGAACGGGCACAGGGGCGATTCAAACAAAGCAGGAGCAAAAAACACCCGAAGGGGAAAACTTGCCGATGCCGGAAGTTCACGGTGATGAAGGCGATTGGCTGGTCTGGCAGTTGCCTGCTGAGCCGCGCACCCTGAATCCGCTCGTGGACGAGGGAGATACTTATACGCGATATATCACTATCGGCAGTATTTTTGAGCGACTGCTCGAGTACGACCCGGACGAAGTTAAACTGAAACCCTGGCTGGCCCGGAGCTATGAGATTTCCAAAGACGGTTTGGAAATGACGGTTCGGCTAAGAGACGATGTATGTTTTTCGGATGGCGTGCCAATGACCGCCGACGATATTATCTTCACCTATCAGACAATAATGAATCCCGGCGTTGACGCGGCTGTGCAGCGAACCTTTTACAACACATTTGAGGATGTTGCCAAAGTGGATCAGCGGACCGTAAAGTTTATATTCAAAGAAGTTTTATGGAAGACATTTGAAGTCGTCGGCCTGTTCGAGGTATTGCCCAAACACGTCTACGAGTTCGACGACCCGGCAGAGTTTAACAAGCATCGTAGTAACCCGGTTGGAAGTGGTCCTTTTAAGTTCGAAAAATGGGACGTGGGGCAGCAGGTGCTTCTCCAGCGCAACGAGAATTACTGGGGACATAAACCAAAATTGGGAAAAGTGGTTTTCAGGTTTATCTCAAATGAAACAGCGGCACTGCAGGCATTAAGGGCCGGAGAAATAGATTATATGGAACCCCTGCCGGAGCAGTATTCAGAAATGAAATCGGATAAGGAATTCATGGCAAAATTCCGGGCTTTGTCATATTGGCAACCCGGCGTTCCGTTCTTCTATGTAGCTTGGAACCAGGCCGCCCCATTTTTTGGAGATAAAAGAGTCCGCCTCGCTATGACTCATATTATAAACCGTGGAGCGATTGTCGAACACCTTTTGAACGGCGAGGCCAAAATAACAACGGGGCCTTTTTATATCTTTGGGCGTCAGTACGACCCAAACGTTGAGCCCTGGCCATACGACCCCGAAAAAGCGAAGCAGTTGCTGGATGAAGCCGGGTGGATTGACCACGATGGCGATGGCGTCCGTGACAAAAATGGTGTGAGGTTCAGCTTCCGGCTCGCCTTCGCTACCGGACGGGCGTTCTATGAGCAGTTTGCCAAGCTCTTCAAGGATACCGCAGGGAATATCGGGGTCGATGTAATTGCCGACCCGTACGAGTGGTCCATTTTCGTGGAAAAGTACCACAAACGTGATTTCGAAGCCCTGGTTATTGGCTCCGGCGGCACGGTTGAGTTTGACCCATATCAGTATTTTCACTCCTCACAGATAACGGGCGGAGGTCAAAACTGCACGGGCTACAACAATCCCCAGACCGATGCCTTGATAGATGTGGCACGTCGAACACTGGAACCGGAAAAACGGTATGAGCTTTATCATCGTTTTCATCGTCTCATCCATGAAGACCAGCCGTTCACTTTTCTCTACATAAGGCCCGAATGGTGTTTTCTTGATAAAAGGTTTGAGAACGTCATAGAGCACAAGCTGGGACTCAATCCTCACGAGTGGTACGTTCCAAAAAACAAGCAAAGGTATAAATGACAACATATATCATCAGACGTCTGCTTTTGATGCTCCCCACGCTTTTGGGTATTACTATTGTTGTTTTTTCTATAAGCCGACTGGCGCCGGGAGACCCCGTCAGCTTATCGATGGGGCCCGGCGGTATGCTCGATGCACAGCGGGCAGCCGACGTCCGGGCGGCTCGTATGCGGCTCTACGGCCTCGATAAGCCCGTTCCCGTCCAGTTTGCAATTTGGATTGGTCGGGTCGCCCGGCTCGATTTTGGCGATTCAATCAAGCACCATCGACCCGTCATTGACCTCATCAAGGAGCGCCTGCCCATCACGCTTACGCTGAACCTCGTTTCATTTTTCATTATTTACGCGATTTCAATCCCGATGGGTATCCTCTCGGCGGTGGGGCGTAAAAAATTCTTAGACCGGGCAAGTTCGGTTATGCTTCTAATGTTATGGTCTTTGCCGTCGATGTGGGTGGGGCAAATGCTCATCGGCTACCTGTGCGGGCCGCCTTTGTACTGGTTTCCGCCGGCAGGGCTTTCGAGTAACGACGCAGAGCAGTTCACCTTTTTCGCCTGGCTTGCCGACCGGCTGTGGCACCTCGTTTTGCCTGTAACCTGTCTGACATACGCGGGCTTTGCCTATCTTACAAAGCAGGTCAGGGCTGGTATGCTCGATAACCTCCGCGCCGACTACGTCCGCACCGCACGCGCTAAAGGCCTTTCAAACTGGGACGTTATATTCAGACACGCCTTTCGAAATAGTATCATCCCGGTTATTACAATTATGGCGACGCTTTTGCCGGCAATGTTCGGCGGCTCGGTAATTATCGAGCGAATCTTCAGTGTTTCAGGTATGGGTCTGCTCGCTTTCGAGGCCGTTACTACCCGTGATTATAACGTCGTTATGGGCGTTGCTACAATCGCCGGCTTTTTGAACCTCATTGGCTTGTTGCTGGCGGATATTACCTACGCGGCGGTTGACCCGCGAATCAGTTTTGAATCCGTTGAGTAGTGTTATTTTATGACAAAACCTGAAAAACAACATAAAGAGTGGGGTATATCTTACGGTGAAATGGTCTGGCGAGAGTTCACCAAAAGCAAATTCATCGTCGTTTGGCTGGGCTTTATAGTCCTGCTTTTTCTGCTGGCGATTTTTGCACCGTTTCTTGCTAACGACAAACCCTTTATTATTAAAATAGACGGCCAACTGCGTTTCCCGCTTTTCAGAGACCTTAACGCCACAGATTACAGTATTTTCTTGGCTGCCGCGGTTGGGCTTGTCCAAATCCTGCTTATCTGCCGAAATCGCCGAAGTATTGACCCCTCAATACGTTCCGGCGTCCTCTGGCGGCAGATTTTTATCAATATGCTTATTATCGTTGTTGGCATAATACTTTTATACTACTTCATCCCTCGCCGGCTCGACGCTACTGACTACAAGTCAATGATAACTTCGGGAAAAGCGTCCGGCGCCGTCTTTGCACCAGTCCCTTATGGTTATGGCAGGACAGATTTGAAGGTCCGCGAAAGCCCCCCCAATTCGCAGCACTGGCTCGGCACCGACGACGTCGGCTCAGACGTCCTCTGCCGGCTCATTCATGGAAGCAGGATTTCACTTTCCGTCGGTTTTGTCGCTGTTGGCATATCGAGCATCATCGGCATAATAATCGGCGCAATGCTCGGCTATTCAGGCGGCAAACTCGACTTCCTCGGTATGCGATTGGTCGAAATTATGATGGCGGTGCCCGTCTTCTTTTTAATCATTACTATCGTTGCCTTTTTCCCGCGCAGCTTGTTCAATATAATGCTTATCATAGGCCTGACCACCTGGACTGAAGACGCCCGATTCGTCCGCGCCGAGTTCCTTAAACTCCGCAGGCAGGATTTTGTCCAGGCGGCCATTTCCCTCGGTTTACCCCTGCGAAGCATACTTTTCAGGCATATGCTGCCAAACGCGATTGCCCCGGTGCTTGTCAACGCGACTTTCGGAATCGCAGGGGCTATATTTATCGAGGCGGCATTGAGTTTCCTCGGCTTCGGCGTCGCGCCGCCTACACCGAGCTGGGGGCAAATTCTGAGTTTGGGCGTCAGCACAACCGGAAGATTTTTATGGTGGCTTACCCTGTTTCCGGGGCTGGCGATATTCTTTACCGTACTGGCGTATAACCTTGTGGGCGAGGCCCTGCGAGACGCGATTGACCCCCGTTTGAGGATAGCAACGTGATGAATAACGATACTCTTTTGGATGCTCAAGGTCTTTGCGTGGATTTTTTCACAGAAGAAGGTATCGCTCACGCCGTTCAGAACGTCTCATTTTCCGTTAAAAAAGGCCAAACCTTCGCACTCGTCGGGGAAAGCGGCTGCGGTAAAAGCGTTACGGCGCTTTCTATTATGCAGCTGGTTCCCGACCCGCCGGGTAAAATCGTCGCAGGCCAAATCAATTTCGACGGCCGAAACCTCGTCGAACTGTCCGAAAAATGTATGCGGGCCGTCCGTGGAAACCGGATTGCGATGATTTTCCAGGAGCCGATGACCTCCCTGAATCCCGTTTATACCGTCGGCGAGCAGATTGTTGAGGCCATACAGCTTCATCAGAAAAAATCCGAAACCGAGGCCTGGAACCTTGCCGTCGAAGTGCTTCGACAGGTCCAAATCCCCGACCCCGCCCAGCGGGTTATCGAATACCCTCATCAAATGTCAGGCGGTATGCGCCAGCGGGTTATGATTGCTATGGCCATAAGCTGCAAACCCCAGCTTCTAATAGCCGACGAGCCGACGACCGCCCTCGACGTAACTATACAGGCACAAATCCTTGACCTTTTAGGTGAGCTTCAACAGCAAAACAAGATGAGTATCTTGTTGATAACCCACGACCTCGGCATCGTTGAGGAACGCGCAAGCGAAGTGGCGGTAATGTATGCCTCTAAAATAGCGGAAAAGTCCGATTGTAAGTCCTTATTTGACAAGCCGTTACATCCTTATACCCAGGGGCTTCTTAAATCACTGCCTCGCGTCGGCTTTTCAGGAAAGCGCCTGCATACAATTTCAGGCGTTGTGCCTGACCCGTTGCATTTCCCTACGGGCTGCAAATTTCATCCTCGCTGCCCCATCGGCTGCACCGACAAACGCTGTCAGACAATCGAACCGCAACTGCGAAAAGTAGAGGGCGGCAGGGAGGTAGCTTGCTGGTACGCCCCAGGGTATGAAAAACACGATGACCCAAAATTATGAATACGACTATTTCAAATAATAATGGTTTCCTGCTTAAGGTTGACGACCTCAAGACCTATTTTCCCGTTAAGAAGGGGCTTATGCGTCGGACCGTCGGCTACATTAAGGCAGTTGACGGTGTTTCATTCGCAATCAAACCCGCACTGACGTTTGGTCTCGTCGGCGAGAGCGGCTGCGGCAAAACGACCGTTGCAAGAAGCATCCTTCGCCTGCTTCCCGTTACCTCCGGCAAGGTCATATTCGACAATACCGATATTCTCGCCGCCGACAAGAAACAGCTTAAAGACATTCGCAGGCATATCAGCTTGATTTTCCAGGACCCCTTCGGCTCGCTCAATCCCCGTATGACCATCGGCAGCATCATCGGCGAGCCGCTTAAAGTCCACAAAAAAATAACCGGTAAAAACCTCGCAGAACAGGTTTGCCTCATCCTGTCAAAGGTGGGCCTTTCACCCGACGCTATAAACCGTTATCCTCACGAATTTTCAGGCGGCCAGCGTCAGCGAATAGGCATAGCCCGCGCACTTATTTTACAGCCAAAGTTTGTTATCTGCGACGAACCGGTCAGTGCGCTGGACGTCTCAATCCAGTCCCAGATTCTAAACCTTCTCAAAGACCTTCAGGATGAATTTTCGCTGACGTATCTGTTTATTGCGCACGACCTTGCGGTAGTCCAGTTTTCCTGCGACGTTGTGGCCGTAATGTATATGGGTAGAATCGTCGAGCATGCCCCTGCTAACGAGCTTTTTAATAATCCTCTGCATCCATATACCGTCGCCCTGATGTCCGCCATCCCCCGCATTAAAGACCCAAACAGGCAGCGACAACAACGGCTCAAAGGCGAAGTTCCCGATATTATCAATCAGCCCGCCGGCTGTCCGTTTTATCCGAGATGCCCCTATGCGAAAGACAGTTGCCTCAGCGATAACCCTCCGCTTGTGCCGGTACCGGAAAGACCCGAACATTTGGTTGCCTGCCGTCATATATGAAAAAAAGGAATTGTTTGTGAATGACTGTTGCCAAATAAGCCGAAATAAGGGAAAATCCGGTAAAATGCTTGTTTACGCGGGATTTGATTTTATAGTTGAATAATGGGAATAATATGGCCGAAGAAATCATAGGTCAAATAGAGATAGAAGACGATACTGCCGTCATTACTTTCAGTAAAAGCACTGTAAGCAGCGTTGATGATATTGCCGCGGCAGGTGAAACAATAGCCGCCTTTATAGATGCAAACAGGCCCGGAAGGGTGATTTTCGATTTCAAAGGCGTCAAATTTTTCTCGTCGCAGGTTCTCGGACTATTGCTCGAAACGCGGGCACGCGTGGCCGAATACGAAGGCAGGGTCTTCATAAGCTCGATAAATTCCCAGCTTCACAGGGTTTTCAAAATAACCAACCTCGACCAGGTGTTTCAGTTTTTCCCTGATACCGAAAGCGCGGTCAGCGCTTTGAGTCACGATTCGTCGGATAAGCCAGATTAGCTGAATTTTTTGAAGGAGGCAATCCTATATGTATGTTACCACACAGTTTTC
The DNA here is from genome assembly GCA_016932095.1 of Sedimentisphaerales bacterium. Taxonomy (GTDB): domain Bacteria; phylum Planctomycetota; class Phycisphaerae; order Sedimentisphaerales; family Anaerobacaceae; genus Fen-1362. Next base: position 27,673 of record JAFGDN010000003.1, read on the forward strand.
GGTCTTTATGGTCAACAAACCAGGCATCCTTGCTCATATCCTCGGCGAATTTGCCGGGGCAAAAGTCAATATTACCGCTATGACCGTGATGGATTCCGTCGAGCACGGCGTGCTGCGGGTCGTACTCGATGACCCACGGAAGGCCGAAGAGGTCCTCATCAGGGCCAATATGACTTTTAACAAGACCGACGTCCTCTGCGTCATCCTCGAAAACCACGCGGGCGCATTCGCCGGGGTAGCGGAACGGCTTGCCGCCAACCATATCAATATCTCGTACGCCTACTGCACCGCAGGGGCCAAGGGCGGAAGGACGACCGGGATCCTCAAGGTCGCCGACGTCAAAAAAGCGATGAAAGTCATCCAGGGCAACATAAAGCGTCTGCCAAAATCCCAGCCGCAGTTGAGGCGACCGCAGAGAGTGTAAATCACCGGCTAAATTATTTGACACAACCCGGTTTCAGCGTTATATTTGTCCTTTTATCCCGGCGCAGATAAAAGCCAAGCCGGTGTGTTCGGGGCCGTAGCTCAATTGGCTAGAGCATCGGACTGTCGATCCGAAGGTTGAGGGTTCGAGCCCCTTCGGCCTCGTTATTAAGTTTGGTATTAATAGATAGTTACGTATAATTCAAGTGTTCAATTGTCCGCATTTACACAAAAGTGGGCCAGTTAGGTTACTACTGAGGTTTTTTTCAAATAGTCTTTTTTAGATAGCGGAAAGGCTGATCCATGTTTCGGAATACACCTGTACCTTCGGATCGGTAATCCTAATGTTCACAAAACGGACATCCCTAACTTAATTTAGCAACGTCAATCGGATTATA
>JAFGDN010000019.1 GCA_016932095.1 Sedimentisphaerales bacterium
CCTGCATTTCAAAATCAGATCCTTCTATCTGCATCCCACCAAGGCTTGTAATGCCGGAAGTAATGATTGTGATCTCATCATTGATGGTTGGCTGTTCCGGAAAAACATTGACATCCAAAATTATTGCTTCTGCCGGATCCGTAATAAAGGGAAGGGCAATACAAATTATTATCGCTATAATTGCTTCCTGTTTCATTTTTTGGACTCCTTAACTTACTTGTATTTTTTCTATCACATCTTACTAAACATTATACCACATTAGACCTTTTTTCAATGTATTTTTTGATGTAGAATCTGTATAAAACCAAGACCGAACAACATAATAGTAGCTGGTTCGGGAATCGTGTAGATAAAGCCATGTCGGCCGATATCATCAATATAATCCCCTACAATATCGTCGCCTGATATGTCTCTCGCGAATGTGTAAGTTGCTCCAGGTTTATAAAAGGTGGTCCAGGTTAAGCCGTCATATAAAAAACCTTTACCAATACCTTGTTGGGAAGCATAACCAACAATTCTACTTCCTTCGATACCATAAGGAGATGTACTGCCTCCCCAGGGCGCATCGAGAATTGTCCAGCTTGTTCCGTCGTAAAGAAAACCATGGTCGCCTGATTCGTCGATATAACGACCAACAACATTTCCGCCGTCTATGCCATACGCATATGTTGAGCCATCCGCCCCCGGCGCGTCTAGGATAGTCTAGGTTGAGCCATCATAAATAAAACTGTGTACTCCCCCTACCATAAAACCATTTAAATCGTACTGACCAACAATATTGCTGCCATCAATTCCTTCTGCGGTTGTATAAGGGTCTGCTCCTTGTGCGTTGAATGTCTCCCATGTTGAATCTGTTATATCATATATGAAAGCACCACCACCATGGCCGCCGACAATTTTAGTATCATCAACACCAAGTGGAACTCCAGGCAGAATGGTCCAGCTTAATCCGTCATAGAGAAAACCATGCTGACCGGAGCCGTCAATATAATAACCTACTATATTGCTGCCATCAATGCCCATTATAGCTGTTTCTTCTGCCCCCGGCGCATCAAAGGTAGCCCAGGTTCCTGCCAATGCAAGTTGGGATGACGCCGCGCCAGCCAATACAAGCACAATTACTCCCACCCTCCCCAGAATTACATTCTTCATAATCCCATCCTTTCAAAAAGTATATGTATTTTACCAAATAAAAGCCCATTTTTCAATGTTTTTTTCGACATATCACTTCCGGTGAGTTTTCTTCCAATCCCATTTATCAGTTTACACATAAGTCCCAAAAAGTCAAGAAAAATATCCACAAAAATGCGCAAAAAGCACATAATTTGCCATCCTCTGCCTCCCGTCTTTAGAGTTTAGTCCCGGTAAAATTGCCGACAAGTGCATTGCTATCGACAGCCATAACACCCCAGGCCTTAATAGAGCTGGCCAAAGCGGACTGAGTGTATGATGCTAAAGTAGAGGCGATAATTAAGGCGAGAACAAGCTTTTGTATTTTCGTTCCCATAGTTTTTCTCCTAACTCCTTCAATATTAACAACTTAAATTCTATGCTTCCAAACGCATAAATGCAAGCATTTTTAGCTGCGCCACTAATAGTAATAGTCCTTTTTCAAGTCCATTCGTTGCAGTTGTTTTTGAAAAAAAGCGTTTATTTGTCAGTTTTTGGCTTGATGCAGAAGTGCTTTTATAAGAAGAGGGCGCTGCTTCGTTAGAGGGTGATTACAGGCGTTCGGCCTTTTCGACGGCCAAGCGGCGTGAGAAGCTGCGCCAGGCGTCCATCGACCTGCTGAGGTTATCCCGTGCGGCCCCTCCAATTCCGTGGCCCTGAAGGCCGATGGGGCCTTTGAATCCCTCCGTATTGAGCATTTTTAAGAAGGCGTAAACGTCGTATGTTCCCTTATCGAGCGTTTCTATGGAGCCGGCAGGCGATGAACCGTTTGTCGTTACGATTGATAAATACGGCATCGCCTTTTTTATCGTGGCTTCGATATTAGCGGGGCCTTCGGCCTTCAAATGATGATAAAGGTTGAATATCACGCTTACGTTACGCCTGTTGGATTTTTGTGCGAGGCGGACGGCGTCGTCTGTTTTTTCGAGCCAGAAATCGACGTGAGGATATAACGCGACTTCGACGCTCGCCTCGTGTGCGGCATCGGCGATTTGCCTGATTATCGCAACCGCCCGCTGGTCGCCGGCCGGCGAGGATTTTGGGCTGGTATCGCTTGTTACGGCCAGCCATACGGCTGATTGTTGCCCGCTGAGCCGCCGGATGCTTTCGAGAATCGGCCCCAGTATCTTTTCATTCGGGTCTTCGAGCTTGATTGTAAAATACACGCCGTAGATTTTCAGGCCGCGCGTGCTCAGCTCGTTTAACATTTCTGCGAGGCCCGCAGAACCTCTGTTTGGTTCTCTTTCCCAGTAGGCGATGCCGGCGTAATCAAGCTCCTTGAGCATTTGTGCCTGCGACCGGGGGGTTTTATGCGCCTCGTCAGTCGTGGCGGTGTCCATCGCGAAAAACGGATTGGTCAGGCCGTCATTTTGCGGGTCAATGGGGGCAATCCAGATATTACGAAACGCCGCCTGCCCGCGGTTGCCTTTGAGGACTATCGGGCCGGTCGCAGCTTCATCGGTTTGGGGGCTGTCTTTCGTAGGCCCGGTTACTTCAACGTTTTCGTGTATTAATATCCCGTTGAGAAAGACCTTTTCGAAACAGGCGTTGGCGCTTTTTTGGCCTCTCTGGTCGAAACGAGGAGCCCTGAAAATGACATCGAAGTTTTGCCACTGGCCGGCGGGTCTGGAGGCGTTGATGCGGGGTGAGCGGCCGTCGTATGCACGGGCCAGTCCGCTATCGCTCCACCGGGGATATACCCCGCCGCATTCGAGACCGGCTGTTACGGAGTTTGAGTCGTCCGAACCGTCGCAGATATTGAGCTCGTATCGGCCCTGAAAAAAGACGCCCGAGTTTGTCTTTTTGGGTATCATAAACTCGATATGCGCGCGGATGTCGCCGAATTGCGCAATGCTGACGAGCGGCTTACTATCTCCCCTTCGGCCGTTTACGATTATTTCTCTTCCTTCTTTAATGACAAGGATGTTCTCGTTGTTCGGATTCAAAAAGGCGTCTCCCGCGACAGACCAGTCCGTTCCTGCCGTCCATTGCGATAGATTAGAGCCGGTCAGGAATACCTTTTCGCAGCCAGAGCTTGCGCCGCTTAAAAGCGTCGCTATGAATACAAATCCGACAAGCGTTGTTCTTATATTTATCACTGGACTGCCCCAATTAAATCCCTGATGGAACCGATTTGATGGTTTTCGCAATATTTCCTGATTCCTTCGATAATTTTAACGGCGCTGTCGGGTTCGATGAAGGTAGCTGTTCCGACGGCGACTGCTGATGCGCCGGCGAGGATAAATTCGAGCGCGTCCGAGGCCGTCCTTATGCCGCCCATACCTAAAATCGGCATCCTGGTTTGTTTTGTGACCTCATTATATACTTTATTAATCATATATATCGCAATGGGTTTTATCGCGGGTCCTGACAGCCCGCCGGTGCGATTGGCCAATACGTGCTTTCGGCTCTCGATATCTATGACCATAGCTGTAAAGGTATTTACCATACTGAGGGCGTCGGCCCCGCCTTCGACCGCCGCCTTGGCCGTAATTGCTATATCTGTTACGTTCGGCGTAAGTTTAACCATTAAAACCTTGCCGGCGCAGGCGGATTTGACCGCCGATGTAATCTCCTTTACGACTTCCGGCTCAGTGCCGAAGGTAATGCCGCCGTGCTTGACGTTTGGGCAGCTTATGTTCAGCTCGAATCCCGCGATTGCCTTCTGCTCGCACAGCCGCCGAACAACCGCAACGTAATCCTCGATGGTTTCGCCCGCGATATTGACAAACACCGCGCAGGACAGTTTCTCTATTAGCGGGATTTTTTCTTCGATAAATTTGTCCACGCCGAGGTTGGCAAGCCCGATGGCGTTTAACATACCGCTGTCGGTTTCCACGATGCGGGGCGTATCGTTTCCCTCCCTCGGCTTGAGCGTTACACTCTTGGTGATAAACCCGCCGAGCTTGCCTAAATCCATAAAATCGCTTAGCTCATCGACGTATCCGCACGTCCCCGAGGCCGTCCAGACCGGGTTTACCAGCTTTAATCCAGCGAAATCAATTGACGTATCAACCTGGTTTTCCATCAAACTTCCGTATTGAATTACATTTGAATAATTTATTCTACTATCTGAAGTTATATAATACAATAGTTTGTATCAATGAATGAGATGAGTAAAAAAGGAAAGGTATATCTTGTCGGGGCGGGGCCTGGGCGAGTTGACCTGATAACCGTCCGCGGGCTTGAGCTGCTTAAGACCGGGGATTGCGTTATTTATGACAAGCTCGTAAACGCCGGCCTTCTGAAATACGCCAGGCCAGACGCTGAGCTGATTGCCACGCCCAAGCGCGCCGGCGACGAGTCATTCACCCAGCAGCAAATCAATAAGCTGTTTCTGGAGAAGGCAAAAGAAGGCAAAACCATCGTTCGACTCAAGGGCGGCGACCCGTATATCTTCGGCAGGGGCGCTGAAGAGGCCGTCTTCCTTGCCGAAGCGGGTATCGATTTTGAGGTCGTGCCGGGCGTTACCGCGGCTATTTCGGCAGGCACATACGCAGGCATCGCCATCACCGACAGGAATTTCGCTTCAGAGGCGATATTCGTCACGGGCCACGAGGCCGAAGGCAAGCAGCAAACCGGTATCGACTGGCAACTGCTCGCCCGTTTTTCAGGAACAATCGTCTTTTATATGGGTATGGGCAACCTCAAGTTCATAACTACCCGTCTGATTGAAAACGGTATGTCAGCCGATACCTCTGCCGCAGTCGTTGCCGACGCCACGCTGCCGACGCAAAGAACGGCCAAAGCGACGCTGGCCACAATAGCCGACCGGTGCGAAAAGCAAAAAATCGGAGCGCCCGCCCTTATTTTCATAGGCCCGACCGCCAGGGGGGACGCCCGCCTCGACTGGCTCTCGAGAACGCCTTTGTTTGGAAAGACCATCGTAATTACCCGTGACGCACACGGCAACGCGGCGTTCGCCCCTAAAATCGCCGGCAAACTTGCTGTTCCCATTGAGCTGCCCGTCAGTAAAATCAAAGACCTGACCGATTCGAGCGCCTTCATCGAGGTAATGGCTGAAATCCATTCTTATAATTGGATAATCTTAACCAGTCCCAACGGCGTCGAGGTGTTATTCAGTGCTCTGGCAAAATTGAACAAAGACGCACGCGTATTCGGCCAGGCCAAAATCGCCTGTATAGGCAGCCAGACCGCGGCAAAACTTTCGTATTTCGGCCTCAAGGCCGATTTTATCCCCGCCGAGTTTACCAGTAAAGACCTTGCCAAAGGGCTTATCGAGTCCATCAACCTGAAGGGGCAAAAAATCCTCCTTTTGCGTTCGCAGCTTGCGGCTGATGACCTGCCGCAGCTGCTGGCACAGGCCGGCGCTACAGTCGCTCACGTCCCCATCTACACCCACGAGAAAAACATCTGCGACCTGAAGGCGTTTTCTGAAATGCTGGCCGAAAAGCATGTTGACTGGCTCACGTTTGGAAGCCCATTTGCGGCGACGTGCTTCTTTGAACAGGTCCCTGTCGATTTCGTAAAAACAGGCAATGCGAAAATCGCCTCCATCGGCCCGGTTACATCGAAAAAGCTCGCCGACCTCGGCGTTAAGGTCGATATCGAGCCGGCTGAGCACACAATCGACGGTTTGCTATCCGCGATTGAAGAATACGAACGTCAAACCAAATAAATGATAAACATTTCAAAACTATATTCCGGCCTTGCAGGTCAGTCCGACGAATTGAGATATGCTCATACCGCCAAAACCGGCCCAATCGTTGTCTATAACTGCACCGCCAAATGCAATCTGCGTTGCCTTCACTGCTATAGCGCCTCGGACGCATCCCGAAAAGACGCGGAGATGACCACCGAACAGGCCAAAAAATTTATAGCAGAACTGCCCGAAATAAATGCCCCCGTCCTTTTATTCAGCGGCGGCGAGCCCCTTTTGCGAGGAGACCTCTTCGAGCTACTCGCGGAAGCCAAACGGCTGAGGATTCGCACCGTTATTTCAACAAACGGCATCCTTATTGACGAGCCGACCGCGGGCAAACTCAAAAACGCGGGACTCTCTTACATCGGCATCTCGCTCGACGGCGCCGAACCCTTCCACGATAAATTCCGCCAAAAAAAAGGCGCGTTTAATGCCACGATAAAAGGCATTCAGAACTGCCAAAAAATCGGTCTGCGCACGGGCCTTCGATTCACAATAACAAAATCAAACGCATCGCAAATACCGCTCGTGTTTGACATCGCCGTTGAAAATGAAATCAAGCGGTTATGTTTTTATCACCTGATTCGCAGTGGCCGGGCGACCGAAATCGAATCCGAAATCCTAACCGGCCAGCAGACCCGTGACGCCGTCGATACCATAATCCAAAAAACCGATGAATTTGTCCGCCCCGCACCTATTTTGGACCGCAGCCATCCCCGAATCCAAACGGTCTTTGCAGGCCAAAATAGGTGCGGGGTCGAAGAGGTCTTGACGGTCGGCAATCACGCCGACGGGCCATACCTGCTTGTCAAAATGCAGCAAAAGGGTATTTCTATTGACCAGCCGCAAAAACTGCTTCTCGCAAACGGCGGCAACCGAATAGGCCAGGGCATCGTCTGTGTCAACTGGAAGGGCGACGTCTTCCCTGACCAGTTCTGGCAAAATTATTCCTTAGGCAACGTTATGCAAAGAGGACTGCGGGAAATCTGGACAAATCCCGATAAGCCGGTGCTGAAAAAGCTCCGCAACAAGGACAAATTCGCCGACAAACGCTGCCTGCGATGTAAATGGTTTAATCTTTGCAAAGGCAATTTTAGATTTCTCGGCCCCGACCCAGCCGACGAGAATTGGCTGCTCGAACCCGCTTGTTACCTGACCGACAACGAAATCGGCCTATAGGTCCTTTCTTAAATGTCATTCCCGTGAGTTGGAATGTTTCTCGTATCTAATAATAATTTCACTGCAACTGCTTTTTTCATCGTAAACAGATATTACTTTGCCCCATGATAATTTATAAGGCGATTTGTGAAATTGACTGTGTAAATATTCATCATGTTTTATTTTTCTTTCCTTTTCAAATTGAACTGTATGATCGGACCAATTACGAGGTTCATTCGGTGTAATGTACATTAAACTTAGTTCGCATATCAGGTTTTTGTAAAAAGTAATACTTACAAGGAATATTTGCTTATCTACCAGGTGAGGTCCAACCTTAAAAGTAGACCACCCTTCATTAGTAATAATTTCTTGTGCTTCCCGTCCCAGGTCTGATTGCAAAAAAGCATCTTTACTGACAAGGGGTCCAATATTATATTCTTTTCCCTCAACGCTTATTTCTCCAGTATTGATATTTATCATAGTATTGTCCTTGTGGAAAATAGGATCAGCCAACTATTTTCAAAACCAGTTCATAATTAGTTATCATAATTCGGCAAACCTGTGGGCATAAGCCAATTATTATTGTTTTCTGTTCATTTGTTCCCGAACTGCTTTTAGCTGGATAACGGCCTGCTGGTCTCGCGGGCGGCGCATCGCCTCTTTGGATTTAATCAATGCGTCTAAAGTCAATAAATTTAACCTCATACCCTCGGTTTCAATCGTCCGGCTTACTTTAATAACCTGCTCAAAGCCGCCTATGCCTTCTAAAAAGCCGACGCAATCCAGCGTTCCGAGGTCGGTATCGAGAAATAGATTTTTCAGCCCCTTAACCGCCTCAGCAATCGGCTCGAACGGCTTGCGATTCGGGGTCATCCGGTGAACTGGATGCACGTCAGCTAACGCTTTTTGCAGACGTGATAGGTTTTCCGCTGAAAATTCACAGCAGATATCTATGTCCTGCGTGACTATAGTGCAGCCATATACCGTTGCGGCAAACCCCCCGATTACGACAAAGGATACCTCGGCCTGCGTAAGTCGTTTCAGAATTTCCAGAAAGTCACTGTTCATACAGGCCCGGCTTTTCGCAGTTGATTCATCGCGTTCAGCGCCGCCTGGTGCCGGTGGATACGCTCCGAAACGGGTCGCCGCAGATTGTCTAACAACAGCCCGATGTCCACGCCATACCGGGCCGCCTCCGCCAGCGCGGGATATTTTTTCAATAACGCCTCGATATGCTGTGAATCGTCTTCAGCAGGTCTTTGTTGACTCGGTTGCTTCATAAGTCAAGGGCCTTTACTGTTTTACCGGGGGCTGTTTGGTCTGCGCTTCGACGTATTTTTGCAGTTGTTTGCTCATATCCGGCTTGAGCAGCGATATACCGGCTGTTAAAAGAACGGTGGCGATTTTCGTCGGGATTAAAAGGAATAAGAAAAGAACCGTATAAGCCGTAACGATAAAAATCTGTCTGGGCATCTCGACTCTGCCGGCAGGCGTGTTAACGCTGACGACATCGCCCGTGTCGGGGATGATTTTCTGGATTATCGCGGGGCTTTCAGGACCGTTGATTATGCCGTTGACCGTTGTAAGGACCCAGATACCCAGCGGTACGGCAAGTATAATAAGAGCAATGGCGATACCCATTTTGATGGTGGCTGATTCCTGCTGTTGTTGCTGTTCGAACATATCCGTCTCCCTGAATTTAAGACGCTAAAAATGGCTTTTCAATACTTATTCAGAGTGCTATTGTATAGCCAAGTAAAAAATAGTAAATAATAAATGGAAATTCACTTATGGCGTTTCCAGATATCAGAATGCGCCGGCTGCGAAAAAGCGAATCGATACGTCGCCTGGTCCGCGAAACGACCGTTACCGTCGATGACCTCGTTTACCCATTGTTTGTCCGCAAAGGCAAAGGTCTGAAAGAGCCGATTGAGTCGATGGCCGATTGCTTCCACTTCTCGCCCGATACGATAGTCGCAGAGGCACAGGAAGTCGCCAAATTGGGTATTCACGCGGTTTTATTGTTTGGCCTGCCTGATAAAAAAGACAAACTCGGCTCAGAGGCATGGGCTGAGGATGGCGCGGTGCAGACCGCCATAAGGCAAATCAAAAAAAACGTTCCAGAACTTGTCGTTATTACTGATGTTTGCTTATGTGCCTATACCGATACCGGCCATTGCGGCGTCATAAAAGATTGCTCAGTCGATAACGACGCCACCTGTGAGCTTCTGGCCAAGGTCGCCTTATCGCACGCCCAGGCCGGTGTAGATATTGTCGCCCCTTCCGATATGATGGATGGCAGGGTTAAGGCAATCCGTGAAGCGCTCGAAGCCAACAACTTCAAAGATGTTGCGATTATGTCTTATTCCGCGAAATTCGCCTCCGCGTTTTACGGCCCGTTCAGGGACGCCGCCGAATCAGCCCCCGACGCCTCTACCGGATTGGCCGACCGCAAAACCTACCAGATGGACCACGCCGACGCCCGCCAGGCATTGGCTGAAATCGCACTCGACATTGAGGAAGGCGCCGATATCGTTATGGTCAAGCCCGCTCTTTCGTATCTCGATATTATTTATCATGCCCGGCTGCGTTTCGACTGCCCCATTGCCGCCTATAACGTCTCAGGCGAATATATGATGGTTCACGACGCCGCCTCCGCCGGCCACGTTGAAAAAGACGCAGCGATGATGGAAATCTTAACATCAATCAAACGCGCCGGCGCCGATATTATTATTACCTACTTTGCGAAACAAGCCGCGAAAAAGCTCAAAAGGTAAAATTATAGAGAGGAATGGCTATGTCAGAGTTTGAAAATAAAGCCGGGCTTGAGGAGGAGCTTAAAAATTTTGTCAAAAAGGGATTTTCACCGCAGTATGACGAGCTGAAAGACACATTTCCATCAAAGCCGCATTGGCAAAAATTGAACGAAGTGGGCAGCCGGCTATGGCTCGACTCCGGCAATATCGAGGAAATCGAAAAATTCTGGACGCGGCAGTTTAGCGCTGTAACAACCAATAATACACTGTTAAACAAGGAAATTCAGTCGGGACGATATGATTCCTTGATTCCTGAAATAATGAAGATATTAAATTCATACCCGCAGCTCGACGAGCGAAAGAAAATCCTTGAAATAAATTTCGTTCTCAACGCCTGGCACGGCCTGCGGCTTGTCGAAAAATTCGACGCCAATGTGTCAGTGGAAGAACATACCGATTTGGCAAATGATGTGGATTTAGCGGTTCGCTACGGGGAAAGATTTTACGCGATTTGTCCGGAGCGTTTTTACATCAAGGTCCCCTTTACACCCGCCGGTCTTCTTGCGACCTGCAAGCTTTCCGCCGATGGCATCCCCGTCAATCACACGCTGGGTTTCTCCGCCCGGCAAAATTACGTCATAGCTCGAATCGCCAGGCCGGCGTATGTGAACGTCTTTTTGGGCCGGCTGAATAGTTTAATCGTCGATAACAAACTGGGCGACGGCGCTTACGTCGGCGAAAAGGCGACGCTTGCCTCGCAAAACATCATTGAGGATTTACGGCAGAAAGATTTGACCCCGGCTCATCAAATCGGCGCAAGTTTCCGCTCCGGCCGGCAGGTTCTCGATTTGGCGGGTATCGACGTTATGACTATGCCGCCCAAAGTCGCCGGCGAGTTTCTCGATTTGGGCGTCGATTTGGATTCAATCATTGACAAGGTCGATTCTCAATATTCGGTAGGTGTAAATAAGGACGTTGATGTCGAGGCCATTCGGCTGGATACGTTATGGAACGTTGACGAAAAACTGGTTGCCTGCGTAAACGCCCTCGAAAAAGAGAACCTCGACAGCTTCACCCCCGATGACCTTATTGATTTCTTTGCCGAGCATCGTTGCGGAGACGTGCTTGTCCGGTGGGACGCCTCGCAAATCGAAACCAGCTATAAGGAAGGCAAAATCCCCCGTATTGTCAACTGGGCCGATGTTCTGAAAAGCAAACAAATCGGCCTTGACGCCCTGATGAATCTCGCCGGCCTTAACAGCTTCCGAAGCGACCAGGACGCGATGGATGACCGTATCAGGCGATTACTTGGGTCCGGCGGCGTCGCCTAATGATTCTAACCGGCTGCGAAGCTCTTCAGCCAAGTTGTCGGCCTTTTTAATCTCGGCTATCTCAATCGCACGCCGTAAATGTGCTTTGGCTTCTTCGGGCCTGCCCAGCTTGACGAATATCTCCGCGAGGCGATAGTGCGTCAGGGCAAAGTTTTCAAAAATTTCAAGCGATTTCAGGTAGTTGCCCGCCGCGTCTTCCAGTCGGCCCTGCTTTTGGTCTATGGCCGCAAGGTTACTGTAAAAATCCGAATAGGCGCGAGGGTGAATCGTTCGCAAATAGGACGCAAGCTCAATCGTTCGCTCCAAATACGACCTTGCCTGTTCCAGCTTTCCCTGCCTGAAAGATATATCGGCGAGCTGGCTTTGCGCCAGCCACGAATCGCGATTTTTATTTAGGGTGTCTTCCCACAGCGTCTGCTTATCGGTGTAGATTCGACATTGCCGATATGTCAGGACGCCCAGCGTAAAAAGAAGGACGCCCGCTGCGGACAGAAGTATGGTTTTTTGGTTATAGCCGACCCGGCGATAAAGATATGCGCAGCCCGCCGAAACAATCGCAATCGGCCCGATGGCTGACATATATTGATAGTGGTCGGCGACAAAAGAATACACAAACGTGTATAACGGAAAAAATCCCAGCATCGGGAACAGCATCCCCGAGAAAAACAATAAGCCGGCCAATAACCCCCGCCCCAGACGTTTTCGTAACAGCCACGCGCAGATAATCAGCAAACAAAAGCCTGCAGGCCGCGCATATTGAGCGATTGAATCGGTATCAATCTGCCAGCGGGGATAGCTGAACGTCAGATTAACGGGCCAAAAAACCTTGGCTAAATAGAACCACAATGCCCTTCCTGCGATTATCAGCTTGTCCGCCGGGGTCAATCCGAGGTCAACAAAACCGGTCCCCTGATGATGCTTTTCCCACCACATCACGAGAATCGCTATCCCGATTCCCATCGCGATATAGGGAATTATCTGCTCCAGCCGTCTGATGGTGAACGGTATTCCTTTGAACCATAATATCAGAATAAGCGCTATCGGCAGGGTGCAGGCGGTCGCCTTGCTGAAAAGCGCAAGCGCACAAAACAGGATTGAGCAAATGTATAAGTGGTTTTTTTTGCGGTTTTTTGAATTTCCCGAACCAAATTTATCCGCCGCGACGGATTCAATCCAGCATAAAATCGACAGAAGCGAAAACAACAGCATCAGGACGTTTTTCCGCTCCGTTACCCAGGCGACGGATTCGACCTGGACTGGGTGCAGGGCGAAAACAGCCGAGGCGAACCACGCCCCCGGTATATTAAGCCGCCTCAGAATCGCCCAGATTAACAGGGCGTTTATGATATGAATCCCGACGTTAACGGCGTGGTAGCCCGCCGGGTTGAATCCCCACAGTTTGTGCTCGATTAGGAACGTCGTATAGGTCAGCGGAAAGTATTGCGATGGCGAGTCGGCTGTAAGCCATATTCGATACAGCCCGTCCGGCGCGGTTAAAAGCGGATTGGCGGTAACATATATGTCGTCATCCCATATAAATCCCGCCTTAATTGCCGGCAGATACGCGATAAAACAACCGAGGACAATCGCGACGACCCCTGTGATTAAAATTTTATTGGACGAATTATTACCCACGTCGGCATTATAGCCGTGGTTTTCGTCTTCGTCTATAACGCGTGAGGATAGACAAGAATTCGCAGTGGTTTTTATACATACAGGTTGCTTGTAGTTATTCTGAGCTTAGGTTCAAACTCCGACTGTTCTCCCGGTATCCTGTCATTAGGTCCTTTTAAATTTTTGAAATATAAATGCCCATCCAAACGTCAAGATTATATAGCAGAAACGATAAAGTACGCCTAAATCCGTGTCGATACAGGACATACAATCGTCAAAACGCATAAAGTTTCCGCCGCTATCCAGACCCGTGGAACGCTTTAGGGCTTTAATTTATGGGATGTTTTTGATAAAATGATACAAAATACGCAAACCGGTTATTTTGAGGTCGGTTTTGGAGCGGGGTAGAATGGCAACCAGGCGTCAGCCGAAAAAATTTGTTTATACGGCGATTGCCCTGACTTTGGCAATTATGTCGGGGTGCAGCCCCGAATTTCACAAGGATGACGCCGACAAGGAGGTCTATAACATCATTGACCATAAGTGGCGTGCCGGATTCGGCGAAAAGGCCAATTACATCGTTTCAGACAGTAACCTCGCAGACCAGAATGAAATAAAAATCACAAGCTACCCCGTCGCGCCGGAAACGATGAGCTTGGCACAGGCCGTCGGGATAGCCACCGCAAACAGCCGAAATTACCAGGCCCGTAAAGAAAATCTTTACCTTAATGTGCTTTCGCTCACGGGCGAAAGATACAAATACGCCGTCCAGTGGTTCGCTACCGTTGACGTCGGATACTCCAAAAGCGGAGAGTCAACCGAAGATATAGAGGCAGGAGCAGAATTCGGCGCCAGAAAAACCATACTGACGCCAGAGGGTATTATTGCCAGCTCGGCGCTGAAAATCAACTGGTCAAGATTTCTTACAGGCGACCCCCGCATAACGCTTGCGTCGATTCTTACAGCCGATGTGATTGTGCCGTTACTGGGCGGCGGCGGCGGCAAGGCCGACTGGGAAAACCTCACTCAGGCCGAACGCGACGTGCTATATGGCATACGGGAATTCAACCGTTTTCGACAGACCTTCGTCGTCGATACGATAAACGCATATTACGGGGTGCTTCAGCAGCGGGATACGGTTACCAATGCTCAGAACAATTATCAGCGAGTTCTTGAATCCCAGGACCGGCTCGAAATGGAGGCCGAGGCGGGCCGAAGAACACGTATCGACGTCGATGAGGCCCGACAAAACGTACTGAGGGCACAGGAAAGCGTCGTAAGCACACGACAAAGATATGAAAGGACCCTCGATGACTTCAAATTCCGGCTGGCGATAGCGACCGACGCAAATATAGAGCTTGACCAGAATGAGCTGGCGGCGCTGAAGGAAATGGGAGTTACAGAGCCGACGTTTGCCCTGGACGAGGCAATCGAGACGGCCCTTGTGAGCCGGTTGGACCTGGCGAACAGCACAGACAAAATCGACGATAATCTGCGAAAGGCAAAGCTGGCGGCCGAAGGACTCGGCCCTCAACTCAACGTAAAGGCCACAATCGAAGCCGCAAGCCCCGACGAGGAGACCGATTTCGAGAGGATAAGGTTTCACGAGGGCGATTACACAGTCGGGTTTGATGCGGACCTGCCGTTTGACAGGAAAAACCAGCGAAACGCCTATCGGACATCCCTGATTAACCTCGAACGCCAAAAAAGACAATATGCCGCAGACGTGGACAGCGTCAAGCTGGAAGTCAGGGACGCATACCGCCGACTTATTCAGACGGCTGAACAATATCGAATCCAGGACAACAGCTTGAAGCTGGCGACCCAGCGGGTGGAAAGCAATAGATTGCTGTTAGACGCGGGAAGAGTAACAGTTCGAATCCTGCTGGAGTCGCAGGATTCGCTGGTAAACGCCGAAAACGCGGTAACGGCGGCCCTGATTGAGCACCTGAACGCCAAACTTAGTTTCTACCGCGACGTAGGTATATTACACGTTAAGCCCGACGGTATGTGGGCACAAATTGATACATTTACGGGAAACACGAAAAATGACAGAGAACGACAAAAATCCCGGCTCATCGGGGCTGAAGAAAATTTATAATCTGACTGCCGGCAGGCGTATATGGCTGATTGCGGTCGGGCTGCTGGCGATGATAGTCGTGTTGATGATTTTACTGGCGTCGAACAAATCCGGTGCGTCCGCTCCCGCGGGAACATTAAGCACTTTCAAGGCGAGAAAAGATGACCTGACAATCACAGTTACCGAAAGCGGAAGTATAAAGGCGCGCAATTCCATTGACCTGAAGTCCGAGGTCGAGGGCAGGGCGACTATAATCAATATTGTTCCCGAGGGCTCATATATTACCACTGAAGACGTCAATAAGGGCAAAGTACTCGTCGAGCTTGACTCAGGCGACCTGAAAGAGCAGCTAAGCCAGAGAGAGATTGATTTCACCACCGCCGAGGCCAGCTATGCGCAGGCAAAAGAGGCATACGACATCCAGGTCAAGCAAAATGAAAGCGACATATCGGCGGCAGAACTCAAGGTGAAATTCGCCCTGATGGATTTCCAGAAATACCTCG
This sequence comes from Sedimentisphaerales bacterium, assembly GCA_016932095.1. Taxonomy (GTDB): domain Bacteria; phylum Planctomycetota; class Phycisphaerae; order Sedimentisphaerales; family Anaerobacaceae; genus Fen-1362. The sequence goes on from JAFGDN010000019.1 coordinate 15,276, forward strand.
GTGAAACACTCGCCAACCGGCTCATCGAAATAGTCGCCGAAGCCAACGACCCGAACGCCGATATCGGCACTGTTATTAACGTGAACAGTTTGCTTGACGACCCCAACAGCTTAGGCGGCGAGGCGTCCCAGCGGCTTGGCGAGCTGCACGATAATATTCTTCTGGCCGAGGAACAACTCAAGGAAGCACAGAACAAGCTTGACTGGACCATTCGTCTGCGTGAAAAGCAATACGTATCAGAAACGGAGCTCCAGACAGACCGCCTGAGCGTTGAATCGCTCGAAATAAAATACGGCCAGGCCAAAACCAATCTCAATCTTTTTAACGTCTACGATTTCTCAAAGCAGACCCAGAAACTGCTCAGCGACTACTACGAGTCGAAACGCAATCTGGACCGAACTTATGCCAAGGCGCGTTCGCAGCTTGCGCAGGCAAGGGCGCAGCTTGAAAGCGCAAAATCCCGGCTGGACCTTCAACAGGACCGCTTGGATAAAAGTAAAAAACAATTCGCCGCCTGCACTATGAAAGCGCCCGGCCCGGGGCTGGTCGTTTACGGCTCAAGCTTAAACCCCTGGCGGAGATACAGCAATGAAGGGCTTATCGCGGCTGGCGAGCAGGTTTATCAGCGGCAGACCATAATATCGCTGCCCGACACCTCTGAAATGATGGCGGAAATCACCGTCCACGAATCATCCGTAGATAAAGTTAAACCCGGCCAAAAAGCGACAATCGTTATGGACGCTTTCCCGGACCAGGTCCTCCACGGCGAGGTTATCAAGATAGCGCCGCTGCCCGACCAGCAGCGGGGATGGCTCAGTCCGGATGTCAAGGTCTATACGACTAATGTCGGTATTGAAGGCACCCATGACTTCCTGAAACCCGGAATGTCCGCCCGCGTTGAAATACTTGTTGAGCAGCTCCCGGACGTCCTTATCGTCCCGGTCCAGGTTGTAGCGAATCGAGGCGGCAGAAAAATCTGCTTTATCGTAAAAGGAGGTCGAACCGAGGAAAGAGAGGTTACGACAGGGCTCTTCAACGACACATACGTCCAGATTGCAGATGGTCTGCAGGCAGGAGATGACGTCCTGCTTAATCCTCCCCGGATTACCGATACAAAACAGGAGCCGAGAAGGCAGGTTGCCGACAAATCCCGAAAATCCCAGCCGCAGACCCCTGCGTCGCCCGGCGAAGCACAGGCAGAACCGATTGTTGCCCAGGCAAAGCAGGGACGACCCCTAATGACGGACCCAAATTTTGCGGGACCGCCTGGGATGACCCCGGTTGATTTTAACCAGCTTGACGACCAGACCAAAGAAAGAATGAAGCAGTTCAGAGAAAAAATGCAGCGAGGCGAGATTTCACTCGACCCAAACCAGATGGATGAGCAGGCGCGAGAAAGATTCAGAAAATTCAGAAACCGTTCGAGGGAGCAAAGCGATGGCGCAGCCACCCGACAAGCACCCTGATTTCACCGCCGACGGCGCCATTCTCGTCTTTGATAAACTCTGTAAAAATTACCAGCTTGGCGCCTTCGAGTTAAAGGTCCTGCAGGAAATCGACCTTGTAATCAGAAAGGGCGACTACTTAGCCGTAATGGGGCCCAGTGGTTCTGGAAAATCCACCCTGCTCAATATCATCGGCTGTCTTGACCGCCCAACCAGCGGCAAGTACTTTCTCGGCGGACAGGATGTTTCCCTGCTCGAAGACAATGACCTGTCCGCGATTCGAGGCAGGCATGTGGGGTTTGTATTTCAATCGTTTAATCTCATCTCGCAGCTTAACATCATCGAAAATATTGAGATACCGATGTTTTACCAGGGATTCTCAGAGCATCAAAGCTCAGCTAGGGCGCAGGAGCTTGCCGAGCTGGTCGGATTGGGCGACCGCACCAGGCACAGACCATCGGAGCTGAGCGGCGGCCAGCAGCAGCGGGTCGCGATTGCACGGGCGCTGGCCAATGACCCCCTGATAGTCCTCGCGGACGAGCCGACCGGCAACCTCGACAGCCAGAGCGGCAAAGAAATACTCGCTCTCTTAGACAATCTCTGCGAACGGGGAAAAACCCTTATTGTAATCACCCACGACGAAAATATTGCACACCACGCCCAAAGGCAAATACGCCTTTTAGACGGGCGGATTGAAAAAGAATGGTATAACCGTTAACGCTATGTTTTTATATCGAGTCAGACGCACGATGAAATTGGGTATCAAGAGCTTATGGCTTCACCGCCTGCGCTCCACTCTGACGGCGCTTGGCATAATATTCGGCGTCTCGTCTGTTATCGCAATGCTGGCAATCGGCGAGGGCGCCAGCCGAACGGCTATGGAGCAAATCGCCCGCCTCGGCAGCTTAAACATAATCGTTAAAACCGTCCAGCCGCCCGAAGACCAGCAGGCCACGGGCCAGCAGCAAAGTTTGCAGGAATACGGCCTGACTTACAAGGACGCGGAACGATTCCGTAACAGCATACCGGATGCCGAGGTCATAGTTCCCATCCGCCGAGTCGCCCAGCAGGCGTGGTATAGAAACCGCAAAGTCCCCATCGAGGTTATCGGCACGGTTCCTTGGCATCTCGAAACCTCGCCAATCCGCCTGATTCTGGGCAGGTTCCTCACCTCCGCCGACCTGGACTATAAACAGGATATCTGCGTCATCGACGGTGGTATCGTGGAACGGCTTTTCGCCCTCGATGACCCAATCGGCCAATACGTTAAAATCGCCAGTGATTATTACACCGTCGTCGGCATTGTAAGCTCTCAACCATCCACGGCCGCTTCAAACCAGCAGGAAAAACAGGAAACCGACTCCTCGAAAGCAAAGGCCGGCGCAAACGCGGGAAACATCTATATCCCGCTGACAACCGTTAAAAACCGTTTCGGCGAGATGTCAATGCAGATAAGCGGCAGCACGGGCAGAAAAATCGAAAAAGTCGAACTGCAGGAAATCATTGTCAAAGTTACCAACGTTGACCTCGTCCTGCCTACACGAGATATACTTGCGACCCTGCTCGAACGATTTCACAAAAAAAACGACTACCAGATTATCGTGCCGCTCGAGCTGCTCCAGCAGGCAAAACGCACGCAGAGAATTTTCAGTATCGTCCTTGGCTCAATAGCGGCCATTTCTCTGCTGGTCGGCGGCATAGGTATTATGAATATAATGTTAGCCACCGTCAGCGAACGAACACGGGAAATCGGTATCCGCAGGGCGCTGGGCGCAAGGAAAAAGGACATCATCTTCCAGTTCCTGTCTGAAACACTGCTTTTGACCTTCGCAGGCGGAGCACTCGGTATCGTCCTGGGCTGCACGATACCCTTCTTTGTTACGCATTTCGGCAAAATGCCAACTGTTATCACCGGCACGTCGCTTTTGCTTTCATTCGGGATATCCGGCGCGGTCGGAATCATCTTCGGCCTTTACCCGGCTTACCGCGCCGCCAATATGGACCCGATTGAATCACTGCGACACGAATAATATCAAAAAACAATATTTTACCGGCCTGTCGGGGAAATTGACCGGCAGGCCGCTTTTTTTTGTTCCGCACTTGTAAATTACATCCCCAAAATAACCGATATAACAATCCTCAAACAACATATAGCGCCCTCATTAAGGAGAGTACAAATGAAAAAGTTAATGGCCTTGCTTATTGCGTTTATGATGCTGGGGATATGCTCACCGTCTTCGGGACTGCTTCTTATCTATAAAATGTCCGCACCGGTTAAAGGCGTTGACGACACGACAGGCCTGGCTGTTTCGGTGCCATTGAAGGCCTACTTGATTCTTGATTTTGACAGCGAAGGCGCGTTTCGGGATGCGAACTTAATAACTTACGGCCTCGACAATCTGCGTTCGAAGGTCTTTTACCAGCTCAATGACAGCGACAGCGACGACTTTCTCGACATTGCCCTGTGGGGCAGCGGAGAAAATGTTCCATACTTCTTCATCGGTTTGTGGTGCTACGGCTCGGAAAGTCCTTTCGAATTCGAGGGGTGTATGTGGGGAAAGATGTCGGCAAAGGATATCGGATACGGCCCGATGGAATTATGGGTCGTTCCGTCTTCGATGAAGGGGGTTTTTACGTGCTGGTTGGAAATGCTGCTCGATACAAGCCAGGATATTTCAGGCACAGGAAACCTTAAAGCGAAGCTCGACACCCCGTCAACCAAATTATTGAACGCCGCAGACCAGACGAATGAAGAGGCCGTTACGTATATAACAGGTCTGTTGCAGGCCGCGGGTTATTCGCAGGGCACGCCGCCGAAACTCTGAAAATAAGACGTTAAAGCTAATAATTTCCCATTCAATGTGTTTTTAACGGCCTGTCGGCCGATTGACCGACAGGCCGTTTTTTTATGCCATACCTTGGGGCATTCAAAACACTAAAATCTCCTCATATTTTGCAGCATATTGCGTTTACAAAGTTCGTCGATTTTGATATAATCTAACTATTGCTGCAAGATGGGGTTCTATAGATAAACTGAGGAACGAGAAAAATAGTGTTTTGGAGGTTTTACCTTATGAAACGGTTGTTCTTTGTAATTGTGGCTGTCGCAATCGTTTCAATGTCGGCACAGGCCAAATATTCCGGCGGTTCAGGAACCGCCGATGACCCGTATAAAATCGCCACAGCCAGTGATTTATTAGAGCTGGCGGCAGCTACGGATGATTACGATGCGAACTTCGTGCTTATAGCGGATATTGACCTGACCGGCTACGTTTTTGCGACCGCCGTCATCGCAAGAGATACGCACGGCTCTGAAGATTTCGACGGATATGCCTTTACCGGTCTTTTCGATGGCAATGACCATAAAATCCGCAATCTAACCATAAACACCGGCGACGCTGAGAATGATTTCTTAGGTCTCTTCGGATGTCTTGGCGACGGCGGCAAGATACAGAACTTGATGTTGGATGACGTAAAAATCGCCTGCACAAGTTACTCGCAAGTTATCGGAGCATTAGCAGGAGGGAACAACCGGGGAACTATCTGTAACTGTCGCTCGACAAGCATCATCAAAGGTGAGCTTAATTCATCCTTAATAGGAGGGCTTGTGGGATTAAACGACACAGGAAATATTATTAATTGCTGCTCGTCAGGCGATGTTTCAGGGGGAATAAGCATCGGTGGACTGGTCGGAGGTAATGACGGCAATATAAGCAAATGTTTCTCGACGTGCGACCTTGAAGGACCAGACTATTATTCAAATACTTTTGGAGGGCTTGTAGGAGCCAACAAAGGAGAAATCAGCAACAGCTATGCGGCCGGGACTATTATAATTGGCAAACCTTCAGGTTACTTAGGCGGACTGGTCGGAGTTAATCAAGGCGGTATCAACAATTGTTACTCGTCGAGCCTTTTGACATGGGGGGGCATTGATAAAAGCTATCTCGGCGGACTGGTTGGTAGTAATTACGACGGCGATATAATCAGTTGTTATTTTGTTGTAAGCATAAATAACGGTTTGGGAGAGCTCCTGACAGTTGCCCAGATGAAGGAGCAGGCAAGTTTTGTCGGCTGGGATTTTGCCGGGGAGAAAACAAACGGCAAAGAAGATATCTGGGATATTGTTGAGGGGGTCGGTTATCCAACATTAATCTGGGTTGATGTGACAAAATGCGCCGTTAAAGCCGGCAGCAGGGAAAACAGCGACAAAATTTCTATTTCGGGCAAGTTAGATACAGGAGCCAATTATTATTTTATAAACAGCAGCGTTATCAAAATCACAATCAAATCCGACCATATACTCACTGATTTTGAACATTCTTTTGATATTAACAGCAAAACGTTTAAGAAGGGCAGATACAGATATTCTGCAACCGATAATGGCATGAAGAGGTCTTTCCAATATAACACGAAAACCCGAAAATTCACCCTTTCGGTGAGTAACACCGACCTGTCCGGCCTTGATTGTCCCATCACGTTGCATGCGAGAGTGGGTGATTATCATAGCGCATCCGAGTTTGGCGAGGAGATAGCTAATGGCAAAAAGCCGATGCCGATGAGCTTAATGATGGGAGTCGAGGACTCATTAAGAGTCGATAAAATACAAGTCAAGCAGGGTAAAACCCTAAACAGCGACCAGTTGACGGTAAAAGGCGCCTTCGCTATGAAAAATACGAATGTTGATATAGCCGGCTCGGACTTAAATATCACGCTGAACGGAGTACCATATACTATAAAAGCAGGCAAGCTGATAGCGACGAAGAACGGATTCGGCTGCAAGAACGTTGTTCTTGGCGACGGATTCAGCATTGGCTCGGCTGATTTTAATTTCAAGAAATGCACTTTCAAGATAACGCTAAAGAAAACCGAGATTGACGACGGTCTCAGCGGTCTAATTGACTTCGGTATGATGTTCGGCGACTATGAAGAAAATGTGGAGGTTGAACTGCCATAACACAGAGAAAAATCGGTTGGGGTAATTCAGATAGAATTATTAACGACTTATTATGGAGGCAGAAAAATGAAGAAGTTATCAGCATTGTTTGTGTTAATGGTCGTACTGGGAACGAGCGTGCCGGCGTATTGTGCACAGGGTACCAACTTTATCCTTGTTTATAAGGTAACCATCAGCGGCAAGGTAGTTGATAAAGGATGGGAAGAACTATCGTCTGCCAAGGTCTCGGCTTACCTGGTACTGGGCATCTACCAGCCCAATCCATCCACCTATCCTTTTATCGTCGATTCGAGATTAGTGGTTTATGGCAAGTATGAAGGAGACAAAATATACGATACCGCCAGTTCCTTAGGCGCCGACATGGAATTATTAGGGGACCCGGAAGACGATATTTGTATTGTTACTATGGAGCCGCCAGGGTCGGCAGCGGTCATATTTGGAATGGTCAAATTTACGGACATCGGCCTTTCCGAGAAAAAATGGATTCCCACAAAACTAAGCGGCGGAATGGTCATCAATGGCGATTTCTTCGGTCTGGCGGAGATTGCCGGCTCGGCCAAAGTATCGGCAAAATTTGACTCAAAACTTACAAAGAAAAATGTCTCAGGAAGTGTAAACTCCACGGTTGTTAGTATCATTGATATCCTGCAAGCCCAACACTATCAACCAAATCCATAAACTCGCTAAAGGCAATCAACTCCGGCCTGTTGAGAATAACGCGACAGGCCGTTTTTTTATGCGCGGACTTGTCCGCCAAAGGCGGATTTTGCCTTGAGAGAAACGGGGGAGGTTGGTAGAGTAAGTCAGAAGACAGAACGTCGAACATTCAATATTGAACTTTGAACGTCGAACAAAGAATGCGGATTGCAGAATGAAGAAAGGGATTTTTAACAAATGAGAGTATTATTAGTAGGCAACGGCGGGCGGGAGCACGCGATTGCGTGGAAATTGAAGCAATCGAAGGAATTAACGAAATTATACATAGCGCCCGGTAACCCGGGAACAGCCCAATATGGGGAAAACGTCGCGATAAAGGCGGAGGATGTGAATGGATTAGTCAAATTCGCAAAGGAGAATAAAATCGGACTTGCGCTCATCGGGCCTGAAGACCCGCTGGCGGAAGGCGTAGTGGATATGCTCGAAGCGGAGGGGGTAAAGGCGTTCGGGCCGTCGAGGGCGGCGGCACAATTGGAGGCGGACAAGGCGTTTTCAAAGCAGATAATGCGGTCAAGCGCGGTATCAACGGCCGAGGGCAGGACGTTTACACGGTTCGCCGATGCCAAGGCGTATATCGCCAGCAGGGATGAGCCGGTGGTTGTCAAGGCGGCCGGCCTTGCAAAGGGTAAAGGGGTGATGGTGTGCAACGAGCCGTCAGACGGGATACTGGCAGCCGAGAAAATTATGGTCAACAAAATATTCGGCCCGGCGGGTGATAAAATCGTTGTTGAGGACAAGCTCATCGGAGAAGAGGCGTCGATTCTGGCTTTCGTCGATGGCAGAAGCATTTACGTGATGGAATCATCGCAGGACCATAAGCCCATAGGCGACGGCGATACCGGGCCAAACACGGGCGGTATGGGGGCATACAGCCCGGCGCCGGTCGTTACCGACGAAATGATGAGCCAGATTGAACGCGAGATATTAGTGCCGGTCGTGGATTGTATGAACCGTAACGAAACGCCATACAAGGGCGTGCTCTATGCGGGGATTATGGTAACAGCGGGCGGGCCGAGGGTGCTGGAATTCAACGTCAGGTTCGGCGACCCGGAGACGCAGCCGATACTGATGCGGCTGAAGAGCGATTTACTGGAGGTGTGCTTGGCCATCTGCGAGCAGAAACTCGAAGATATAACGCTTGAATGGGACGAACGTCCCGCGGTGTGCGTGGTTATGGCGTCGGGCGGCTACCCGGGCAATTATGAAAAAGGAAAGGTCATAACGGGAATTGAAAAGGCCGAAAAACTCGACAATGTTGTTGCGTTTCACGCCGGAACCGCGATGAAAGACGATAAACTGGTTACGGCAGGCGGACGAGTTCTTGGGGTTACAGCGCTTGGCGACACAATCGCGGCAGCCAGGGCGAGGGCATACGAGGCAGTTGATAAAATAAACTTCGAGGGCGCATATTGCCGACGAGATATAGCGGACAAGGCGATAAAAAGCTCAAGATAATTAGGGACGACAAAGGATATGCCGTCGATTGTGAATAAGCCGGGTAAAAAGGGCAAAAGGAGGGCCGTCGGCTGGCTAGTGGAGTTTGCGTTCACGGTCGTTTTGATGTGGCTTGTGTTTGCTCTGGCCGGCAGGGTGATGCCCAGGATAGCGCTAAGGGAGATTTCCAAATTAACCAATACCAAAATCGACGCGGAAACCGTTGATTTCAGATTTGACGGGTCGGTTCTAATCAGGCATCTGGCGGTCCGCCCGCCGATTTCGGCGGAATTCGACAATTCGATTTTAAAGGCCAAGACGATGCGGATGCGTTTTCGGCTCGGCAGTTTGCTGCGATTCCGCCCCCGGGTTAAGGAGATATTCGTTGATGATTTTGTGCTGAGGGCACAGTTCGATTCCGACAAAGGTTTGTGGAACCTGTCGTCGCTCAAAATTCAGATGCTGAAAAACGGCGACGCCCCTTTGCCTCTGGTCTGGCTCGAAAACGGGGATTTGGAATATAGCAAGGTTGTAAAAGGTCGAAGCAGGGTCATTGCCAGAACGCCGGTGTCCGTGGGTTTGCGGCCGGCAGAGAAAATAGTAGGCGGTTACAGTTTTGACGTAACAACTGCCGGCCGCCAGAGTTTTCAGAAAAGCGCGATATTCGGGACCTGGCAGCCGGGACGAATCGAGATGGCCGGAAGAATATCTTCCAGGGATTTACCCGGCTTCGAAAGACCCTGGACCGTCAAATCGCTCGAGGCGAAACTTGCATACGAGCCGAACAGTTCCTTTGAGCTTACCGCGAAAGTGAAGAATTTCAATTGCCCCCCCAGCGACCTGAGAGGTATTTTTGCTTTTGACACCAGGACGCTGGGCGGAAAAGCGCCGTTTATCGACGCCCTGCAGAATTTTTTCAGAAGATACGGCCCGGACGGGACGATTAACCTTGATTTTCAGGCGTCCGGCAATCTTCTGCAAATGGATAAAAGTAAAATAAACGGCGTTGCGACTATCGTGGACGTCAACGTTTGCGACCGCGATTTCGCATATGCCGTCGAACACATCAAAGGGCAGATAGACCTGACCGACAAAAGTGTAAAACTAAGGAATATGACCGGTCGTCACGGCGACGTGGTCCTCGCCCTGGGCGGCTGGGCGACCGACGAAGGGCAATACTGGAAATATCATTTGCAAATCACCAGCGAAAATATGCTGCTGGATAACGACCTGTATAATGCCCTTAAAACGAATGAGAAAAAGTTCTGGTCTGCGTTTTCGCCCAGCGGGATTGTCGCGGTAAATTACTCAAACAGCCGGTTATCGCAGACGGATATTAAAAACGCGCTGGCCGTGCAGCTTGTTGATGTCAACGCCGTCTACGTCGGATTCAGCTACCCCTTGAGGAACACAAACGGATTGCTGTTTTTTAGCCCCGACGGTGTTGTTTTTTCCAATGTAATATCAGAATGGGAAAACCGCAGGATAACAATAAACGGTAAAGTAACACTTGCCGCGGACCGGCAGCCAGAATACGACTTCCTGGTAAACAGCGTTAATATACCCCTGGATTCGACGCTGGAAACGGCGCTGCCTGCCGCGCAGAAGGAATTCTACAGGCAGTTTGAAATGACAGGCATCATAGACGCGAATATAAAAATAGTAAGCGCAGAAGACCAAAATGGAATGGGTTCGTTTGCGGCGGACGTCTTCCCGCGGAAAAGCTCGATAAAGGCCAGGGTCCTGCCAATTGTCATCAGCGACGTTACCGGCAAAATCGCTCTCAATCCCGACGTGGTGGATATTGACGCGCTGGCTGGCTGGTACGGGGATGGTTCGGTTGACCTTTCAGGGCGGGTATGGCTGCGAGACGGCCGGACTAAACTTGGATATTGCCTTTCAATGAAAGCCGATAAGATTGAGCTGACCGAAGAGCTTGAAAAAAACCTGCCGGGCCAGTTGTCGGCGCTGCTGTCGCAGTTACATCTCCGAGGCCAGGTCAGTGTTACGGCCGACGTCAGTCAAAACGCCGTCGGCGACTGTGCTCCGAACCGGCTGATTATAGAATGCATCGATAATAACATTGACTGTAATTTCCTGCCATATCCCCTGCGAGATATCTCAGGCAGAATCGCGATTACGGACTCGGGAATTGAAATAGATGAATTGTCCGCAAGGGCAGTGCACAGAATTTGGGGCGAGTCGATAGAGTCGTCAATGAAAATGTCCGGCAAAATTGAGCTAGGGCAGGCGGGGCCGGACGCCAACGAGACGACAATTACCGGCGGAGAGATGGGCTTCTCGGGCCGCAACGTCCGGTTCAAGGGAAAGTCATTGGCGAGAGTTGAAACTATTATTGATTACGAAGCCCAGGCAAGCGCGTGGCTGTCTCGTTATTTCATTGCTGATTTCTACGACGGGAAAATGATTGGTAAGGTGCAGTTGAATAAATCCGGTCAGCGTAATCTGGATTACCTTCTGGAAACCGCCGTCGCAGGCGCGGATTTGAAGAAGTTTCTCTCGGACAAGGAGGGCGAGAAAAAGCCCGATGAGCATTTCAGCACCGGTTTGATAAACGGCTGGCTCAGCGTTGTCGGTTCCATCAGCGACGATAATATCCGGCTCGGGCGATGCCAGTTGAAGATAATCGATATGGAAGTCGGCAAGCTTTCGCCGCTGGCCAAACTATTGGCGGTATTGAATCTCACTGAGCCCGGCGATTACGCATTCGACCGGATGACGGTTGACGCGTATATACAGGATAACAGGATGTTTTTACGAAAGCTGGATTTGGCGGGCAAATCGCTGGCGTTTAACGGGTCCGGCTGGCTGGATTTGAGGAGCGAGGAAATCAATCTGACGCTGACGGCTCGAGGTCGAAGGTTGTCAACGGCAAGCCCCTCGATTTGGCAGTCGCTTACGGAAGGACTCGGCCGGGCCGTGATGCGGGTGGAGGTCAAAGGCAATATCCACGACCCGCAGGTTTTTACAAAGCCCCTGCCTGTAATCAAAGAGACACTTGAAATTTTGGGCACGCCGAAAGATAATTAAAGGAGCAAGATTTCAACGCAGGGGCTTACGGTGATACAAAAAACCTGTTTTGCGAGAACCGGAGGTTTATATAGATGGATTTCAAACGGGCGACGGCTGATTACTCGGTGAAACATTATAAGCTTGTGGCGGCGGTAATGATGGTTTTTACGCTGGCGACGGCCTCGTTGATACCGCTTATAAAAGTCGATACAGACCCGGAGAATATGCTTTCACCCGACGAATCCGTAAGGTTATTTCATAATCAGGCCAAAGCCGAATTTTCCCTGTATGACATCGTGGTCGTCGGAATCGTTAACAACAAAAATCCGGACGGGGTCTTCAATCCTCAGTCGCTTTCGAGAATTTACGAGCTTACTGAGTTTGCGCGAACGCTGACCTGGTCGAGTGAGAAAGAAGAAAACAGGCAAATCGGCGTTGTCGGCGTCGATATACTCGCTCCATCGACGGTTGACCATATCGGCCAGGGAGGCCCCGGAGAGATAAAATTTGAATGGCTTATGACCAGGCCGCCGGACACGCGGGATGAGGCGATTGAGATACGCAATAAGGCGATGAGCAATCCGCTGCTGAAAGGGACGCTTGTCTCGGAAGACGGCAGGGCGGTCTGTCTGTATCTGCCGCTGACCGATAAAGACCTCAGCTACCGGATTTATACGCTGCTCCGCGATAAAATCGCCACATTCGGCGGCGATGAGCAGTATTACATTACGGGCCTTCCCGTCGCCGAAGATACGTTCGGCGTCGAAATGTTTATACAGATGGCCATATCGGCGCCTCTGGCGATGCTGGTTGTTTTCCTGCTTATGCTGTTTTTCTTCCGCAAGCTGCTGCTCGTCGTTTCGCCTATGATAATTGCGATTGTCTCGGTTATTTCAACTATGGGCCTGCTTATAGGTTTCGGCTTTCCTGTTCATATTATGAGCTCGATGATACCGATATTTCTTATGCCGATATCGGTTGTTGATTCGGTTCACATCCTTTCGGAATTTTTCGAATTATATACCAGAGAAAAAGGACGGGACGGAACAATAAAGGAGGTTATGGGCCACCTGTTTACTCCTATGCTCTATACCTCACTAACAACAGCCGCCGGATTCGCGTCGCTTGCCCTGACGCCGATACCGCCTGTTCAGGTTTTCGGAGTGTTCGTAGCCGTCGGTGTTATGATAGCGTGGGTGTTTACGGTAACATTCGTGCCGGCATACGTGATGCTGATAAGCGAAAAGTCGCTCGAAAACTTCGGCCAGGCCGCCGTGCACGTCGAAAAACAAAGCCGGCTTGCAAAAATACTGCGCACAACGGGACAATTCACTTATACCGGTGCGAAACCGATACTGGCTGTGGCGGCTTTAATAACGGCCGTCGCCGTTTACGGTATTACCCGAATACAGGTAAATGACAATCCCGTCAAATGGTTCTCCAAACGTCATCCCATTCGACAGGCAGATATCGAACTGAACAAACATTTCGGCGGCACATATATGGCTTATCTTGTTTTAGAGCAATCCCCTGAAAGCAAAACTAACATAACGGATGAGTCCGAGGATGCCGAGAGCTTATTTACAAAACCCGAAATGCTCGAGTATGTATCGAAACTTCAGGACTATCTCAAACAATCGGGGCTTGTCGGCAAGAGCAATTCAGTTGCGGACGTGGTCAAGAAGGTGCATCAGGAGCTGATTGACGGCAAACCGGAAAACTATATCATCCCGAGAACCGCACCTGCCGTGGCCCAGTGCCTGATGCAGTTTCAAAGCAGCCATAATCCCGATGACCTGTGGCACCTGGTTACTTATGACTATGACAAGGCCAATATCTGGCTGCAGCTCACCAGCGGCGATAACCAGGATATGGAAAAGGTTGTCAGGACAGTCGATACATTTTTCACCCAAAACAAGCCGCTTGTGCCCCTGACATACAACTGGGCGGGTCTGACGTATATTAATACCGTCTGGCAGGATAAAATGGTGTTCGGAATGCTCCAGTCGTTTCTGGGCAGCTTCCTGATTGTCTTTATTATGATGGCCGTCCTGTTCCGCTCGGCTCTGTGGGGCCTGATTTGTATGGTCCCGCTTACGCTCACTATTGTGCTGATTTACGGAGTAATAGGACTGGCGGGAAAGGACTATGATATGCCGGTAGCGGTGCTCAGCGCATTGACTCTGGGAATGGCTGTGGACTTCGCGATTCATTTTCTCGAACGTGCCCGGGTCAGTTGCGACCGAACCGGCTCATGGCAGACCAGCGCCGGCGAAATGTTTGCCGAGCCGGCAAGGGCGATAACCAGAAACGTCTTGGTTATAGCCATCGGTTTTTTACCGTTACTGGCCGCCCCGCTTGTACCATACAAAACCGTGGGTGTATTTATGTGCGTGATTATGGCGCTGTCGGGGATTGTTACGCTGATAGTGCTGCCGGCCATTATAAAACTTACTGAGAAAACGTTGTTTAAACCAAAGCAAACCGTAGTATCACCGGGCTGCAACTGCGGCTTTTGCCTCATTATTTCAGCGGCGACTGTCGTTCTCGTGGCGCTCAACCTGCATCAGTACTGGCATCTGGGGCTGACCCGGCTGACCTGGCTTAGTATAATAACGATACCTGTAATGGTTCTCGTTTGTGGCGTAATGTCGCGAAGGCAGGTGTGTAAAAACATAAGTAAGGAAGGAAAACGAGGTGTAAAATGAAACTTTTGACGGTCGTTACAATAATATTTATAAGTTCGTCGGCCCTCATTGCTGCTGATGACCCAAACACTCCGGAAAAGATCACCGACGTCAACATTATCGTTAGCAAGGCCAACATTATGGCCTATTATCAGGGCGACGACGGCAAGGCCAGGGTCAAAATGACGATAACCGACAGAAGGGGCCAGACAAGGAACCGTGAGTTCATTATTTTACGCAAAGACGTGGAGGACGGCGGCGACCAGAATTATTACGTTTATTTCCTCAAGCCGGCCGACGTCCGCGAAATGGTCTTTATAGTCCATAAACACGCAGATATAAACAGAGACGACGACAGGTGGCTGTATCTGCCGGGCCTTGACCTCGTCAAGCGAATTGCCGCAGGTGACAAACGCACCAGCTTTGTCGGCTCGGACTTTCTGTATGAGGATGTTTCGGGACGAAATCTCGAAGAAGATACCCACGAGTTTATCGAGACAACCGAACAGTATTACGTAATAAAGAACATACCGAAAAAACCCGAAACCGTGGAGTTCGGCTATTTCACTGTTGCGATAGACCGCTGCAATTTTGTCCCGATGAAGATGGAATTTTACGACAGGAACAGCAAACTGTATCGCGTGATTGAATCCCAAAAAGTAGAGACGATTCAGGGCTTCCCAACGGTTGTCAAATCCCTTGTCTCGGATTTGAATACGGGTAGCAAAACGGAAATGGAATTCAGCGGCGTGCAGTATAACATCGGCCTCGGTGACGTATTCACAGAGAGATACCTCAGGAGGCCTCCTGATGAGGCGAGAAAATGATTTTTCGTCGGATATTCGTATTTTTGCTGGCAATAATCCTATCCTCGCAGATTTTTGCGAAAGACGATTCGGACTCCCTGCTCGAGGATATTGATATTCACGGCTTTTACGAGGTCAGATCGGGATATCGCACGCGAAAAGACCCGTATGAAAAAGATATGTCGGTTATGGAGCAGCGGCTCCAGCTTGACGTATCGTCGTATCAGGACTGGGGCGACTGGAAAGTCAAAGGTGATACAATAGGCGACCTGGTCGAAGAGCAGGGGGATTTCGATTTACGTGAGGCGTATGTATCGAGCAGGCCGTTCGATTTTATGGACGCCAAAATAGGAAGACAAATCCTGACGTGGGGAACGGGCGATCTGATTTTTATAAACGACTTGTTTCCAAAGGACTGGGAATCATTCTTTATCGGCAGAGATACTGAATATCTTAAAGCCCCTTCGGACGCTGCGAAAATCAGTATGTTCAGCGACTTCGCCAATCTCGATATTATCTATACACCCCAGTTCGACAGTGACCGGTATATCGACGGCAGGCGCATAAGCTACTGGAATTCAAACCTGCAGAGATTGGCCGGCCGGGATGCTGTTGTGCACACAGACAAGCCCGACAAGTGGTTCAGGGATGATGAAATCGCGGCTCGGATTTACAAGAATATCAATAATTACGAATACGCGCTCTACGCCTATCATGGTTTCTGGAAAAGCCCCGGCGGGCAAAATCCGACCGTTGGCAAAGCGACTTTCCCTGACTTGAGCGTTTACGGTGCAAGCGTTCGAGGCAACATAGCCAAAGGAATCGGCAATATGGAATTCGGTTATTATCAGTCGGAAGACGACCAGAGCGGCAGGAACGGCAACATTAATAATTCCGAAATCAGGTTTCTTATCGGTTATACCCAAGAGATAGGCAAAGATTTTACCGCGGGTTTACAATATTTTATTGAGCGTATGATGGATTACGACGACTATAAAAACGGTTCGCCCTCAGGGCTTGACCGCGACAAAACCAGGCACCTGCTCACAATGCGGCTGACAAAACTGCTTATGAACCAGAACCTGCGATGCTCACTGTTCACGTATTTTTCGCCATCGGACAAAGACGTCTATATGAGGCCGAACATCAATTACAAGATAAGCGATAATTTAGCCGTTGAGGCCGGCGCGAATGTCTTTTTCGGCGATTATCCCGACACCTTCTTTGGTCAGTTCGAAAATAATTCAAATATTTACACGGGTTTTCGTTACAGTTTTTAGGAATTAAATCGAAAGGAAAATATTATGACACAGGATGAACAGTATCTCAATCTGCTTTCTACTTTTCATTTCGTTTACGCAGGTATAAAAGCGTTGTTTTCGTGTGTTTTCCTGATACACGTGGCCATAGGCATCGCTATGCTTTGTGGCGCGATGGATGGTAACGACGCACCGCCGCGGTTTTTAGGATTATTGTTCGTTTTTATTGGTTCGGCCTTTATCATATTTGCGTGGATTATGGCCGCTTTAATCGTCGCTGCCGGCGCAAATCTTAAGCGGCGCACCCGACGCACCTTTTGCATTGTCATAGCCGCTATCGAGTGCATATCTATGCCCTTGGGAACCGTCCTCGGCGTTTTTACTCTCATTGTCCTGCTGAAGGACTCGGTAAGAGTCCTCTTCGAGGCCCAAAAAGCAACTGGGCAGCATTCGTAAGAAATACCGGATGCTGCACAAGTTGAACTGCTGCCAAAAAGGCAGCCGGCGGTTGTTTTATTTGTCGCAAACGATTGATATCGCAGGAGTTAGGAAATAGTATAACCCCGGCACACGGTTTGCACATTATAAAAGGGACGGTATTATATAAACAAAAGGAAGACAGATATGAAATTCGATAAGTTCACGTTGAAGACGCAGGAGGCGCTGGCGACGGCCCAGCAAACCGCGATGGCCAAATCGAATACCGTGCTTAGCCCTTTGCATTTGCTTAGCGCGATTGTCAGCGATGATGAGGGTATCGCACCCGAGATTCTCAAGAAAATCGGCGCCAACGTTCCGCGTATCAGGGATATGACCGATAGCGAGCTTCGCCGTCTGCCGCAGGGACAGGTCAGCGGACAAATTATGCCCGACCCGGCATTGAATCAGATTATCTTAGACGCCCAAAACCGGGCCGACGCGATGGGCGACGAATACCTCAGCGTCGAACATCTGCTGTTGTCGCTTGCGGTGCTATCGAGCGACGCTCGTGAGGTTTTGCGCCTCAATTCCGTAACGGCTGGCCAGATAGAAAAGGCGCTCAAGGATATTCGCGGCGGCGAAAAAATCACCGACCAAAGCCCGGAGGCGAAATATAAAGCGCTTGAGCGATATGGAATTGACCTGCTGGATATGGCTCGCAAAGGCAAGCTCGACCCCGTCATCGGCAGAGATGAGGAAATCCGACGATGTATGCAGGTGCTTAACAGGCGGACAAAGAATAATCCCGTTTTGATTGGCGAACCGGGCGTCGGCAAGACCGCGATTGTCGAGGGCCTTGCCCAGCGAATCGTCGCCGGCGACGTGCCGACCGGATTGAAAGATAAAAGGATTATCGCGCTCGATATGGGCTCGCTTATCGCGGGAACCAAATTCAGGGGCGAATTTGAGGAACGGCTCAAAGCCGTCCTGAAGGAGGTAATCGCCGCCCAGGGCGGGATTATCCTGTTCATAGACGAATTGCACACCGTCGTCGGCGCCGGTAAGGCCGAAGGCGCCGTTGACGCGGGCAACCTCCTTAAACCGTCCCTGGCGAGAGGCGAATTACGCTGCATAGGCGCAACGACCATCGACGAATATCGAAAACACGTTGAGA
This sequence comes from Sedimentisphaerales bacterium, assembly GCA_016932095.1. GTDB lineage: Bacteria > Planctomycetota > Phycisphaerae > Sedimentisphaerales > Anaerobacaceae > Fen-1362. The sequence goes on from JAFGDN010000019.1 coordinate 33,205, forward strand.
AAGACGCCGCCCTCGAAAGAAGGTTTCAGCCGATTTTGATAGACCCGCCAAGCGTCGAGGACACCATAACGATTTTGCGAGGGCTAAAGAACCGCTATGATACCCATCACGGCGTGCGGATTACCGATTCGGCGCTCGTGGCCGCCGCGACGCTGTCAAACCGCTATATTTCGGACAGGTGGCTGCCCGATAAGGCCATCGACCTCATTGATGAGGCGGCCTCGAAACTGCGCATCGAGAATGATTCCCTGCCCGCCGAGCTGGATGATATTCGAAGGAAAATCATACAGTTGCAGGTCGAACGGGAGGCGTTGAAAAAGGAAACCGACGAGGCCAGTAAAGACCGGCTCAAAAAAGCGGAAAAACAGCTTGCCGAATTACAGGAGCAGGACAAAAAACTGACGGCGCAGTGGAACCGCGAAAAAGGAGATATAAATTACATCAAGGACCTGAAGCAGAAAATCGACCAGGCACAATTGCAATTCAATGAGGCCCAGCGCAAGGGCGACCTTGAACAGGCGGCCCGGCTGAAATACGAGACAATCACTAATCTTAAAAAGGAGCTTGCCGAAAAAGAGGCCCTGCTTGCCAAAAGCAACGGCGCGATGCTGCATAACGAAGTAACGGAAGAGCACGTCGCCGAAGTCGTCTCGAAATGGACGGGTATTCCCGTGGCGAGATTGCTTAGCGGGGAACGCGACCGCCTGATGAAGATGGATGAGCACATCAGGAAGCGGGTCGTCGGCCAGGACGAGGCGGTCGGGGCGATTTGCAACGCCGTTCGGCGAAACAGGGCGGGACTCGGCGACCCGCACAGGCCAATCGGGGTGTTTTTATTCCTTGGGCCTACAGGCGTTGGTAAAACCGAGCTTTCAAAAGCGCTGGCTGACTTTCTGTTCAATGACCCGTCGGCAATGGTTCGAATTGATATGAGCGAATTTATGGAGCAGCATTCAGTTGCACGGCTCATTGGTGCGCCGCCAGGATACGTCGGCTACGAGGAAGGCGGCCGACTGACTGAAGCCGTCAGGAGAAAACCTTATTCCGTCATTCTGCTCGATGAAATCGAAAAGGCACATCCCGACGTGTTTAACGTCTTGTTGCAGGTTTTTGACGACGCCCGTCTCACCGATGGTAAGGGTCGAACCGTCGATTTCAAGAACACCGTTATAATTATGACCAGCAACATCGCCAGCCAGCAGATTCAACAGCTTACCGAGGAAAAAGGCGAGGACTGGGAAATCGAATCACAGGTCAAGGATATGCTCAAACAGGTTTTCAAGCCGGAATTTTTGAACCGAATAGACGAGACAATCGTTTTTCATACCCTTAAAAACGATGACCTCAAAAAAATCGTGGATATTCAACTACAATACCTTGCCCAGCGACTGCACGAACGTAAGATTGAAGTCCAATATACCGACGCCGCAAAAGAGCTGATTATAGAGGAGGGTTACGACGCCTCTTTCGGCGCACGACCCCTCAAGCGGGTAATACAGCAGCGACTCGAAAACCCGCTCGCTGCTGAGCTTCTGGCTGGCAAATTCGCCGACGGCGATAAAATCAAAATCGACGCTAAGCAGCATAAATTTACTTTCGAAAAAGCCCGGCCCTGAGCTAAGTGCGCCTTTCTTGTTTATCGGTGGGCTTTGCTATTTCGCCGTAAGGCGTCTCTTACGGGATTAGCGAATTGAAAAGCGGAGAGGGCAGGATTCGATACGCGGTCCGCCTTCGGCGTGTCGAACATGGGTGTTGCCGTTTCGAGTAAGAGGTTATGAATTATGGCAGAAATGAATCCTTATGAATTTAGGCAGACAAGCGGCGGGCAGGGGCAAACGGCGGGGCAAGCCCCGCCATACGAAAGGCAGGCGGTTGAAAGGCCGGTGGCGGTTACGGTGTTCGGGTTGCTGAATATTGTGGTTGGCTGCTGGGGATTATACAATGTTGTTTTGAGTTTACATAAAATTATAATACTCTATAAAGGACACTGGACAATACGCGGCACACTCTATGTACTCGGGCCATTCAGTATTAGTATCGGTTTTATTATCTGGATACTGCTTTTGGGAATCGGCCTGTTGACGATGAAAAGATGGGCGAGGCGCGGGTCAATAATGTATGCCAGAATTAAGATTGTATTTGCTGTTATTTCAACTGGTCTTTTCATTTTCTCGTTATTCAGGGTCTGGTCATCAATCCCGAATGACAGGGTCGGTCCTGTGATATTTTCAATATGCAAGAGTTTTATACGAAACTTCGTTTACCCTGTGCTGCTTTTGATTTTTATGCTGTCGCCAAAGGTCAAACAGGCGTTTGCGGCCGTAGGCGGGTAATGGATTTTGGATTGCGGTTACTTTCAGTAACATTCGAGGGGCTTTGCGGGGGAATATGTTTGTTGATTTTTGTATCGGGCACAGTTACGCTATAGAGGAGAAACGCGGTTGCGATGAATATTCAAATATTGCGGGAGAAATAAAATGGATGGTTTTTTTACTGGCGCGCTGGCTGGAATCGTCACAGGGGTCGTGGTTGTGATACTGCTTAGAAGGCGCGGCAGGGGTGGCCTGCGAGGGGCAGACGTGCACGTTCACGGCTCGATAGAGGAGCTTCGCAGTGTCGGTGAGCTTGTCGTGTTTAAGATGATAACCAAGGAAATCGTTACCGCGGCGGACCACTGGTTCGGCGATTTCGGCAAGCGATACCTGACCTGGCTTTTGAGCAATAAGAAAATGGCGATGATATTCGAATTCGAGATTGATTTCAGATATGACCTTAGAAGCAATGACTTTGTAATCGAGGCGGCTGGCGGAAATTCATATAGATTGAAAATGCCGAAGTGCTTTTACCAGACGCATATCCGGGACGTGAATTTCTATGACGAGCAAAGCTCGAAGCTGCTGCCCTGGCTGATACCTGATTTGCTTAATCGTGCGTTCGGGCCGGGTTTCAACGAGTCCGACAAGAATCGGCTCAAGGAAGAGGCCAAACAGCAGGCAGCCCTTATGGCGAGGGATTTCGTCGAAAAGATGCGTTCGGAGGTGCAAAGCTCCGCAAAAAAGACGCTTGAGACGCTGGGAAAGGCGTTCGGCGCCGATAGCGTAACGGTGGATTTCAGCGCCTCGGAGCTGATTCAGACGAAGGTGGAAGCGGCGGCGTGAACGTTCCGGGATTTGGCAGGGGGTAATACCGGCGGCGGGAATGTACTGTGGGGCCAAACGCTGACGGCCAGCCGGAGGGTTAAAGAAAATCTTATAATTTTAACCGGTTATATATTTGACATATCCGTCTAATTCGCTAAAATAATGGGCTTTCGTAAGAATTAGGAGTGTATATGAAGACGTTTTTAATGAAAAGTGAGGACGTGCAGCGAAAATGGCGTTTGGTTGACGCCAACGGGCAGGTTTTAGGCCGGATGGCGACAAAGATTGCCCTGATGCTGATGGGCAAGCACCAGCCGACATATACCCCGCACGTCGATTGCGGTGATTACGTTGTTGTCGTGAATGCAGAAAAGGTCCGCGTTACGGGGAGCAAGGCCGAACAGCGGGAATACGATTACTACACGCATTACCCCGGCGGGCACAGGTGTAAGACGTTTGCGGATATGTTCGCGAAAAAACCCGAAAAAGTCGTCGAGCTGGCGGTAAAGCGGATGCTGCCCAAGAACAAGCTGGCCAGGCGTATGATACTTCGGCTCAAAGTCGTTCGAGGACCTGAACACCATTACCAGGCACAGAAGCCGGAAAAGATAGCGATATAATTGTTCCCGCCGCGGGCGGGTAAATTGGAAAGATAAGAGAATATGGCAAAAGCAGAAGAAACAGTTGCAACAGAAGCGGCGATGGCGACAGTAACGGCGAAGCCCGAAACGCAGCCGGCGGTCAAAGGCCCCGATAAAGGCGGCTTTTACTGGGGAACGGGCAGAAGGAAAACGTCGGTGGCGAGGGTCCGGCTGAAACCCGGCGAAGGAAAGCTGCTCATAAACAACAGGAAGCTCGAAGAGTATTTCAGGGTCGAGGATGACCGCAAGGCAGTAACGGCCCCGCTTGTCGCGACAAAAACAGAGAAGACGTTTGATGTCTTCATCAACGTCCGCGGCGGCGGAATTACCGGCCAGTCCGGTGCGACGATGCTGGGTATCGCCAGGGCCTTGAAAAACTACGACCCGACGCTTGCCCAGACGCTGAGGGACGGCGGCTACCTGACGCGCGACCCGAGAATGGTCGAGAGGAAAAAGCCCGGCCAGTCAGGCGCCAGAAAGAGATTCCAGTTCTCGAAACGTTAAGCGAATAAAACGCTTGAAAACGACAAGGCCACTGGAAAACTCCGGCGGCCTTTTTTAATTGTCCGGCAGGAAACGAAATTATGTTTATTAAGAACGAAAAACTAAAAGGTGCGGCTTTTATGGTCTCGGCCTGCGCGATGTTCGGCGTGATGGCATCGTTAGTCAAGCTGGTATCGCATATCGACGCCTTTATGATTGGTTTATGGCGGTTCGTTATTGGGATGGCCTTAGTGGCGGCGGCGGCGTTTTCCGGAATTATACAACTGCGGTTCAATAATCGCCGGCTGTTACTTGTCCGGGGGCTGCTCGGCGGGGCGGGAATCGTGATGACGTACTTTGCGATTATAAAACTGGGGATGAGCAAAGGTATGGTCCTCGTCTCGACCTATCCGATATTTGCATGTATTTTCAGCGTAATACTGCTTAAAGAAAAACCGAGTGTGGTTTCGTCGATAGCGATAGCTGCGGCGTTTGCCGGCATCTTTCTCGTGGCCGGTGGTAATAATGGTGCGGCGGGGATTTTCGAGAACTTCGGATTTTATGAAATTCTGGCGGTCTGCGTCGGCCTGATTGGAGGCATTGTCATAGTTGCCATACGAAAGCTTCATCAGACCGACAATTCGTACAGCATTTATTTTTCGCAGTGCGCGGTAGGGTTTTTGATAGCGATTGTGCCAGCGAGCAGAGGATTCAGCCGGGTCGGTTTGACGGACGGCTTGATACTTGTGCTCATAGGGATTACGGCAACAATCGGGCAGCTTATGATGACCCAGAGCTATAAATATCTGCCCGTCCGAATCGGCGCTACGCTGGCGATGCTTGAGCCGGTGTTTTGCTACATTGGAGGCGTGGCTTTGTTCGGCGAGTTTGTTTCGGCCAAATCCGTTATCGGGACATTGTTGATTATCGGTTCCTGTGTGGCAGTGGTTTTGCACGGGTATCGCTCGCAACAGTCGGGTTTGCAAAGCGTCGGCGGGTAAATTACAATATCCGGCCGACTAAATCTTATGTCTTCTTTTCGTAAGGAGCAGTTATGATACGAGTAGCGATTATCGGGGCAAGCGGTTATACCGGGGCTGAGTCGATTGAGATACTTTTGCGGCACGGCGAGGCGAAACTGACGTATTTGAGCGCGCTGCCGGAAGAGTGCGGGAAGGTCGGCGATATGTTCGGTCGGTTCAAAGGCCGGTGCGAAATGGACGTTGTCCCGCTGGATTTGAACAAGCTGGCGGATTTGGCCGACGTCGCGTTGTGCTGTCTGCCGCATAAAGTGTCGATGGGGTTTGTGCCGAAGATGCTCGACGCGGGCGTAAAGGTGGTCGATTTCAGCGCGGACTATCGGCTGAAAGACGTTGCCGTTTATGAGAAGTTTTACGGCGTCAAGCATACTGATACGGCCAATCTGGCGAAGGCCGCTTTCGGCCTGCCGGAGCTTTTCCGCGAAAAAATAAAAGGCGCCAATCTTGTCGCTAATCCTGGCTGCTTCCCCACAGGAGCGATTCTGGCGCTCGCGCCGTTGTTGAAAGAAGGGCTTATTGAACCGGATGTTATCGTCAACGCTGTTACGGGCGCATCCGGTGCGGGCAAAAATCCCTCGGCCAAATTCCATTTCCCGAATATGAATGAAAACTTGTTCGGCTACGGCATCGGCACGCATCGTCATATGCCTGAAATGGAGCAAATCGCGACTGACGTAGCGGGTAAGCCGGTTACGGTTTTATTTCAGCCGCACGCCGGGCCTTTCGACTGCGGGATTCTTTCGACGGTTTATTGTAAGCCGAAAAGCAAGCTCCTCAACGAGCAGTTGGCAAAACTGTATATGGATTTTTACGGCAAGGAGCCGTTTGTGCAGGTCTGTGCAGGCAGCCCCAGTGTGAAGGATGTTGCAGGGACGAATTACTGCCACGTTTTCGCCGCCATTGTCAAAGGGGCGGTCGTATGCTTCTCGGCCATTGATAACCTGATTAAAGGCGCCTCAGGCCAGGCCGTTCAGAATATGAACATCATCTTCGGCCTCGATGAAACAATGGGCCTGAAATAAGGTGAGGGATGGCGGAAGGCATTTTGAAAATAGCAACGTGCCAGTTTGCGGTCAGCGCCTCGATAATGCGAAACGCCAGGCAGATATGCGAATTTATGCGCCAGGCAGCCGACCTCGGCGCTGATATTGTGCATTTTCCTGAGTGCGCGCTAACCGGCTATATCGGCTTTGATTTTCCGAATTTCGACGGATTCGACTGGGGACTGCTTAAAGACGAGACGTCGAAAATCGCAGATTTAGCAGGGGAATTGAAACTGTGGGTTGCACTGGGCAGCGTCCATAAGCCGGGCGGTTCAGGCAGGATTAGAAATTGCCTGTATTTGGTTGGCCCGGAAGGCAAAATCGTTGACAGGTATGACAAACGTTTTTGCACAGCAGCAGAATTGCGGCGGTTTAAGCCCGGCAATCGCTTTGTCTTTTTCAAAATCAACGGCGTCAAATGCTCGCTTTTGATTTGTTTCGATTTGCGCTTCCCGGAACTGTATCGGGCGTTGTATAAGCAGGGGGTCAATTGCGTCCTGCAGTCGTTTTATAACGCCCGCCAGAACGGCCGCAGCGTTCATACTCACATAATGCGGCAGACGATGCAATGCCACGCCGCGACCAACCACTTCTGGGTCAGTATGTCAAACGCGTCGGGGTATTACTCGCCGTATCCATCCTGCTTCATTCAGCCCGATGGCGCGATTGTCCGCCAGTTAAGACAGAACAAACCCGGCATTATGGTCAACACGGTCGATTTGAACAGGGAATTTTACGACCCTATGGCCGGCTTCCGTGAAATCGCCATTTCCGGAAAACTTACTAATGGATGATGGCCCTTTATCGGTTATAATTGTCATTGAGACGATATGATAAAAGACAGGCAAAAACTGGAAGAGTTCGAACGCAGAATGCTTGCGACCGAAAACCTCACTCACGAGCAGGCGATGGCAATTTTTGATTCGTTGTTCGAAGAAGCAGTGTCGCTGGGCGTTATCAATGACGAAAACATTCTCGAAGGTATAGAAACCGACATTCGCGTAGCAAGGATTCTTAATCAGTTAAAGTAATGGTCGAGCAAATTCTAAAACGAATTGCGAAGGTTCTTGACGACTGCAATGTTCCTTATATGGTCATCGGCGGTCAGGCCGCGCTTATATACGGGCTGGTCAGGAACACCCGCGATATTGATATTACGCTGGGTGTTGGAACTGAGAAAACAGCCGATATGCTGAGTATATGTGAGAAACTAGGATTGAAGGTTTTATCTGAAAGCCCCCTTAAGTTCGCACAAGATACACTGGTGCTGCCCGTAGAAGACCCGAGGGCGAGGATACGTATCGATTTTATGTTTTCATTCTCGCCATACGAGAAAACGGCCCTTAAACGTGCGGAGCCGGCTAAGACAGGTGATTATCCTGTAAGATTCGCGTCACGGGAAGACCTTATCATTCATAAAATAGTCGCTGGCAGAGCAGTGGATATGGAGGATGTTAAGGGTATTCTAATAAAATGCGGGAAGTCGTTTGATGTTAAATATATTCGTCATTGGCTCGACGAATTCGCAAAAATGCCTGAATGTGAAAATTTGACAGGGCGTTTTGAGGAACTATTAAAAAACGTCGGGCATAAATGAGGAGAATCGATTATATATGGCAACAAACGAAACGATAACCGCTCCTCGCGGCTTTCTTGCGGTGGGGGTGAAGTGCGGATTAAAAAAATCGGGTAATCACGACTTGGGATTGGTTGTCTGCCCGTCGGGGGCGACTGCATCGGCGGTATTCACGACGAATAAAATCATCTCAGCGGCGGTGCAGATTAGCAAAACACACGTCAAAAGCCGGACGATTTATGCGGTCGTCGTCAATTCCGGAAACGCAAACGCCTGCACGGGCCAAAAGGGAATCGCTCACGCGATACAAATGTGCGCCGAAACCGCACGCCATATCGTCGTTGACCCGCACGAGGTCCTCGTCGCCTCAACGGGTATCATCGGTGAGCAGATGCCGATAAAGAACGTTATTGCGGGTATCGCGGATGCGGCGGGCCAGCTTTCTGATTCCGAGTCGGCGGGGATGAATTTCACTAAGGCCATTATGACGACCGATACGAGGCCCAAAACGGCCTGCCGGCGAATTATGTTATCGGATAAACAGGTTACTATCGCCGGAACTACCAAAGGCGCGGGTATGATTGGGCCGGATATGGCGACGACCCTTTGCTTTATCACAACCGATGTTGCGATTACTAAACCGCTTTTAACAAAGGCGCTTCAAAACGCGATTGGCGAATCGCTCAATAAGCTCACCGTTGATGGGCTCCAGAGCACAAACGACACCGTGTTCATTCTCGCCTCCGGTCTTGCGGGCAATCGGCTGCTCGACAGTCAGTCGTCGGATTATAAAAAATTCACTGATACGCTTGTCGATTTGTGCCGGGATTTAGCCCGGCAGATGGCTTTGGACGCCGAAGGTGCGACAAGGATGTTCAAAGTCATTGTCAAAGGCGCCGCGTCGCAGGCCGACGCCGCAAAGGCCGCAAGAGCGGTCGCCAATTATGATTTAGTCAAGTGTGCCGTAAATGGCGGCGACCCAAACTGGGGAAGAATTATCTGCGCAGTCGGCTCATCAGGAGTAAAGCTGAATTTACCGAAGATGTCCTGCAAGCTTGATGAATTAGCGGTATTCAAGAATGGCGCACCGACTAATTTCGACCGGCACAAGGCCGGCAAAATCGTCTCGCAGACAAGCCATACGATAACGGTCGATTTAGGCGTCGGCAAATACTGTGATTTCTGCTTCGGCTGCGACCTCAGCAAGAATTACGTCACCATCAACGCGGAATATCACACTTGAGAGTTAAATCCATTTTTTAGTGTATTTACAATAATTATATTCGTCTATAGCTTTAAGCAGATTATCTGCATTATCTTGTTTTCGTAAAAGGGTGTATTGTTGTTTCGTTACTTGCATAAACTTAAGATAGTTGTCAGCATTTGTCCCGATTTTTTTTAATGATGTTTTATATTCTTTAGCTATGGCACGATCCCATAACGGAAATATGGATGGAGCAATCAAATGTAAGCTTTTAGCAGCCCCAACAGGTCCAAGGACAATTTCGAAATCTTTAAATATATCTTTTATTATGTATTCGTCATTGCCGTTCAGCCTATCTATTGTTGAATTTCTGTAATCTTTCAAAGGTCGAAGATGTTTATCGAGAAGTGATTCAATATCGCAATAATGACGAGCATCGAATTTTCTGAATTGATAGTATGCTTTGTTCCAGGTCTGCAACAATACCGCGATTGATTCGGCAGGCGAGAGGGGTATTTTCCCGTTTAGAGCAAGTTCAACAAGAACTGTAGCAGCACGGTAAAAAACATCACGGGGTTCATGTTGTTTGAAAATTTTTCGTGCCTCGTTAATTTTTTCATTTGGTATTTCAAGCGGCGTCATTTCGTAGATCAGTTTTGGAAAAACGTTATTTTCCAATTTCGTAAAGGAATTCCGGGGCGAAGTCGGCGTTGTTCGGCCAGACAATTGTATCAATATCAGGATTAACCTTAACCTGGCGGAAAAAATCAATTTTCTTTAACGGCTCGAAAATCGGCCCGTCGAGATATGGCTGTAAATCGACAATCTTAATCGAGTCATCTTCAAATCGCAGTTTCAGCTTATAGTCGTTTAAATAATCTACATTTGTAACGTAATGCATACAACACCTAAACCAAGGGTTCGATGCTTTTAAGTTCTTCCTTACGTTTAACGTGCTCCCAATTTTCCAAAAGTTCAGCCCTGTGCTCGAACGCCCATTCGAGAACAAGCGAAATTACCCTTTTTGGCATATTGCCCTCAATAATTCTAAGGTCTTCAATCGAAAAACTCGCACGATACTCGCCGTATTTGGCATGAAAATGCGGCGGTTGATGCTCCTTGTAATACATTGCAATAACAATTCCAAAAAACCTGCATATTTCCGGCATAATAAAATCCTTTGTTTCGTAAATTTAATATACTATACGTTCCACTGTTTTTCAATATTTGAGATAACGCAATTTTATAAACGCCATCGCCAGGATTGCGCCGATGAGGTCGGCAATGAGGTCCAGCGCGGTGTTGACATAGTCGCCGACGCCGGATTCAGGAACAGTAGCAGCGACCAGCGCCTCGACGATTTCGTTGAATGCCCCGACGCCCAGACCGGCCATCACAACCACCACCGATAACGCGATATAATGCTGAAGGTTTTCCCTCAGCAGGGGCCGAAGCACGTCATACATTACCAGCGTGGCAGAGGCAAAGCCGAATATATGGACGAGCTGGTCGTATCGAAAAATAGGGTATTTTTGCGAGGCGGGAATAAGAATCATCTCATACAGCAGGACGCCATTTATAAAGACCGAGCCGCCCGCCATATGCATAAACGACCAGATAGTAAGCCCAATCAGCGTGGCAAAGGAATAACCGACCTTGAAAAATGAAACCCCTATAATTGTCAGGCAGGCAATTATAGCGCCCACGTAAATCATAAATTCATAATTTTTGCGCATTAAAAATACGGCGCCGAAGGCAATCAGCATAACGATGTTTATGGCAAGTAAAACAATATGTCCGGCTGTTATTTTATTGTTCATGTTCATCCGAGTCGTTGTATGTCCATCGCCTGTTTGAGCGTCGGCCGTTTTTGTTCATATATAAAAAGGCCATAAGCGATACTGCCAGCAGCATCACAGCCCCGTAAAGCAGCGGATTTTCAGATACGATTGAGGGATGCAGGGCCGTTGCGGTAAGCAGGCCGATGATTGCGCCGCCTAAATGGGCGTCGTGGCCGATATTGCCTAACTGTGTCTGCATACCGTAATATGAGAAAAGAATAAAGCCGATTGCGTAAATGTAAGCGGGAATGGGTATAGGTATTAAAAAGAGTTCCACTGACGTGCCCGGCAGCAGGAAAATACAGGCAAATATTACCCCGCATACGCCTCCCGATGCCCCCAGCGCCCGGTAGGGCTCTTTTCGATGAAGCAGCAGTGCCAGAACGCTTCCGCCGACAATCCCTGCTAGGTAAATTGCGAGAAACATCAGCCGGCCGTACAGCAGTTCAATTGCGCTGCCGAAGGAATACAAACTGAACATATTAAAAATAAGGTGTGTCCAGTCGGCGTGAAGGAAGCCGCCGGACAGCAGGCGGTAATATTCCCGGTTGTCTAAAATAGCGCGGTTGTAGAAAATATATTGATTGAGGAACGAAGAATTAACAAAACCCTGGTATGAAGTATAAGCAGTCAGTGCGATAATGATGATATTGGTTATTGCCAGCGGCCCATTCATTTCTCTGCTCTCGTGAAATTAAATTTACGGCTCATTTACCGGATTGTAAATGAGTATAGAGACAGGGTCAATGGCCGAATAATCTGTTATGGCGCTTAAAAAATGGCCTTTTTGGAATTCGTGAGCGGCGACTTGAGATTTAGGGCGTTCATTATTCGGAAAAAAACTTGAAATGGCCGCTGAATTGATTAAACTGTTATGTTTTTACGTTCCCAACTAATCCGCCTCAGGTGGATGAATATTATGGTTTGATGAAAAGGAGTGTAAAAAGTGAAGATGCACAGGATTGGAATGATAGGATGTCTTTTGGCGTTCGGCTCGACTTGCCTTGCGGCCGGGGGAAATCCCGCAGAGGCGGTGGAAATCGCTGAGATAGCAGAAGGGGCGATTCCCCTGCTTTGGTATATTGCCCCGGTCGCCTCGGTGCTGGGTTTGATTGTCGCATATTTCTTTTACAAAATGATGATGAATTCGCAGAAGGGCAACGAAAAGATGGAGACCATCGCCTCATACGTGCGCGAGGGTGCGTATGCCTATCTGTTCAGGCAGTATAAGGTAGTGGCGATGGTGTTTTTGGTTCTGTTTTTGATATTCGTATGGCTTGCGTATATCGGCATACAAAACCCCTTTGTGCCGGTTGCATTTGTTACGGCCGGCTTTTTCAGCGCGCTGTCCGGCTTTTTCGGAATGAAAACCGCCACACAGGCCTCGAGCAGGACCGCCCAGGGTGCCATCCACAGCTTGAACAGGGCATTACAGGTCGCGTTTCGTTCCGGCGCGGTGATGGGTCTTGTGGTCGTCAGCTTCGGCCTGCTCAATATCGCCGTTTGGTATTGGATTCTCGACCGGCTGGTTTACACTCCTGAACATATGAAAGACGGTTTCTTTCTTTTCGGATTGACGCTGGTAAAGGCCGGTATGGACCCCGCTCATAAGCTTGTGGAAATCACCACGACGATGATTACCTTCGGTATGGGCGCATCGACCCAGGCGCTGTTCGCCCGTGTCGGCGGAGGCATTTATACCAAGGCCGCTGACGTCGGCGCTGACCTGGTCGGCAAAGTCGAAGCCGGCATACCGGAAGATGACCCGCGCAACCCCGCCACAATCGCTGATAACGTCGGCGATAACGTTGGCGATGTCGCAGGTATGGGCGCTGACCTCTTCGAAAGCTACGTCGGCTCAATCCTCGCCACGTCGGCCTTGGGCGCGGCGTTGTCTGTGAATGTCCTTGCGGACAGGGGCATGAATCCGTATAAGGCGGTTCTTTCTCCGATGCTGGTCGCGGGTATCGGGACGATTCTTTCAATCATCGGTGTTTTTGTTGTTCGCTGCAAAGAGGACGCCTCACAGAAAAACCTTCTCAGGGCGTTGCTTATGGGAACGCTGAGCAGCTCGTTGCTGATAATCATCGCAGTTGGGCTGCTTGCCATAACGGACTGGATAAGCTGGGGTGTTTTTGGCTCGGTCGTTTCGGGTCTGGTTGCGGGCGTCCTAATAGGTCAGTTTACCGAATACTATACCTCCGATGAGTACAGGCCGACCCGCGAAATAGCCGAACAGGCACAAATGGGCGCTGGCACGGTCCTTATCACCGGCTTTGCCAATGGTATGATGTCAACAGGATTTCCGGTCATCACAATATCTATTTGCGTAATCGCCGCGTTTGCTTTTGCGGGCGGCTTTACTGATATGGCGATGGGGTTATACGGCATCGGTTTTGCGGCGGTCGGTATGCTCGCGACCCTCGGTATTACGCTGGCGACCGATGCTTACGGCCCAATCGCCGACAACGCCGGCGGCAACGCTGAAATGTCGGAGCTTGGCCCTGAGATTCGTAAAAAGACCGATGCCCTCGACGCATTAGGCAACACTACCGCCGCGACGGGCAAGGGTTTCGCAATCGGCTCGGCGGCGCTTACGGCTATGGCTCTCTTGGCGGCCAATATCGAGGAAATCAAAATATGGATTAGCCGCTTTGCTGCCGAGAGTCCCGACGGTGTTTATAAGGTCGGCAACGTCCTTTTCACGCATCCGGGCAGGCAGGTTGAAGGGGCCATTAACGTCGCCACGGCTCATATTTCCGATTTCCTCGCCGCATACCAGTTAACAATTATGAATCCGCGTCTTCTGGCGGGGCTTTTCCTCGGCTCTATGATGGCGTTTTTGTTTTGTGCTCTGACGATGAAGGCCGTGGGAAGAAGCGCAGGCAAAATCGTCGAGGAAGTCCGCAGGCAGTTCAAAGCAATACCGGGCATTATGGAAGGCAAGGCCAAACCCGATTATGCAAGCTGTGTTTCGATAGTAACAGCAGGTGCACAGCGAGAAATGATTCTGCCATCCTTTTTGGCGATTCTCGTGCCGATAGCAGTCGGGATAATTCTCGGTGTTCCGGGCGTAATGGGGCTGCTGGCGGGCGGTTTGACTTGTGGTTTTGTTCTTGCCGTTGCACTTAACAACTCAGGCGGTGCCTGGGACAACGCCAAGAAATACATCGAGAAGGGCAACCTCGGCGGCAAGGGCTCGCCTGCACATAAGGCCGCAGTCGTCGGCGATACCGTCGGCGACCCGTTCAAGGATACCTCGGGCCCGAGCTTGAATATTCTTATTAAGCTGATGAGTATGGTCTCGCTTGTCTTTACGGGCGTAATTCTGAAGTTCGCGCCGGTTGTTGGTAACTGGCTGCATTTGCGATAATGCGACCGGTTAGTTGACTTTTGGTTCGCACGGTCGTAATCTATAGGGGTGGCCGAAATCAGGCCGCCCCTGTTTTTTAATGGAGTTGATTTGATAAGAAAAATAAATCGCAAGACAAAGGCATTCGTCATAGCCGCCGCAAAACTGGCGGGCGAGCGTCATTGCACGGACGTCGTTGCCCTCGATATGCGAAAGGTCTCGCAGGTAACCGATTATTTCCTAATTCTAACGGGCACAAGCGACAGGCAGATGCGAAGCGTCGCCGATGAAATCACCGATTTGGCAAAAAAGAAGGGTTCCTCGCTTTTCGGCCGTGCCGGCTATGAGCAGGGCAAATGGGTCCTTTTGGATTTTATCGATGCCGTTGTGCATATCTTTGACAGCCAGTCGAGAAGCTACTATGACCTGGAGCTCCTCTGGGGCGACGCTAAAAAATTGAAAATTTAGAATAAAGAATTTAGAATTTTGCGGGTCGGTAGGGATGCAATCCGTTCTTGACATTCTCGAAAAAAAAATTAGCTCAGTAATGGCCGAAGTAACGGGGCAGGGGGGCTGTCCCGCATTGGTCAAGCCCGCCACCGACCCCAGATTCGGCGATTACCAGGTCAACGGCGTTATGCCGCTGGCTAAACAGCTAAAGACAAATCCCCGTAAACTTGCCGAGCAAATCGTCGCAAAACTCGTCGAGACATCGAGCATCGAGCATCAAGTATCGAGTATCGAGGTGGCCGGCCCCGGCTTTATCAACCTTCGCCTCAAACCTGAATTTGTCGCTGAAAACTTCTTACAGGTAAGCAAAGACCCCGCTCGCTTAGGTATCGAAAAGACCGAAAAGCCCAAAACAATCGTCGTCGATTTCTCAGGCCCCAACATCGCCAAGCAAATGCACGTAGGCCACCTCCGCAGCACAATCATCGGCGACTGTATCTGCCGATTGCTCGAATTTGAAGGCCACACTGTCATCCGCCAGAACCACATCGGCGACTGGGGAACGCACTTTGGCATGCTGATATGTTATTTTTTTCAGAAATTTCCAGATGCATCTATTGAAAAACTTGGGCCTTCTATTGGAGTTGTATCTGGAATTTCTGTTGCTGATATGAACATTCCTGATATGGAAGCGTTTTATCGTGAAGCTAAAAAGATCTATGATAGTGATACTGCCTTCGCTTCTAAATCCCGTGAATATGTAGTAAAACTACAAAGTGGAGACCCAAAAATATGTGCAATTTGGCAATTTATTCGCAGCCAATCACTTTACTATTCTTATGATCTTTACCATAAATTAAATGTAACTCTTTCAGAGAAACATGTTCGAGGAGAAAGTGAATATAATAATGATTTGCCGGAAATAGTTAAGGAGTTGAAGAAGAAGGGGCTGGCTGTCGAATCGGAAGGGGCGATATGTGTTTTCCCTGAGGGATTTAAAGATAAAGAAGGCAAGCCCCTGCCTGTGCTCGTGCAAAAGTCAGATGAAGCATATTTGTATGCTACAACGGATTTGGCAGCGATTCGGTATCGGGTGGGTGAGCTAAAGGCGGATGAAATCATATATGTTACCGATGCTCGGCAGAGTTTGCATTTTGATATGGTTTTCGCAGTAGCCGAAAAAGCCGGCTGGGCAAAACGGGAAATGCTGCATCACGTAACATTCGGCAGCGTTTTGGGAGAAAACGGCAAGCCGTTAAAAACACGTTCAGGCGAAAACGTAAAACTAAAAGAACTTCTCGATGAGGCCGTTGAGCGCGCAAGAAAAATCGTTAATGAAAAGAACCCTGTCTTGACTAAAGATGAAAAGGACAGGATTGCAAAGGCCGTGGGTATCGGTGCCGTGAAATACGCCGACTATTCCAATAACCGCACAAGCGACTATATCTTCAGCTTTAACAAGATGTTAGCGATGGAGGGCAACACCGCCCCGTATATGCAATACGCTTATGCCAGGGTCAAGTCGATTAATCGAAAAGGCGGGGAAAGGGGTATTGATGTTGAAAAGGAAATGGCCGGCTTGAAGGCGGTTTCGCTAACCGAACCAAGTGAATTGGATTTGGCCAAGCACCTTATTCGCTATGGCGAGGCAGTTGAGGCGGCATTGGCCGACTACAGGCCCAATTACCTGACAAGCTACCTTTACGACCTCGCCCAGAAGTTCAGCACCTTTTATAACGATTGCCCCGTCTTAGATGCAGACCCCGACAAACGCCCGACGCGACTCTTGCTTTGCGACCTCACCGCCAGGACAATAAAACATGGCTTGAGCGAGCTTTTAGGTATCGAAGTTGTTGATGAGATGTGAAGTTTTGCCTTGCAATCACAGGTAAATAAGCTACCTTAATCCCGATAATTACAGGAGTATGTAAATATGGCTTATTCACTTGAACAGAAAATGCCCAAAGATAAACTGGCCGAGTTTTGTAAAAAAAACTACATCAGGAAATTGTCCCTTTTCGGTTCAGCGGTTAGCGGTGAATTGAAGCCGGATAGCGACATAGACCTTTTGGTGGAGTACGAAGAAGGCCGGACGCCCGGGTTGTTTTCGATAATCAAAATGGAAATGGAGCTGGCCGAAGTTCTCGGCAGAAAAGTCGATTTGCGAACCCCAGGCGACCTGAGCAAATATTTTCGCGACGAGGTGATGAGAAATGCACAACTTGAGTATCAGTCCTGAAGACAAGGTGAGATTAAGGCATATGCTGGATGCCGCGCTTGAAATCCGGCAATATGTGCAGTCCGCGACGCGCGAAGACCTGAATCGTGACCCTAAGCTGGTTCATTCGCTTGTTCATCTCCTTGAAATCATCGGCGAGGCAGCCAATCAAATATCGGATGAGCTTAAAGACAAGACACCTGATATTCCCTGGTTTATAATAATCGGGATGAGGAACCGGCTCATTCACGTTTACTTTGATATTGACTTAAACGTCGTGTGGAGCACTTCGACCGTTGATATTCCTGTGCTTATAACCGAATTGGAAAAACTTTTCGGCTGAGTGTCGTAGGATTTGTTTTAACCCATCATTGACAGGAGCGAATACTGTGAAAATTATCACGAAGGACTTTCATATCAGCACAAGGCAGCATTGCGAATTCGTTGATATAACTGGCGAGGTCGCTTCTGTTGTGAATAAGGCAGGCGTAAAAGAGGGCGACGCAATAGTTTATTGCCCTCATACGACGGCCGGCATAACCATCAACGAAAACGCAGACCCCTCCGTTGTCCACGATATACTTTTAACGCTCGAAGAGTTGATTCCGCATCTTCGCCCCGGCTACCGCCACGGTGAAGGCAATTCCGACGCCCACTGCAAAAGCTCGCTCGTCGGCTGCACCCAGCAAATTTTAATCAGAGATGGCCAATTGGCCCTCGGCACCTGGCAGGGGCTCTACTTCTGCGAATTCGACGGCCCGCGAAGCAGGCGATTCTCAGTCCAGGTTCGCGGAGAGTAACACTATGCAAGCCAATAACCAAAAGGTTGGCTTTCGCAACGTCGTCATTCTCAGCGTCGTCAGCTTCTTGAACGACCTCAGTTCCGAAATGATAATGCCCATCCTGCCGCTCTTCCTCGCATCGCTGGGCGGCTCAGGCCGGATTATCGGCTTGGTAGGGGGGCTTCGAGACAGTTTATCGAGCATTCTCAAGGTGTTTTGTGGCTACCTCTCCGACAAAACAGGCAAACGCAAGGTATTCGTCTATTGGGGCTACGGCGTATCGACGGTTTTCAAGATTCTTTTGGCCCTCTCCAAATCCTGGCCTTTGGCCGTCGTTTTTGCCTCTCTCGAACGACTTGGCAAGGGCCTGCGAACCGCCGCTCGCGACGCCATTATCGCCGAATCGGTGGCCGCAACGCGCAGAGGCAAAGGGTTCGGCATACACCGCGGCTTTGATTCCTTCGGCGCGATTCTCGGCTCAGCCGTGGCGTTCCTGCTTCTTTGGTTCGCGGGCTTTCAGCTCTCAACTATTATTCTAATAGCCGGCGTCATCGGCCTCGCCTCGCTGCCTCCGCTCCGATTAGTCAAAGAGCCGGAGATTCATAAGCAGGATATAAAGCTGAAAATCGGATTGCCTTTGCTGCCAAAACCCCTCCGGCTGTATATCCTCGTTGCGGGTATTTTTGCCCTGGGCAATTTCAGCTATATGTTTTTTGTCCTCAGGGCGCAGCATTTGTTCACAGGCGAATGGTCCAAAGCCGCTCCCATCCTTTTATACGTCCTTTTCAATGTTTTTTACAGCGCCCTGGCCGTTCCACTCGGCTCCCTTTCCGACAAAATCGGCCGCCAGCCCATAATCATTTTCGGCTTCACTATGTTCGCCGTTGTATCGTTTGGATTCGCTGTATTCGATTCGCTTGTGGCTTATGTGGTTCTCTTTGCGCTTTACGGCGTTGTGTTGGCGGCCATTGACGGCGCTGAAAGGGCCTTCGTTTCGGACCTGGCTGGTGCAAATTTGAAAGCGACCGCGCTCGGCGCCTATCATACCGTTACAGGCCTTGCCGCATTGCCGGCAAGCATTGTGGCCGGCGTCCTCTGGGAGGGCGTCTCGCCGCAGGCCCCCTTCATTTTCGGCGGCACGGCAGCACTTTTGGCAGTTGCTGTTTTTCTCGCTTTCCGCAGGAGTTTTACGAGGATTGGGCCGGCATAAGGCGATTAAAACGCTTTTTTACGCAAAAAATAAGGCGAGGTGGTGGAACCGGCTGGGGGGGAAACCGGAATACCACGCTGCCTCGCCGAGGTCTGTGAACTGCTATACGCAGTGTCTTCGCATTATTAAAGATACCAATGAGGCAAAAAGTGGGATGTTCGCCCTCTCCAAAATAAGTGTCAAACAAAAAGTGTCCCGCCCGAAATGCACAGAGGGGCCTTGTTCACACTACTCTGCCTGAACCATTTCAATAATATATGCTGTCGGCTGAAAAAGCAAGAAAAAAAACAATTTTTTTGAAGTGCCGTATGCCCGATTACACCAGCATAAATTGGCTTGAAATTCACGTGTCGTTGGCATAAAGTATAAATCCCGAAAGAAATACGGCGTATAAAAGGGATTTGTAACTGACATGCTTAAGATTGCCGAACGGATTGGACGCGTTAAGGGAAATATCAACGCCGCCTGTGCGAAGGTGGGCAGAAATCCCCTTGAAGTCAAGCTTGTCGTTGTTACCAAGTCCGCCTCAATCGACGCAATCGAGGAGGTTATTCGCCTTGGGTATATCGACCTCGGCGAGAACAGGGTCCAGCAGTTGAAAAAAGTGTCTCTCCAGATTGAAGAATCGCTTCAGCGCAAGGCCTCGTCGCCGACGCCCGCTTCCAAAGTTCGCTGGCACATGATTGGGCATCTCCAGCGAAACAAGGTCAGACAGATTTTATCCGTTATCACCCTCATTCATTCCATTGATACGCTTCGCCTCGCCGAGGAAATAAATTCTTCCGCGGCGAAGCTCGACTTTTCGATTCCCGTTCTGCTGCAGGTCAATACGTCTGAGGAGACGCAGAAATTCGGCGTCGGCGTCGGCGCCGCGTCCCATCTTGCCGAGCAGATTGAAACACTCCCCAACGTCATGCTCGTCGGCCTTATGACTATGGCGCCTCTGACGCACAACAAGGACGTAATCAGAAAATGCTTCGTTCGGGCAAGAGAATTGTTTGTTGAAATGAAGGGCGAAAAAACCGTAGGCCCTCAGTTTACAGAGCTGAGTATGGGTATGAGCTCGGATTACCAGATTGCCGTCGAGGAGGGAGCCACGATTCTTCGTATCGGTTCAGCTATTTTCTCCGGCTGATTCGAAAACATTTCTTGACGTTATCTGATATTTTTTCGGACGTAATCCGCACAAGTTGGAATTCGCCTTAAAAAAAAGTGCCGGAAACCGTTTCCCCTGCGTCAAATTGATACCGATACTTTACGATGGCGTCAAAAAAAACAAAATTCAGGCAAAGTGTAACGCCCAACATACCGAAGTTTCCTGTGCTGGTTCCGGGTCGCACTGGGCGGCCGGGAATAATGTATTCGACGCCTTGTGAATGCAATTTGGATTTGGAGTTTACTCTAAAAGAAAATGGGGACGATAAAATGGTCAAGAACGGACTTTTAAGCGCTATCGAGCTTCAAAGAAGCTTTACTGATGTTTTATACCTGACCAATCAGAAGCAGATGCCGGCCGAAATTAAACGGCTTCTCAAGGAAAGAAACCTTACTCATCGTATCCTTCGAATCGACAAGTTCAACGATATCAGGGACAAGCTCGGTATGGTTGGTACTGTTATCGTTGACGCTAATGATTCTGAGGCCGGTGAGCAGCAGAAGCTCGCCAGGATAATCGAAACGCTCGAAATGGAAAATATCGGCGTCATTCTCATTACCGACCGCGTGAAAGTTCCCGTAAAAAGCTTCTCGCTGGCGCCGGTGAAAAGCAGCTTCACTATGAGCGGTTCTACCGAGGCAATCTCAGTCGATGAGCTCTGGACAAGAGTAAGCGTTAATCTCGCCTATCGAAAGCAGAGCGAAGGCCTTGCCGTCAAGCCCGCCATTCCCCCCAAGCAGATTCAGACGATATACAAAAACAAGCTCGCCGAGCAGCTTAGTATGACAGGCGCACTCGTCGATAATCTTACCGAGCAGCTTCGTCTGGCAGGGCTTGTCCAGCAGGACTTTTTGCCCACGCAGCTTCCGCATACCCCCAATGTCAAGTGGGCTACCGTCTTTTTGCCCGCTGAATGGGTTTCCGGCGATATATACAATGTTGTTCGCATCGATGAGAAAAACGTCGGCTTTTATGTGGCCGACGTCGTTGGCCACGGTATGCCTGCGGCTTTATTGACTATCTTCCTCAAGCAGGCCCTTGTGATGAGGGCGACCGCGGACACTTCATACCAAATCTTCTCGCCTGCAGAGGTTATGAAAAACCTGAACAACAGAATGTCGTCTCAGAAGCTCTCCGGCTATCAGTTCGCAACCTGCTGCTATTGCCTGCTGAATATTGAAACGCTCGAACTGACGTACTCAAGGGCTGGCCATCCTTACCCCGTCCTGCTCAGGCCCGGCGAATCGCCCAAACAACTGGAGGTTCGCGGCTCGCTTCTGGGCGTATTCAAGGACGCCGATTACACCCAGGAAAAAATCCAGCTTCAGCCAGGCGATAAAGTCATCCTTTATTCCGACGGCGCTGAATCTTTAATCGGGCACTTCGACGATTTGACCGGCTTCCATTTCACCAGGGAATTTTGCGAAATCAAGGACCTGGCCATTATTGAAATGATGGACAGGTTTAATATGATGGCGCAAAACCAGCCCGTCGAGCCTGCCGAAGTCGATGATATTACCGCCACCGGCCTCGAAGTCCTGAAACCTTCGTAGTTCGCTCGCAAAGTTTAACCGCCGCCGGCATTTTATCCGCCGCAGTTTACCCGCCTGTGGTGGGGCGGATTGCCCCGCCGATTGTTACTCGCCGCTATTTGTCATCCCTTTCTCACTCCTTCGGCCAGTTATCTTCCGTCAGCCAATCGTTGGCAAATATCGCAAAGTCACTGAAATCCACGATGCCGTCCGGGTTGCATTCAGGGTAAATGTCAACCTCCGTATCGCTTGTAAGCCATTTCTGGCTCATAACCTTCATATCATAAATGTTGACTACGCAGTCAACTGTGAAGTCAGCAGCAAGCCCCGACACACAGGGCCACGGCCTCATATACAGCCGGATGTTGTCGATTGTAACAACGCCTGTCCCGCCGTAAGTATATGGCGGAGGTCCCCATGAGCATCTGGGGCCGGTTCCTATATACAATGCGTTGATGTCCGTCAAATCCACGTTTGGATCGTTCAAGTCAGCAAGGGGTATGTGCCATTTCTGCCAGCAGGTTTTTGCTTGGGCGTTCGGGTCAGGATGATAAGCCAGATTGCCAACGTGGCCGGCCTTGTCTTCAATCGCTATATACATCCTGTCATAGTCCGGATTCGTGCTGTTAGAGGCATTTCCATTGAACGCGATAGAAATTGCGTTAGGGTCAATAAGGCCGCCGGCAGTCCAGTCAACGCCGACGCCGTTGTTATCCGCTTTGGCTTCTGACCACGGACAAGCTATTGTCCCTCTGTTATCGTAGCTGAACCGCATCCTGCCGGCGTCCAAAGCGATTGTCCCGCCTGGATTGGAAGCACACTCAGGGAAGCAGTAGTTCGTTACCGGGGCTGTCCATACGGCATTCATATCCGACGAAGTGTAATAAGAGAAGTCATCTACAATGACGTATTCCCCCATCGAAAAGTTCCAGATGTTTCCAGTGCAAATATTCGTGTCGTTCACTTCATCAATGCGCCAGTAATAAACTGTGTTAGGGATTAAATTATAATCAGGTAGCGAATTACCATCTCTATCTTCCAGCAACCTTATTAGTGGATAGCAGGGGTCTGTCGTCGTTCCCCGGTAGACCCTTGGCGTGTCGGTTGTGGCATTCAAAACCTCGCTGTAGTCCGTTTCTAAATAAATCCTGTGTCCGTTAATATCTGCCGCCTTACTACCTGCCCTCCAGCTTAGCTCAAGCTTATCTATGTAAAAATATGCGAGATAATTGGTAACCGGCGTAGGACAATACGCACATAAAAATATGTTGCAGTCATCCACATAATATTCATCCGCACCCATATCGACGGTTGCTTCACTGGCGCATCGGCCATTCATGATCCGGTCTTCGCCGTCGATATCATTCGGCTCCAGACCGCCCGGAGGCGTATTCTTCCCGGCGTCGATGCAGGGCGAGCACAGCGTCAAATGCAAGCCATCCGAATGTAACATCGGGTCCTCATCTATGTTACCCACGCCCGGCCAGCCGCCCTGAATATCGCTGTAGGTAACTGAGAGATAGTAGTAGTAGGTGGATCCGCTGATTTGTCCGCCTTGGTTATCCCACAGAATACAGTTCGTCACATTAATATTAGCTTTCGAATGTATACCACCACCGAAATCAGCACCGTTTCCCACAAATGTACAGTTTACGACATTCATATCTGTAACATTGAATATCCCACCACCATACATTGACCAGTTATTGACAAACGAACAGTTAGATATTGTCGTAATGCCCCGGTTGTACATTCCTCCTCCTCCCCAGACTACCCCATATGCCCCTTCTCCACCGCGGGCCGCGTTACATTTGAATTGGCAATTTCTCACCGTGGGGCTGCCATCATTATTATACATTCCGCCGCCAACATCATACGGATCATTATAATTGGCATTGCCGCCCGTGATGACAAAGCCGTTTAATACCGCGGTGTTATTTACTCCGCTACCGGTTACAACGTGATAGCTGTTCTCAGCACGGCTTGGATCGTCGAGCATATCTTGCGGATTACTGACTTGGCTGTCATTTCCCTGGAGGTCGCCGCTGAGGATTGTTTCATAAAGAACGGGATTGCGTTCTTCCCACGCGCCTCCGCCTGACGGGAAGCCACCATAAATAGCAACACAATTGATAAGCTCAAACGTCGCTGTTCGCTGGTCACAGGGGTCTGTCGGTTCAGAAGGTATATATACCCCCTCGGCTACCCAGACCTCATTACATTCGCAGTTTTGTGCAGTCAGCAAAGCATCCTGAAGATAGTTGTAAGCATCCTCCCACGAAGTTCCATTGTTGTAATCCTTGGCATTTACATCAACATAAACTACAGGGCCGTTCCAACAGCAAACACCAGTATGTTCTTCGGTGTTCAGGTTGATACAATCACCACTCAGTTCACAGGTGTTTGTGATTATTCCACCCGGTCTAGCCCTCGCATTGACCTGAACGACCAGCTCGATACAATCACAGGCATCAGGTGGAAAATCTATACTCCACTCAACTATGTGATTAATTGGATTGTAACTCCCAAAGGGATCCGATGAGATATAGTTCACCTCGTTCGGCAGGGTATCAGTAATCATGACATTCGTATCACCGTAATCATTGGCAGCATAACAGATGTTGTAGGTAACGTAATCGCCGGGACCAACGCAATTCCCGTCATTGACATCAACCATCGTAAGCGTTGGATAGTTTGTGCATACAGGGGTATTCTCCTCAGCATATATGGGACTAATACAATCACCGTTCAGTTCGCAACTGTTCGTGATTGTCCCGCCCGGCTGAGGGCATTTCACCTCGACTGTCAGCGTAACATAGTTTGTATCATTCGGCCCCAATGTGCCGATGTTCCACGTAACCGTACCGGCGATATGCTCATAGTTACCGGTGGCCGAGTCAAACTCCGTTCCGGGTGGCAGCACATCGGTAATCTCTACATTTGTATCACTGTAGCCGTTGGCGTCGTAACAAATGCTATAGTTAACGTAATCGCCGGGGCCAACGCAGTTCCCATCGCCCACATCCTCCTTCGTAAGCGTCGGGTACCAAGAGAACGCAGGCGTGTATTCATGAGATGTATTTAAGGGCTGGTTGCCGCTTTTCATCTCGCAGGAGTTTTCGATTGTACTGCCCGGCTGCAGGCATTTCACCTCGACTGTCAGCGTAAAGCAATTTACATCCCCCGGCGAAATAGTCCCAATCGGCCATCTAACAGTATGGGAATTGGAATCATAAACTCCACCGGCTGAAGCATCATTGAAATCCACCTCTGCCGGCAGATAATCAATAATATTCACATCGTAGATATCACTAAGGAATGGCTCATCGGAATAGCTGTAACAAATCGTGTACGCTATCTCATCGCCCTGCTCAACATAATTGCCGTCTCCGATGCTGTCATCTTTCTCGAGGGTTGGAATCCGTATCGGGGCGGATCTCTCCAGCGTCAATAAGGCCCACTCGGTAGCCAATATTGTCCCGCCATAAGGGTCGTTAGGCCAGTAACCACAAGGGTCCTGGGCATTTACAAGCGCATCATTGAAATCAGCACACCAGTCCCTTGGGCTGCCACCGACCACTATTTCGCTGAAACCAGCATACACTAAACCCCTCATGATGCAAAATGTCGCTTGGCAGTGAGGATCATAAGGATTACCCCAGCCGGGATTCTGTGTTGGATTGTTCCATGAACGCCCCAGATAGTCTAATGCATCTTTCAACCGTTGGGTATCTGGCTCATCACCATGGAAGACCATTTGCAGGACTATGTTGCCGGTTTTCAACATATTAACTGAACCATCTGGACTGCTATAACCGGAACCACCATCTTGAGCGTCTCCATCGGCGTCATTCTGGATGTAATCAATCCATATGCTAAGTTCATCCTTTACAAATTGAGGTACGGTACAGTTAAAGCCATAGGCCAATGCCTCAGCGTAAGCTAATCCCAGGACTGCATAGCCGGAGTTAGAATTGTCTGCCATTGCTCCTGAATTATCGTAATGCGAATATCTCCAGCCCCCTTGGCCATAGCTTCTATCTATCTGGCCAAAGGACATATAATCGACCATATCAACCAATACCTCTTTGTAAGTCCATCCATGCACCGGAGAGCCGGGCGAATTGACCTCTCTGTTGGGATCTTGACTGACCGCAATGGCCATCATAGCAATGCCCGTAGCGTACGTAAAGTATACTCCGCCTGCAACGCTGACGTATACGAATACACCATTACCATCCCCATCGGTATCGGGATTACCGGCCGGTTGGTTGGGAGTATTGATGATATTTGTCTGACTGAACAGATATGCGAATCCTTTTTCAACGTTCTCATTATAAGGATAACAGGGGTCAAACGGAGAATATCCCAGCACAAACGCCCGCTCCTGTAGCACAGTAAGGGCAAGCCCCGTAGGTGCAGCTCGGTGACTGTCATCTTGCCAATATCCATAACAAGGATCTTGTTGAGCTGCCAGCCAAGCGATACCATCTTCAATTGCCTGCTCAATCTCGGCTGGTGTTGCTGCTACTGCTATTCCGCAAATGCTGGTGATGAGAATTATTGTTGAAATTATGACTGACTTTCCCTCGACTATACTCGGGATGGTGAGCTTGTCGAACCATTTCGCAGACATTTTGAACCTCCTTATAAATGTGTTGGTAAGTTATCAGGTGCGTTTTTCACGATAAAAAACAGCTCCTCTTAATAAAAAACAAAACTCAGCCATTTTAAATTTTATGGTGAGAAAATCGGGAAACAGTAACACTATAAGTAGAAGTCCACAACTTTGCAATATGTTATCGCTTTTTTTCGACAAAATTTCAAAAAAACCGAACTTGTTACTATGGGTTATTTTCTATCAAATGCAACTTGTTAATCTGGGCAAGATTTCCACGCCTCAGGTAGAACCCAAACTACGATATACGAGATACGCTTCGCGCTGTCCGCTGCACGCCGAACGCTGAACGCTGTCAACTATACGCTTCACAAGCGATGCCAGCGCATACTACTGCATACTAATGCTAAGTTGCGTTTTTAGCGTAAAAACGAGGATTTTCCTGCATATCATAACCTTGGCCATCTATGGTCATCTGTGGCTATCTGCGTTTTTAACTCAAAAATGAGGGTCGAAGAACACTGCTGTCAAAAAAGTAACAAAAACTGATGAAAATTGCTAAAAACAGCGTTGTTTTGCGTAAAAAAACGCTAATTTACCATGAAAACCTGATGTTAAATTGAAAATAGAAAATCGAAAATTGAAAATTTGTCCTGTCCGCTGCGGGTATCGAGTGTCGGGCCGCGAACGGCGAGTTTTTACTTAACCCGGTCAAATTTTATGCCGATAGGTCGTTGAAACCCGGTGTATCCGGTGTTCCATATTTGGAGAAATGTAATGGGCTTTCAAAACTGGTCGGATGACGTTATTCTCGTTGACCTGCCGCGAGAGCCGCGGATGAGGAGTGAGCTTAAGACGCTCGTGGAAATCGTCCGCGACCGCGGCGATTGCGACGTCGTCGTCGATTTCACAAACGTCGATATAATGACCTCTACAAGCATTTCCGGCCTGTTACGCCTGCGTAAGCTCTTGGCCGACTGCGGCCATAAGCTCATCTTTTGTAATGTCCCGGCAGCGACAAGGGGCGTCTTCAGCGTCGTTGGCCTCGATGAGGTCTTTGAATTCGCTGACGACAAATTCGCTTCTCTGGCGACCCTTCAGGCAATGTCCGACAAAAGAAAAAAAATGGTTTCGCCGTAACGTCGTTGTCGCTGCTTGACTTTGACTTTGGCTTTTGGGTTTTATTCGTCCTATAACAAGGATTTTTCGCGCAAACGCCTGAACAAACACCCCTGCCGGACGGCTCAGTGAGATAAATGTGTAATAATTATGGCGTTTGAGACCAAAAATTTTTGCAGAAAACCGTTTTTTGAATATACTTTATATGGTGAGCATTACGCTCTTGTCAGGTTTTATAAATGAGAGGGATAAGCCCGTCCTGAAACTGTATCTTTTTACCCCCCTCGTAAGGCCGAAAATTTGCGAAAGCATTTTTTTCGCCAGGTTTTAGCAAGGGCGCTGTTTCTAAAATGAGGAGAGTTGATGAATCCTGTTCAGGCAGCCACTGAGGTCCCTAATAAATTGAAAACAACTCATCTTTTTGGTGAGTTCCTCGTATCAAAGGGCATTCTTACTCGCCCGCAGTTGGTAAAGGCCCTCGATGACCAGCGGCGTCTCGGCGGCCGGCTCGGCGAGGCCCTCCTTCGGCTCAGTATGATGACCGAAGAACAGGTCACACAGGCCCTCGCTGAACACCTTTCTATGGAGTATTTCCGCTTCGACGACATTTCCAAAATCGATATGAACGTCGCAAGGGTGCTCGATGAGACCATTGCCAAGCGTTTCTGTCTCGTATGCGTCGGCGAGGTGGATGGCAGGATAATCGTCGCCATGGCCGACCCGCTCAACGTAATCGCAATCGATACCATAACGCTCAAAATCAAACGACCCATTAAGGTCGTCATCGGCTCAGCTCAGGAAATCCGCAAAACCATCGAGCTGGTGTATCACGGCTCTGATATGGAGGAGCAGCGCTTGCGAGAGCTTGTCGCCGGCGAAGACGCCGTACAGGGCGCAGCCGATGAAAGGGTCGAGTCAATTCTCGAAGAGGCCGCTGACGGCGACGCAGACAACTCCGAAGCCGCCGCAGGCAAGGCCCCCGTCATTCGCTTCGTCGATTTGCTCCTCAGCCAGGCCGTCAAAAGCAGGGCCAGCGACGTCCATATCGAGCCCCAGGATAAAACGATGATGATTCGTATGAGAATCGACGGAAACCTTCGTGATATGGTTCCGCCGGCCAGGCATATGCAGGGCGCCGTCCTCGCCAGAATCAAAATCCTCTCGAACCTCAATATCGCCGAACGCCGTCTCCCGCAGGACGGCCGTCTCAAAATTAAAACAGCTAACAGGGAAATCGATGTCCGCGTCTCCACCCTCCCCACCATTTACGGCGAAAAAATCGTTATGAGAATTCTTGATACCTCCGGCGCTTCGCATAACCTCGACAAGCTCGGTATGGATACGAATTCTCTGTCCGTTCTGAAAAACGCCCTTTCTCAGCCCCACGGTATTATGATTGTAACCGGCCCGACGGGTAGCGGTAAAAGCACCACGCTCTACTCCTGCCTCAATTATGTTAAAGACCCCTCGGTCAATATCACAACCGTCGAAGACCCCGTCGAATACCGGCTAAAAGGCATCAACCAGGTTCAGGTCAAGCCCGAAATCGACCTCACCTTCGCTTCCTGTCTGCGTTCGATTTTAAGACAGGACCCGGATATCATACTTATTGGAGAAATTCGAGACAAGGAAACCGTCGAAATCGCCATAAAAGCTTCCTTGACAGGCCACCTCGTGCTCAGCACCTTCCACACAAACGACGCACCAAGCGCGCTGACGCGTCTGCTCAATATGGGTATCGAGCCATACCTGCTCGCATCGTCGCTGAATCTGGTTATTGCCCAGCGTTTGGTCAGGAAAATTTGCGACAAGTGCAAGGAGCCGGCCGAACTCGATGAAAATGTCGTCAAACGTCTCAAGCTTGGCCCCGAAAAACTTCAAAACGCAAAGTTTTTCAAAGGCCACGGCTGCAAATACTGCGGAAACACCGGCTATTTCGGACGACTCCCAATCTTTGAATTTCTCGTTATGGACCACGATATGCGCGATTTGGTCACCAAATCAGCTCCCGAAGCACAGCTTAGGTTGCTCGCTCGGCAAAAGGGCTATGGCGGCCTTCTCGAAAGCGGCATCAGTAAAATGCTTCAGGGTTTGACGACCGCTGAGGAAGTCCTTGGCGTAACCTTCAGCGAGGATATCGGCGACGTGAGAGTCGAACAGCAGGAATTGAAAGTTAATATTCCGGATGAAACGAAAAAATAAAGGTATTATTTCGATGAAAAGCAACATAAAAACGGACGTAAAAACAATCGCTGCCAGTATTGCCGGAAGGAGTTTTTTTACTAAAGCAGGCCTTTCTCATAGACGATTGCTTAATTGCCTGGTTTAAGACCGGCTAAAACGATTCGTGGAGTTCTTTCAGGGATTTTTGAATGAAAAGCTTTAAATATACCGCGTGTGAAACATCCGGCTCAAAAAAGGAGGGGCTTACA
The DNA here is from genome assembly GCA_016932095.1 of Sedimentisphaerales bacterium. GTDB lineage: Bacteria > Planctomycetota > Phycisphaerae > Sedimentisphaerales > Anaerobacaceae > Fen-1362. The sequence goes on from JAFGDN010000019.1 coordinate 63,042, forward strand.
CAGGCCAACTCCCCAAATGACGTTATCGCCTGGCTTCGTGAGAGAGGGTTGACTCCGGTTTCTATCCAGGAAATCGTCGAGGCCGTCAAACAAAGCCCCAAAAAGCAAACTCGAAAACGAATCAGGTCCGCCGATGTTGCGGCCCTGTGCTGGCAGTTGACCACGATGGTCGAAGGCGGCATTCCCATCACCACCGGCCTTGAAACCATTTCAAACGACATCGAAAACCTTTATCTTCAGGAAGTCCTTCGCACTATTCTCGACAAAATGAGAAAAGGCGAAAACTTCTCCGGCGGTATCGCCATGTTCCCAAAGGTTTTCGACCAGCTCTCGCGCGCAATTATTATGGCCGGCGAAACCAGCGGTAACCTCCCGGGCGCCTTGAAAAGGGTCGCCGAGCATTTCGACAGCAGAGACCGCCTCGCACGAAAAATCAAGGGCGCGATGGCGTATCCCATTTTTGTTCTTGTATTCATTGTCCTGATTGTTGTATTCATTATGGCGTTCATAATTCCGAGGTTCCGCGCCATTTTCGACCAGTTCGGCGGACAACTCCCAGGATTTACGCGCGCCTTTATGGGCTTCTATGATTTTATTGTGCACAACATTATTTTCATAATCGCCTCCGTCGTCCTGGTCTCCTGTTCCGCTGTCTTTTTTGGAAAGTCCCCAAAGGGCCATTACATCTATTCCAAAATCGCCCTGAGGTTCCCTCTTATGGGTAAAATTCTCAGCCAGGGCTTCGTCGCCATTTTTTGTAAGACAATGGCTACCCTGCTTTCCGCGGGCGTCTCTGTGCTTGAGGTCTTCGATATACTGCAAACTATGACCAAAAACGACATCATCAAGGACGCCATTGTTCGCGGCCGGGAACACATTGTCCAGGGCTCATCCGTGTCTATGGGGCTGGCTTCCGCCGGCTTTTTCCCGAATATGGTCGTCAAAATGGTTCAGGTCGGCGAGGAAAGCGGTTCGTTGCCGCAGGTCCTCGAAAGAACGTCGGATTATTATGAGCGGAAGGTCGATGCCACAATCAGCACCGTCCTCGGACTGCTCGAACCTATTATGATTGTAACGGTTGGAGGGATTGTATTGATCGTTATCCTGGCGCTGTATCTGCCGATTTTCTCGATGTCCGCAAACGCCGGCTAAGCAGGGACGCCGGATGCCGCAATATTTCACTGGGGGCATTGCCCTATGGAGGAACTTAATAAAGTCAAGACGAGTTTTAGCCGATTTGCAACGTAACAAGTCGGAACTTGTAAACTAACCGTTTTTTAAGGAGAAAGCAAATGATTAACAGAAAAGGTTTCACGCTTATCGAGCTGATGGTGGTTGTGTTCATCGTCGGCATTCTGGCTGCTGTAGCAATACCGATTATGCGTGGTCGTATTGACGCAGCCAAGTGGTCGGAAGGCAAGGCCGCCGCCGGCAGTATCAGAACTGCCGCCCGTGCGTTCTGTGCGGAAAGAGGGCCTGCCTACACATATGCTGGAACTACTATAGGGCAGCTTGGTTTCACGATGAGGGCCGCTGGCGTTGCAGGAGACCTCGACGGCAAATACTTCTCCGAAGAGTGTTATGCGATTGCCTGGAACGGCTACGATGACTATCTCATCACCGTCACCGCTGCTGCGGCCACTGGGACTGAGGAGCCCACAACCCCGGCTTCTGTTACGCTCGACGAGACAGGTTTATTTACTGAAATCTAACGGGCCTGTGATGAGCATTAGCTGAAGTATTTTCTGTGAAAAAAGGGCGGGGGCTGTAAAGGCCCCCGCCTTGGATTTTTGCGGCGAGGCAAATTGCTATGATTAATAATTATAGAAAATCGAGAAACGCCTTTACTCTCATTGAGCTGATGGTTGTCGTGTTCATAATCGGTATTTTGTCGGCCGTGGCAATCTCGTTATTGAGGGGGCGGGTCGATGCCTCCAAATGGTCCGAAGCAACGTCTGCTATGGGCAGCATAAGAACGTCCGCTCGTGCTTTCTGTGGAGAAAAAGGTCCTGCCTATACCTACGCCGGCACTACTCTGGTTCAGCTCGGTTTCAACCCGAGGGCCGGTGGCGTTGCCGGAGACCTGGACGGCAAATACTTCTCCGAAGAATGTTATCAGATTACCTTCAACGGCTACGATGACTATTACATTACCTGCACCGCTGCCGATGCTGTCGGGGGTCGTGAATATCCCATAACGCCCCCTATGATGGCGCTCGATGAAACCGGGGTGTTTAGTCCCTGATTAACGCGGAGATAGTTGCCTGTTGTTCAGGAAGAAAAACAGGACACTCGCCTGTTTTCTACGGTCGTCTTGGGTGCTTGAATCCTTGTGCCTTTTCCCGAAAACCTGATCTCTCATTCCTCGATAATCTCCGTTCTGCATTCTGAATTCTGCATTCTCTGTTCTGCTTTCTGTTTTCAATATTCCTCAGTTCTCTGTCTTCCGTTCTTCGTTTGCCCGCGCCCCTTTTATTTCCTATATTTTGAAATGACTGTGCTTCAAAGGGGGTTATAATTCTTCTTCCCCCGGTTTCGCCGGGGATAACTTAATAATGACCGATAACTACGGTGGGGGGACTTTTATTTTATGCTTGCGTCTGAATCGTCTTTTTCGAAGCATCCTGATGGCAACCTCTGTCTGACCGCAAGTACTGATAATCCGCGTTTTACGCCCTCTGCTTGCGTATTTATAGGACTACAGCCCCCTGTTCAAAACCTCTGCGCTCTTATTCAAAGCTTATCTCGATTTGTGATTAAAATCCGTCTTTAATTAAGCCGATGAAGGAGTAGTGATTGATGTTTCAACATTATCGTTGTTTGGTGAAAAGACACGGTCTTTGGGAAACTAAAGAGCTGCTCTGGTTCTATATGAAGGCGAAATGGAAAAAATATCTCGGCTTGGGAAATTATGATGTCATCGGTCTCGACATCGGCTCCTCTTCGATAAGAATGGTCCAGCTTTCGCATGAAAAAGACAGATATGCGGTTGTCGCCGCAGGCCTTGTTGATATCGAAAAAGGCGAAGGCGACAGCTCCGACAGGCAGGCCGAGGTCGAAAAGGCGCTCCACAAGTGTTTCTCTGCCGCTAAAGTTCGAACAAAAATGGCCGTATGCAGCGTCTCAGGTCCGGAAGTCGCCGTCCGACATTTCAAGTTCCCCCCGCTTCAGACCCCGGAACTCGAAGGTGCTATTCGTCTCGAGGCCTCGCAGGTCTGCCCCTTCAACATCGATGATGCCGTCCTCGATTTCCAGATAATACAAAAAGAAAGCGACGCATACGTCGGTGTCTTCGTCGCCGCCACCAACGACGTTATTAAACGCAAAACTCACGCCGCGGAAAAATGCTCCCTTACCTGTGTCCTTATGGATGTTGACGGCCTCGCGCTGCTCAATTGCCTCAAAGAGCTCAAATCGGACCAGGAAAATATCTGCTCCGTCGCAATACTCGACGTAGGCGCCTCCAGCGCAACTCTGTCGGTTATGGGGGAAAACGGCCTGCCCTTTGTCCGAACCGTTCGTTACGCGGGCAGCGATATCATTGCACAGATTGCAAAAGATAATAATGTTAACTACGAAATCGCTGAAAAGGACTTCTTCGGAAATATCAACCCGACGATTCCCCAGGATAAGCTCAATGCCTCGTTCGAAAAGGCCTGCGGAAAGCTCGTCAACGATGTCGCTGAAACGCTCAGGTATCACAGCGTTCAGGAAAAATCCTCTTCCATTGAGCAGATTCTCGTGTGCGGCTCTTTCGGTATGATTAAGGGTTTCGTTGATATTCTCAACAGGCAGCTTCCCATCAGGGCAATTCTCTGGAATCCTTTCGACTCGATGCACTGCGCCGTCGGCCGAAAGTGCCTCGATGTCATTCAGGCAAAAGGACCGGCTATGGCCGTTGCCGCGGGGCTTGCTATGAGGGCTATTTAATATGTTTACTATCGATTTGCTGAAAGGTCAGGGTATCCCGGTCAGGACAAAGCCGCAGGGCGTCGCCATTTTCGTCGCCACCTTTGCCGTCCCTGCGCTTGTGGCTATTGTGATGACCGGTTATTACTTCCAGACCAATGTCATTATTTCCGTCGCCAAACAGAATATCGTCAGCTACGAAAATCAGACAAAACAGCTCTCCGATGCCCTTCAGCGCAGGCAATCTTTCGAAATGGATAAGTCCTCGATTAACGCCTGTCTGGCTGATGTGTCAAACCTCCTCCGAGGCCATTTCCAGTGGACTCCCGTTCTCGTTGACCTTGTGCAGAATCTCCCTGATTCGGTCATCATTACGAATCTTGAAGTAAAAAATATTACTACAAAACGAAGAATCTCGAAAAACGAAAAAAACAGGAAAGACGATGCGAATATCAGCGTAAGGAATCTTAAAATGCGGGTCGCCGCCAGTCCAAGCGCCGCCGACGACCTTGAAGTCAGGGTCTTTCGCGACAAGCTCCTCGCCTCTGATGTCCTCGGCTCAAAGCTCGATGACATTGTTATTGCCTCGCAGGTCCGTGATACCCTCGATGGACGTGATGTCGTCTGTTATGACATTGATTGTATCTTTAAACCGGGATTATAGCCGATGGTGTTGAAAGCTTATAAAAAATATCTTCTGACGTTGGGCATTGTCTGGGCCGTCTCCCTGGCGCTCTTTGTCGCTGTCTTTATCCTCCTCATTTCGCCGCAGTTGGAGGTATCTTCCAAGCTTGCGCAGGAATTGGCCGAGAAAAAGAAACTCTATGAGTCCGCCGTCGATGCCGATAAAGAGGAAAACAAAAGGAAACTCATCGCTGAGGTTGCCGCCTTGAAATTGCAGCTCGGTGATTTTGCCGTCGAATTTGAGGAGTCCGCCAATCTTACCTTTGACGTCGGTCGCATCGCAGGCGAAAAACGGGTCAACGCTTTTACCGTCAAAACCCCGGATATGTCCAAAGCCGCCGATTTGTCCGATTGTAAAAATTTGCAGGAAAACCACATTGATATTAGTTTTGAATCCGACTTCAGACAGTTTGCGACTTTATTAAACGCCCTCGAAAGGCATCGTCCCGTCTTCTTCGTTGACAGGGTCAAATTCAGCCGCGGAACTATTGAAAGCGGGAATCACAGAGTCGATATGGGACTTACGTTCCTTGCCAAAAAAAGACCAGAGGGTTAATTCACGGATTGAAAAATGAGAGTTATTGCCATAGCCAATCAGAAAGGTGGATGCGGAAAGACGACCACGACGGTCAATCTTGCCGCCGCCTTTGGCCGAAAGGGTAAAAGGGTCCTCGTCGTTGACCTCGACCCCCAGGGCCACTCCACGCTCGGTCTCGGCTGCGACCCGGAGTCCTTCAACAAAACCATTTACAACGCTATTGTTGACAAGCAGGTCCCGATTACCGACGTCATTGTCAGCAGCAAAACCGAAAACGTTGATGTTGCACCAAGCAACGTCCTGCTCTCCGGCGCAGAGCTTGACCTCGCCACCGTCTCCGGCAGGGAGTTTATGCTCACAGAGCAGTTTAAGACAATCGACGACAAATATGATATATGCGTCATTGATTGTCCTCCCTCGCTGGGTATCCTCACGCTCAATGCGCTTATCTCCAGCACAGACCTTATCGTTCCCGTCCAGGTCCATTATTATGCGATGGAAGGCCTTAAGCAGTTGTTCGAAACCTGTGAAATCATTACCGAACATTTTTATCCCTGCAAGGTCAAAATCACCGGGCTTCTCCTTACCTTCGTTGAAGACCGTCTCATTTTCACAAGGCAGATTGCTCAGCAGATGCGTGAGTTCTTCGGCGAGCTTGTATTCCTTACCGTCATACACAGAAATGTCCGTCTCGCAGAAGCCCCTAGCGCCGGTGAATCCGTTATTACGTACGCACCGGATAGCCGTGGCGCAATCGAATATATGACGCTCGTGGACGAAATCCTACACGGCAAAGAGTTTGTCCGTAACCAGGACCGACCGTCGTCTGAAACACCGGCGGATGCTCAGGCCGAAATCCAGGCCGCTGCCGATGGGCCAAAACAGGATGCTCAGGATGTCCTGTGTGAAATAGAGCCCGTTCAGCAGAATGGCGTTGACCTTGTTCAGAACCCGGTTCAGGCGACTTCGGATTCGACGACCACCTCTGATGCCGATGCGGGTTCGTTAAAGCAGGATGAACAGGATGTCATTTATGAAATAGAGCCGGTTCAGCAGGAAGATGTTGACCTTGTTAAGAACCCGGCTCAGGCGCCTTCGGATTCGGCGACCCCCTCTGATGCCGGTGAGGATTCGTTAAAGCATGATGAACAGGATGTCATTTACGAAATAGAGCCGGTTCAGCAGGAAGATGTTGACCTTGTTCAGGACTCGGCTCAGGCGCCTTCGGATTCGGCGACCCCCTCTGATGCCGATGCGGATTCGCTAAAACAGGATGAGGATGATGTCCTTTACGAAATAGAGCCGGTTGAGCAGGAAGACCTTGTTCCTGCACCGGTTGATTTATCCTCGGATGTTCAGCAGTCGGATGAGCAGTCCGAAACAAACGACGACGCTGCCCCGGATGTGGAGGATAATAATGCGTAAGGGTAAACTGGGTCTGCAAAAGGAAATTTCCAGGATTTTCACCGGAATCATGGTGCCGAAAAAGAACGCGCCCGATGCCGACGAGAGTCCCGCTGTTTCCTCGCCTCCGGTAGCTGCGCCATCACCTCCTGTCTCGACCCCGACCCCGACGCCAATTCAGACGCCGAAACCGGTCGCCGCGACGCCTGTACCCCCTGTGACTAAGCCGGTTGCGCCGAAACCCGTTGTGCCTCAGCCGGTTTCCCCGCCGCCTCGGCCTTTTGTTATTCCTGAGCCCCCGCAAAACACGGCCCAGACCACTCAGCCCAGGGGATATGAAAAACACGCCAGAATTCCGTCGCTGTATAATCCCCCCGTGCAGAAACCTCCTGCCCCGCCCGCGAACCAGACCATTCTTGAGCCGCCGCCGCCGCCGCCCGCGAACAAGACCGTTCTTGAGCCGCCGACCGCGAACCAGACCGTTTATGAGCGCCCGACGGCGAGCCATAACCAGAACATCTATGAACCTCCGCCCCTGCCCGGGCCGATTGCGCACGAAGTCAAAATTGATGTCATACCGAAACAAAAAGCTTCCTCGCCTCTCCTGAAAATCTGGGCGCGAATCAGCGCCAAATTCGCCGCCTCGAACGCCGCCGCCTCTCAAAACGCCGGCAGGAAAAAAATGATGATGCTCCTGATGCCCGTGTTGGGCCTCGTTTTTATTTTCGTCGTCTTCAAACTTTTGATTAAACCGAAACCTGTAAGACCGCCGCTGCCCTCAGCCGCTGCTGCTTCAGGTGCGCAACTCGCCTTTGACGGGAAAATCCATTGGGTTTTGCCCATGGTCTATCCCGATAACCTGCGCGACCCCACCGTTGTAGGAGCTGTTAAATCGCCTGAAGGCACGGATGACTCGGGCCGCCTGCCCGTGAAGGGTATTGTTTTCAGCGAAGATAATCCCTGTGCTGTTATTGGCAACCGTATCGTCTCCATTGGCGAGGTCGTCCAGGGCGCTACGGTTGTAAAAATTAACAAAGATAGTGTCGAATTTGAAATGGGGGATAAAAAATGGACCCAGGAAGTTGAACGTTAAATTGTAAACTGAACTTTAGAAAAATTGAAAAACACTAAGTTTAGAAAGGAAAAAGTATGAAAAGGTCAAAAACAATTTGTTTACTGTCACTGGTTGCTTTTCTGTTGCTGCCTTGCGTCCAGGTGTTCTCCGCCTCGGCCGTAGCCGAGGAAATCGACGTGAACACCATTGACAATAAGGCCGCCGTCCTCACAACTCTTGAGCAGCGTCTGCAAAAGAAGATTAGTGTGGACTTCAGAGACACCCCCATCGACGATGTTATCAGGATTATGGCTGAGCAGGCCGACGTCGATGTCGTCAAAAGCCCGAAGGTTACGGGCACCGTTACCGCCAAGCTCAGCAACGTTCCACTCGAAGAAGCCCTCAAAAACATCCTCGCCGCTCAGGGCTATGACTACGTGATGACCAAAAATATGATACGAGTTGCCCCGGCTGCCGAAATTCTGCAGGAGGCCGAAAAGCTGGTCAGCAAGATTTACCGTATCACCTATGCCGATATTAAAGGTGTTGAAAGGGCCCTGTCAAAGTTCGTCTCGCAACGTGGCTTCGTCTCTGTCAACGCCGGTACCAGCAACATCATCGTTACAGACACCGAAAGCAAAATCAAGGCCATCGACACATTTATAGAAGAGATTGACCGGATTACGCCGCAGATACTCGTCGAGGCCAGAATCTATGATATCACCTGCAAGGACCGTCTCGACCTCGGAGTGGAGTGGAACGCAGGCAGCAGGACGACCTATACCAACGCCGACGGCACAAGCGCGACAGCCCCGCCGGGATACTTCGGCGCCAATCCTACAGGCGATGTCGACGGTTTCTCCACGGGCATATTCGCCGGCAACACGGGCAAGACAGCAGGCATCACCGGCCTGTTAAAATTCGGCTGGCTCAAGGATAGCCTCGATATTGACGCTATCATCAGGGCGCAGCAGAACCTCATTAGCGCCAAACTGCTTGCCAACCCGCGAATCTTGGTCCTCGATAACGAGGAAGCGCTGATAAAGATTGTGTCTGAAGTGCCTTATCAGGAGCTTACCGAGACCAGCGGCGGCGGTTCCATCGGCTCGACGAACTTCAAGGACGTCGGCGTCAGCTTAAGAGTCATACCTCACCTGACGAGGGACGAGATGGTCCGGCTGAAACTGCGGCCTGAGTTCAGCGTGCAGACATCAACCGTAACGTTCCAGACGGGCAGCTTACAGTATCCGCAGCCAGTGGTCGATAAACGCGAGGCCGAGACGACGTTGCTGGTTCCAAACGGACAGACAATCGTCCTCGGCGGCCTGCGCAAAAAGGACGTTACCAAGCAAATCAACAAGGTTCCGCTGCTCGGCGATATACCAATCCTCGGCTACCTGTTCAGGTTCGAAGGCGAAGACACGGTCAACAGCGAGCTGGTCGTCTTCGTAACGCCTTACATTATGAGGGAAGCAGGGCTTAGTGAGAGCGAGGCGGAGATTTTCAAGGAAACGGAATTCCCGGGTCCGAAGCCCGACTGGACAAGGGCCGAGAAGAAGGCCGGAAAATGCATGGACGATTTCGGTCAATAACAGACGTCGATTTACACGGTTTATAACGGATTGCTATAAGCGGGATAGTCCCGCGGCGCCGAGAGGCCCGCGGGACTATTTCTTTAAGCTCACCGCAAAGCACGCGGATACCGCAGAGATTTTTAGCTTTTTGATTTCCGATTGCCGATTTTGGATTTCACTTTCCCGGTGGGGAATCAGGACCTTGAGCCGAAGTAGAAGCTGACTACGCAGGATAAGGCCAGTGCGGTTCGGACGTTGTCCTCGTAGATGCCGGCCAGGAGCAAAATGGCAAGCCAGGCGACGCAGGAAAGGACAATCACGCCATTAAGATGGTTTAAGAGATTGAGCGTCCTGAAGCCGAACAGGGATGACGCCAGACGGGCGTAAAGATGCCCGATTATCAGGCCCGCGAGGACGACGTAAAACTCAAGAAAATCCTGTTCAAGGAGCATGCCCCGTGCATACAGGGCAAAGGCGGCGACGGCAAAGCCGATGATAATGAAAAACCTGATGAAGCCGGCGGGCAGCAGGAGCGGCTCATGTTCTTCGGCGGCGGCGTCGTAGATTTTGCTATGCGCTTCGGCCAGCTTTTTGCGAAAGCCGAAGTAGTAGCCGATGATTGTGAGAATCAGGCCGAGCAGATACGCAGGCGCCGAGGAATCCCGAAAAATGAGCACCCAGCAGCAGACCGACAGGGCGATTGCGGATATGGCCCTGATACTTCCCCGCGGCAGATATAGCGGCTCCTGCGATTGTTTATGGCCGACCTGAAAAAGGGCGATTTTGCCGGCGCCCTCGTCGAGGACAACAGAAAATTCACTGCGACAATAGGAGCATTTGATTTCGCTGCCTGCCTTAAGCTCTTCCCGAATCTCCCAGTTACAAACCGGGCACCTGTGTGTTTTCATTTCGAACATCGTTTTTCATCCTTGAATTATATGAAAATATATATATCAAACCGTTACAGTTGAAAAGATTTATTTTGATAATTTTACCCTGCCATTTATGATATGGTCTTTCTTTGACAAACAGGCCGGCTATTGGATATAAAGCGGACGGGTAAAGGAATTGAAGATGAAGGTTTTGATAATATTACTTTTGTGGGCAATCTTGCTTGTATTGTGCTGGCCGATAGCGCTCTTGATTCTATTGCTTTGGCCGCTCATACTGCTGTTATCAATACCATTTCGCGTGGTCGGCGTTGCCGCCGAGGCCCTTCTGGCCTTTATCAAGGCAATCCTCTTTTTACCCGCCAAAATCCTCGGCTATCACGAAAAAGGGTAGCGAAGGAATTCTTTAACCACGGATTCCGCAGATTCTCACGGATTCATTTTATTGTTGTGCCTTGCCTGCCCTCGATTGTTGCTTCTTCGTTTCTGCTATCGGGGGCCTGCCCTCAGGGTTAGCTTACAATGATTGACAAACGGAGGGCACTCAGGCACAGGTCAGTTACAATAAGCCATATAAATACGGCAGGGATGGCATGCGATAAATTTGGCACTAATTAGGTTATATTTCAATAGGTATTCTCAACAGAGTAGCAACAGGTGTATATAAGTCGACGGTCTCTGCTGGGGTACGCAAAGAAACAATCAGAGAGTAACGGCTTCGTCTGTTCCATCGCTTAAGATGATGTCTTTCACGCCACCAGCCGATAACGGGATAAACTCCAATCAGATTACATGCAGCTACATCAGCCGCCGTACCACTTTTCCATGTATCAGAATGGACAGAACCAAATTTTCTATTCTGTTTTCCTATTAACCAACGGTCTCCCCTATTTTCGGGGGCGGTAACTCTATCGTATTCTTCGTCTCGGGCAGCATTATTAAGTCTAGCCAGAAAATCTTGCCTTGATTCGTTAGGAGAATTTACATCAAAACGCAGCGCATGCGATGCATATCGATATCGGTCTTTCCAACCAATTTCACCTGGCCCTGGTTCGATAAAATAGGATAAGGTAACTCTTAGTTCCACAGGTGTTGCGCCAAGGTCAAGTAAAACCTGTCTTGGCCAAGGCAACTCATGAATGTGCATATCTTTCGTGCGATAACCACCACCTGATTCCTTTTTATCAAATGGCTGGATATATTCCTGAGCGATCAAGGTTAAACTGTTGCCTGCACAGGTCATTGCTCTGCTGATATCAGGTACTCCATATCCGCAAATCCTCAGCAGATTTGAAACGTCATTTCTATTTCTCATACCGTTCCCGAACTGCTGTATCATTGTATCTGTCCATTCAGAAGAATGTATCATGAGACCTCGGATTGTTTCGGGCCAAGCATTATGATAGGCAGATTGTATTTGGGCCGCCAACAATGCCGCTTGAGCTGTTGCGGGACTTGTGCCATCAATTATCTCAAACTGATACTGAGCAGGGTTATAGTGAGTAGTAAGCAATGATAAATCTTCATAATTGGAAGTTGGTTGCCCTGGTGGGCGACCCCTATTACCACCTTCAAAAACAATGTCTGGCTTGTATGGCCATTTGTTTTTATCCCAAATTAAAGATGTTGTACTATATGGAGATAATCCACCAGGAGGCGCAAGTATTTGATGGTCACGACAGGCTGGATCCGTAATTCTATCTTTAGTTGTATATGCTCCAATAGTTAGAGCGTTCCATGATTGACCCGGATTTTCAACCGCCTTTGTTTGATTGGAATCAGGATAAGCATTGTAGTCCCGCTCATCCCTTATATTACCTGCCGAAACAATAAAAAGTCTTTGAGTATCGTCAAGATAGCCAGCGGTCATAGCGTCAATTGCTGATGACCAAGAAGATGGTCTGCCTTGTTTTCCTTCGTCAAGAGTCTCCGGCGCAGTAATAGCCATACATCCGATATGTACTCGAGAAGCAGCTTGGATTTCGACTCTGCTAATAGATTGTTGAGTAATTGCGCCCCATTCTTTCGGGTCATTGTCACCTTGTGGCGGTAAAATCTTAACGGATTCAAGTTTGTGGTTTATTTGAACTGGCCCTCCATGTTCGAGCTCTTTTTGCAAATCGCCATAAACAGCCAATCCTGCCATATTAGTGCCATGTCCATTATGATCTTCTCTACCCCATTCTTCTTTGTATGTATGGCAATCTTCATCGTCAAGAATGGGAGACAATAGTTCATGTCCATTATTAACGCCGGTATCCAATATTGTAATTGCAACATCAGCATCCCGATTAACATGCAGTCGATTTCTCAGATTTTGTACCCATTGAGCCTGTTCTTTGGGGGTAAGTTCTAACCAGAACCTTGCAGTTTCTTTCGCAAGTCTAAACTCAGCAATACTATCGCTTGACTTAATAAGGTTTGTCAAATCATCTCTGTTGGCTTTGGCAAGGACGACCGCTCTTTCTGGGAAAACAAGAAACTCATCTTGATATTGCAGGTTAAGTAGTCCACAGAGCGTTTTGAAACCACTTACAACTTCTTGAGCTTGTATTGTATCAAAACCTGTTCTTAGCCATATCTCACACCATTGTTTTGCTGCACCGGGCAGTAAATCAAGTGGGTCCTGCCAAAAAGATTCAAGAACTGCAAGGCGAATATCTTCAATGCTATTTATCAATTTTTGATTTTTTGGATTTCCTTCTTCTGTCTCTTGTTCTGAATATTGTTGGATTTTCTTAAGAAAATAACCTTCTTTACTAGCGGGCACATAAACGGTAGCAACGATTTCTTTGGAAACGCCTTGCCTTACTTCTTTTACATTCAGTAACCTTATGCCGGAACGTATGTTTTCTAGACTTTTAGTTACCAGATCAAAGTCGGCTTGGCTTTTGAATTCCAGATATACTCCAGTTCGACAGGGAAGTGAGATTGCCATTCTCTGTTCTTTGGCCTGCTTGGCGCTATTCCATGCATTTTCAAATTGACGTTGTAGTTTCTGGATGTGTTGTTGACGGTCTCTGGCTGGTATTCGTGGACCGCCACCTCCGCCAACAGGGGAAGTAAAATCAGATTGTTGGGCCGAATCTCTAAGAAATATATGCCGTAATCTTCTCCGTGCCATCTCTTATCATTTCACTCTATTACCATAGGCATCAGTTCTATCTTTAAGCATTGCAAGAATAAGCTCTTCGGTAACTTTCTGCTTATCAGATAATATAGTTTCTTTAATAGCATCGTCGCATGCCTGAGCAATTTCACCTTGACTTAATTTTATCGCTTTCTTAGCTATTTTTTCGGAAGAAAATTCTCCCTTGAAAGTACCGATTCTATTATCAATAAGCAAAGTTGCTTCTTTTAATGTGGGTAGTTTATAATGTAGAACATCATCAAATCTTCTAAACAAAGCTTGGTCGAGCAAAGTCAGATTATTTGTTGCTGCGACAATCAAGCTATCCGATTTATCGTGTTCTATAAATTGCAGAAATGCGTTTAATACTCGCCTCATTTCTCCAACATCATTTTCAAGTCCGCGTTCTGCTCCGATGGCATCGAATTCGTCGAATAGATATACTCCTTTCTGCCTATCGATAAGATCGAATATCTGGCGCAATTTAGCACTAGTTTCTCCCATATACTTTGTAACAAGTTTGTCCATGAGGATGGTATAAAATGGTAAAGAAAGTTGTTTCGCGATTATTGAAGCAGTCATTGTCTTTCCTGTGCCAGGAGGACCCGCCAACAGTAATTTGCGACGATGACCGATCCCATGCTTTTTGAGTTTATGTTGTTGTTGGTATTCCCTGAGTATCCGTTGGATTCTATTTTTTAGAGAATCTGATACGACAAGCTCATTAAAACGATTGTGTGGTTCTGTTTCCAAAACCAGATCTTCGAGTTCACGATGAAACGTAATCCTTACGGGCTTATTCTTGGCATGGTCAATAATAATGCGTATTTCATTCGCAACATCACTATGCCCTTGTCTAGCTTCATGAGCTGCTATCTGAAGCGCTATAGTTGAAAAACGGTCCGGATCACTGTCGAAATGCGACTTTATGAGTGTCTTGACCTGTTCGGCTGTCGCCATACTATTGCTCCACGCTTTAATTACATTGAAGTTAACCTCTCAAATTACGTATCACTATTATATCGGGTCTGACGGCTATTTGTGATAAAAAAACGATTCTCTTGCATCGTAAGTACTCTGTGCCCCCGGTTTATGGAATTCCAAGGTATTTGCATTGCGACGGATAGATCATCAGGTGCACCTGTGATTTTTGGGGATATCAGAACTATAAGCTTTTGCTGTATCAATTAGATTTGGCTATGTTTCAATTTTTTATTCTGCCTCCCGGTTATTTTCTCATTTAATTGTAACTGACCTGTGCCTTCGTGCTTTTCACAACAAGCGCGAAAGCGCGCGGTCTATGCCAATAGTATCGAACGAGTGTCTGCGGGCAACCCTTTCTTGTCCTCGACTCAAGCTACTTGGAACCGCAATCGGGGATCTAATTATAGTGAGCATAATACCCTAACCCTACCCCTTTTTCAACCCAAAATCTGTGAAAATCTGTGCAATCTGTGTAAATCTGCGTCTAAAATTATGTGCCTTTTGTGCCTTTCCTGCCCTCGAAAGTTGTTGTCGGGGGTTGCGGCTAAGGTAATCAGTGAAAATCTGTGTAATCTGTGTAAATCAGTGTCTAAAAATTTCTCTGTGTTCTCTGTGGTGAAATTATGGGAAATTCAGCTTCGCAAACTCCCCGTGGTATTTTCTCGCCGCCGCATCGTATGCCTTCGCCGCCTCGATTTCGGAATCGAAGAAGCCGAGGTAAATTTTTTTCCCTTCATAATCAATCGCGGCTGCCCATTTTTTTCTTTGTCTGTTCCAATAAACCCCCCGATATTTCGATGTGCAGCCGTCCTTGTTCAATCGCGTGTTGCACGCGTTTTGGCTATGGGTCGCTGGCCGAAGATTCTCCTTCCTGTTGTCTAATGTATTGTTATTTATGTGGTCAGCGAGCAACCCGTCAGGAACATTGATAATATTATGGTGCATATAAATCATTTTTCTTGTGCTTTTTTCGTATGTCCTCGCCCTTCGAGCGGCATAGCAGCCCCATTTGCCTTTCACACAATGCCATTTATATTGATTCAATCGGCAGAAGTCGTCGGCGTCAACGATGGCGAATTTGCCCTTCGTCAGGGCGATATACCTGATTTCATTATTCGGCGGGGCGGGCGGCTCCAGCCGAAGAGGTGCCGACTTGTGGTTTTTGCATACAAGCAGGGGGGTGGTTTCGATTAGCTCGCCGGGCCTGGCCGGGTTGTTGGTGCATAGGATAATGACCTCATTTTTGTGCAGAAAAGAAATTCCGAAAACACATGTTTCACATAACCTTTCCATTTTCTTTCTCCCTTGTTCCCGAGTGTCTGCTGACTCGGTTGCCCCGGCACGCCTTTGGCCGGGGGCCACGCTGCAGGGAATCCATTTTGTCTGTTTTTTCTCTTTTTCAACTGTTCACCTTCTCTACTTTTCAACTCTCCCGCGAAGCTGGCTTTGCCGCTTCGCGCGTCTCTCCATCCTATAGGCGCGAACTTGCGCGCTTTTGTCGAAAAATCCGATTTTCAAAAGGGCTAAAAATGACGTAAGTGCTTGCGGCGTAAGGAGTAAAAAAAATTTTCAAAATTCCCATTTTTGGTTTTGGATACTTGCGCGAAAATGGCGAACAAGTGTTTTATACAAATGTTTTAAACAACTGTTTGAGTCCAGAATTTAAGCCCTTGTCTTGTATAGGGTTACGGCGAAAAAGCATCTAAAAAACTATCGAAAACAGGACAAAAATGCCTTTTTCACCGTTAAGGCAGGTTGACCTCAACGACCTCGTTATAGAGATAGCTGGGCAGTTGAAGGCCGAAAAAATTGCCGGCGCCGGAATCGGCTGAAATGGTTGTATTTTTAATCGTTAGCTTGAACGCACCTGAATCGAAATTAAAATCAGCATTGACGATACCGTCGGGCGTTGCCGAGGCCTTTTTACAGGCGTATTTGGCTTTTCTCGAATAAAAACCGCCGGCGGGGATGGTCCAGGTCTGCTCATTGAGCCCGGCTATGAAGTCGCTTTCCACCATATTTACGTCAACGTTTTCAACGGAAAAGCCGCCTTTTACCGTCAACTGGTCGGTTATGCCGTGACTGACCTTAATTTTATCGATTCTGATGGAGTCGGTTACGCCCATCAGAAGCTTAATCGGGATGGGCCTTTTGCCGTTGACAGCCGATTCATCGGCCCGCATTGTTATGTCAAAATCACCGATTTGCACCTGGATGGTTAGTGGGCAGTCGAGGCCTGAGAGGTTGATTTTTGACGCCGAAAAATAGAATTTACGGGTATATGCGTTGTATTTGAAGGTCTTTTTAACGCCATCTACGGTTTTCGAGTAGCTGAATTTGCCGTATTTATAGGTGTTTTCGTCAACGGGGAAGGTAAAAGAGCAGGGGTCAATATTATTGGAGTCAATAGTAACCGTGATAGAGGAAACGCCGTCGAAAGTATAGGTTGAGGCGGTCAGCTCGCCCCTGGCGGTAATAGAGTCGCTCGGGATGCTTTTGCCGGCCTTGACAGAACATTTGCTTATGAATGAGTTGGTGATGGACAGCTCAAGCTCGCCGGTGAAGGCGTCGTAAATCTGAGCGTGCTGGTCTGGATTGAAGGCCAGAGCGCGGGGTTTGAGATACTCGTAACATTCTTCTGCGGAAATACTGAAGTCGAAATCAGAGTCGGCAGCGCCCCTGAGGGCCTCGATGAGGTAATACGAGAAAACGCCGTTTCTAAGCAGGACGCTTTCCAGTGAGGTTTCATCGTCGTCGCAGGCGGTTATGACCACGCCGCGGCCATTATCATCGAGGTCTTTGACGCCGAGGACGCGGGTGAAATCGGCGGCAAAGCCGTCGCCTTTTTGCGGCACGTTCGTTCCGAGGCCTTTAACTGCGCCAATGTCTATGGCCGAAGTGAGACCTTTGATTTGTCCGCCTGAATGGCAGGCATCGAGGAAAACGGCGTATTTATCAGTGCGCAGGGCATCGAACCAGTCGCTAAATTCGTCGTCGCTGATATCGTTATCATAAGAATCCGGGAGTGAATCATAAGTGCACAGAAATTCATCGTAATCGTCGCTTTCGTCGAACGGCTCAACGTCAGGACCGGCAGAGCCGTGGCCTGAGAAGAAGAACAGGCAAATATCGTTTTCGTCTGCGGCGTCGGCCATATCCTGGAAAGCGGCCTGAATGTTTTCTTTTGTGGCCGCGCTATTGACGAGGACTATTATATTTTCTTTTTTCCAGTTGCCGAGGGCATAGAGTGCGTTCCCGACTTCCCTGGCGTCATTATCGCAGTACTGCAGGTCAGTAATATCTTTATAGTCGGCGATACCGACAACTACTGCGTAACAGTTAATAACGTCGTCGCTGAGGGTCTGCCCGATATCGCCGTTGCCTTCGAAGACGCGGACGTCGTCAACACAAGTGCCATAGCCGTGGCGGGCGTTGCCGAGAAAGGCAATATGGAATGGGGAGTTGATGTCCAAGGGCAGGTTTATGGTGCGTCTTGTCCAATCATCGACGTCTGAAGTGAAGTTTTCTAAAAGCGTCCAGGGGCCCGTTGATTTTGTTCCGTAATAGACCTTGAGGGTGTCCTGGTCGCCGGCCCAGTTCGGCTGCTTGTGCCAAAATTCGAGAGTGACGCTAAGAGCACTGGCAGGGAATGTAATTGCGGGAGTAATGAGGTATGTCTCGTGGTCGCCATCATCGGGATAATAAAGAATGGCGTTAAATGAGCCGCCGTGAGCGGCGTCGCCGACCCCGATGTCGCCATTCCATCGAGCCCAATCGACGGGGGTGGTCTTGGTTTTATAGATTTTGGACCAGCCGGGGGGAGCGCCGTTGACGAAGGGGGCTTCGAAGTCCTCGGTAAAAAAGGTCGTAGCGGCTGCGGCGAACGCCGGGATGAGCATTAAAAACGCTTGTATGAGCAGAGCTGATTTGAGATATGTTTTAGTGTTCATATTTTTTCGCTTTCTCGTGTAGCAAAGAATTGCTTTCACTACCCGCCCCACAAAATAACCGCGGCTCGCCTTCATATCGGCCACAACTGTATTATAACATAATTTTCAAAAAGGTGGTAGGAAAAAGCGTAAAAATTACGTAAGTGCTTGTTATATAAAGAGATATGGATTTTGGAATTTAGCTGCTAAGACGCTAAGCCGCTAAGACCCAAGACCCAAGACGCAAGACGCAAGACCCAAGACAGAATACGGAGGACGGAGGACAGCGGATAGCGGATAGGGAAGTGAGTATCTCGTGAAGCGAGAAGCGTATCTCGGAAATAAAGCAAAAGGCAAATAGCAAAAATGCGGATTTTTGTTTATGACCCCCAGCACAGGACTGGGGGCTAACCGATGAGGAAGAAGGATTGGGGAAAAAAGTTTGACGCGGGGGAAAGGAGGATTTGTAAAGTAATTCAAAAATTAAAGTGGAAAATGCAAAATTGCGGATTTTACTTTTGTCCGTTTCGTTAAGGGAAAATTATTCGTATGGTATCCCACAATTTCATGCCTCCTTTTTGGTCTCGCTTCATTTCCGTTGACCTTGCTGGGAGTGTATTGGGCCAAGGCAGGGATAGATCTATTTGCAAGCTTAAAGTATAGGGGGTTCACTTCAAGACCGATGCTGCACAGGCCACAGGCGGCGGCGGCGGCGATAGTAGAGCCCGATCCCATGAACGGATCAAGAATAATGCCCGTTCTCAACGGAAGCACTGCGTGAACAATCTGTCGTATGAATGCCTGTGGTTTGAGAGAAGGGTGTGATGCTAATCGGCGTTCTTGTCCTCTAGCGGGACTTGACTGTATCAGATCGCTGAATGGCTTGTGCTCAGATTCTCGGCGTAAGGCGCCAGTCCCCCAACGGAACAGGTTCTCACGCACCAAACCTTGGCACGGTTTCCTAAAGATTAACCACGGTTCCCAGCAAGACCGAGGACTTACAGAAATGTTCGCGTACTTCTTATGGGCGCCTTTAGGTCTGTCCCCTCCTCTTAAGGTCTTAACAATTCGGGCAACTTGCCCCCTCATCTCAAATCCGGCACTTACAAATTCATCAATTACTAAGTGCGACAAGAGATTCTGGGATGAGAGTACTACATGACCGCCAGGCACCAATACTTTATAGAGCAAAGGTGCCAAACGTTTGTGGAATTCTCGAATTCTTAAATGGTCAGCAGGAGTTAATACCGTAAATCTCGGCATTGGGCTTCTCTTGTGGCCGTCATAATTCTGAGGTAGACGCCATATACCCCCATTGCCATTCCTACGTTTCGACAACTGCTCAGGAGTATATTCCACTATGCCATAAGGCGGATCAGTAACGACAGCGTGAATGGAGGCCTCATTGCGCTTTGCTAGCCATTCAAAAGCGTTGACATGATATATTTGATATATACGCCCATGCTTTCGCTTCATCATGATATCTTCTGTTTTGGCTCGAAATAGCGATTTATAATCCCGATGAGGGCGGCTTGTCGGTCTGCTCTACGTTTCTTTTCATTAGCACCCTTCTCGACTGCACGTACATATTCAATGGCTTTTTCGCTAACATCCGCATCCTCGTCACGTAGGCGTCTATCAATTTCTCTGGCGAAATTATCAAGAGAACGTCGAATGTCCTTGTTCTTCTTTTGCGAAAGTTTAGCCGATCGTAGCAAGTAAGCCAATGCCACGAAGAGTGTATAGAAATCTGTCTTGTTCCCCCAGCGGGTTCCTTTTATCTCTGGGAGGATTCTCTGGACTGTCTCAAGGGTCAGAGCAAATAGCCGTTCGGCTCTTAGTTGATCGGGGAATTGGTCTTCATAGTCCTCATACTGCTTGTAATATTCATCTATGATCCTCGCACTACCACCTTGCGGTCCATGCATTACTCCTATCAAAAGTTCACTCATGAATTCTATATCTGTCATTCTCCTGATTGCTGCAGGAGTGACTATGCGATTTTCTGCCCAATACTCATCATCGGCGAGTTTCTCGGCCAGTTTTATAAAGGGCCCAGTATATGTGGCATTCCTAAGCTCCTGTGGTTTGAGAGGGGTAAGGTACTTGTTGAGTCGCTGGAATATATCACGGACCTCATCGTCGTTATCCGTGTTGAGATACCTAACGACGAATTTGTATCCATAGAACCGTCTTTTCTCTTCTTCAGACAACTCATCGAATGTCTTATTTCTCCATTGTGAGTCGGACTTTAGTTTGTCTAATGGAAACTTGTTCTGTTCGCTCTCCATTGGATCATTCTCAGATCCGACAAATTGCAAAACACTTCGAATACGCTGCTGGCCGTCGACGATTGCATATGTACTCTCGCCTCTGGCGCTGATGCTCTGCTGAATATAGATCTCAGGTACGGGAAGGCCCAACAAAATTGATTCAACGAGATAGCACTTTTGTTTAGCGCTCCAGATCGGTTTTCTCTGGTAGGGAGGCCTGATTGTTAACGTATCTTCAAGATATCGATCTTTGAACCAGACGACCGTTTGCTCCGAAGAATTGAATTCCATCTTTCATACCCCTTTCTAAGTTGTAATGACCTTATCACGTATTTGCCGAAGTCCGTCAGTGTGATATCTAAGCGCATGTTCCCGTGTTCGGTAAAGCCGTCCTGAAACAGTGCGCGCCGCAAATTCTGGATGCAATGACAGACCCTGAAACGTATTGAACCATTGCGAGGAAATGTCTCGTAAAGGTTTAAGAACCTCAGGAAATGACAATCCTTGATAGCTGATCTCATCTGGCACCATATACCCCCAATAAATATCCTTTCTTCTAGTTGCTGCCCATCTCCCTTCAAGACCGCCCAGATTCAATAATCTACGCGGATACTGCCATTCCAAGAGAATCATCCACACTTTGTCGAACAGTTCCTCGCTTATCACAATGACGTCAATGTCGGACGTCTCCGAGAATTTCCTCGGAAAGTTGTTTGGGTTCAAGCTAAAGCCAACTTTTGCACTTCCAACAACAATTACATTCTGCTCGTAGACATCTAAGGCATCGCACAAGTTTCCGACAAGCAAATCGTTGGATTCCGGCTCATCGCGAAATACATATGGTAATCCTTGGAAAATGTGCTGTTGCGCTATGTCTACAAGAGGATTGTTGGCAAGAGTCTCTTTGAATTGCTCAGCAGTCATATACGCCATATAATCCTAACGCCCAAATCAGCCCAAACCTCTTATGGGGGAAAACAGGACAGCAACCATTTTTCACCAAGCCAAAATTCTTTTTCATTTTGTTTCCCAAATCTGCAATAACTCGGCGTGTAAATTCTACCGATAAGCAGGGGGAAATGCAACTGAAAACAACGAGAAGAGGTAATGATTCAGGGATGGATAGAACGGTTTGGGAGAAGGCGGGGGAATTCGGCGGTGTGTTGGAGAAGTTGAATGTGTAAGAAAGGTATGAAATGTGAAAAGGTGAAATCAAGCCGACTTAATGAGGAAGAAGGCGAAGAGCGAAGATACCCGACAGAGACGCGGCGTGCTGCGCGAGAGGGTAAAACCCCCGGCAGAAGACCAAAGAAGCTTGGCTCCCCTGTTCAAATCCGAATAAGCAATTCCCGGGGACCTACGCTGCGCTTCGAGAGTGCAGGCAAGGCGGTTAGAAGGTTAAGCGTTCCTCGCGCGGGCAGACCCCGGCGAAGCCGGGGTTTATATAAACCGCAAAGCGGTTAAAAGGATGGGTGTTCCTCACGCGGGCACCCCCCGGCAGAGCCGGGGGCTATATACAAACGCCCGAAGCGTGCATTGAAAAAAGGTTAAGTATTCCTCGCGTGGGCAATCCGCCTGCGGCGTAAAAGGTTGAGTGTTCCTCGCGCGGGCACCCCCGACTACGGCATTCGAGGGCAAGGAGCCGGGGGCTATATACCCCGCTTCGCGGTATCGGGAGTAACCCACTCAATAAATTGAGGTGCTAAATTTCAACAGGAAACTGCACAAGATGGCCCCAAAAAAGAGTTGCGGCTGGACGATGGATTTGGGATTATGTCAGCCGGCATCATAGCTCAAAAACAGGCGTTCGAAAATAATCTTGGATTGGGTTAAGGAGTAGAACAATGGTCGAGCAGATAAATCTGCTGCTGGTGGTCATGCCGAAGACGCTACAGTTTCTGAATCCCGGATGGTTCGCCGTTCATATAATCGGCATAGGCGTGGTCGGTTATCTTGGTTATAAATTCGGCCGGATGAAACAAAGTTAACGCCAAATCAGTATCGAGCCGCTTAACAGGAACCGTTCCGGTCTTTGTGATACCATAAGCTGCAATCGACCGTTTTTGGGTATCGACCAAATCATTTTGTAAAGGAAATAGAAAAAGCGAACCTTGCGAGGTAAAATCCCCTGCGGGGCAGGGGTTTCCAAAATAATAAATCCCCTGTGGCGCAGAGGGTTAAATGCTTATGAAGCTGGGAAAAGTTTTAGGGTGTGTAAAGCTTTGTTTTATTCGATGACGGAGGCGACTTGTCTGCCTTCGCGGGCGCCTTCGACCGGCTTGAGGAGCTTTTCCATTTTAGCGGGATTGCTGGAACGAGCTATGGCCTCTTCTCTGCCGATGAAGCCCTTGAAGTAGGCGTCTGCGATGGAATTGTCCATCGTCATCATACCGAATTTGCGGCTGGTCTCGATGATGTTGGCGATTTCGTAGATTCGGTTTTCACGGATGCAGTTACGGACGGCGGAGGTGCAGAGCAGTATTTCGACGCAGGGCACCATACCTGGCTGGTCAACGCGACGGAAGAGGGTCTGCGAGATGACGGCCTGGAGGGTATTGGCGAGCATCGTGCGAATCTGGTTTTGCTGGCCTGCGGGGTAAATGTCGATGATACGCTCGATGGTCTGGGCGGCGTTAATCGTGTGCAGGGTGCTGAAGACGAGGTGGCCTGTTTCGGCGGCGGTAACGGTGGAGCGAGTGGTTTCGAGGTCTCTCATTTCGCCGACCATAATAATATCGGGGTCCTGTCGGAGGACGCGTTTGAGCGCGGCGCCGAATGAGGGGCAGTCGAAGCCGATTTCTCGCTGCTCGATGATGCAGGTTCGGTTTTCGAGGGCGTATTCGATGGGGTCTTCGAGTGTTATGACGTGCTTGCGGTATTTGGAGTTTATGAGGCCGAGCATAGAGGCGAGTGAGGTGCTTTTTCCAGCGCCGGTGTGGCCAGTGACGAGGACGAGGCCGCGAGGTAAATCCGTCAGCTCTTTTACAATCGGGGGGAGATGAATATCGTCGATGGAGGGGATAAGGTTTGGAATCAGACGGAAGGCGATGGCGATGGTGCCTCTCTGATAGTGGGCGTTGACACGGAAGCGGTGGCCATCGTCGAGCATAGTGGAGAAATCGGCGTCTCGCATGGCCTCGAATTTTTTGAAGCGGTCGGGTCCGAGCAGTGCGAGCACCATTTCCTTGGCGTGCTCGTTGCTGACAACGGGGAACTCCATATCGACAAGGTCGGTGTTCTTGCGCAAGATAGGCGGCAGTCCGACGTTGATGTGGACGTCGCTGGCCGACTGTTTAATCGCCTCTGTCAGTATCGTTTTTACGTCAACCATAATATGATCACCCCAATTATCCTCATCTGTTTTTGGGCATTTTAATTTCGCCGCCGAACCGGCGGCTGTAAAGCTTATGGCGTAACCGCACAGATTTATCGACGAAAAAGAATGGGTGCTGAACCAACACCAAGTAAAAAGTAAAAAATAAAAAGGAAAAAAGGAAAAATCAATCCGGCTTCGCCTGAGGGCTACGCCGGGACAGGAGGGAAGGGCCGATAATGTATGGCTGCACGGAGGGTGAAGGCGTGTAAAAATACTCGAATTCTGATGTTTTTTGTGTTAGAATCCTGTTTCAATGAAAGTAATGGTAGCGGAAAAATACGGTTTTTGCGCCGGCGTGAGAAACGCGATAAGCACGGCTGAGAAGGTCCTGGCAGAGAGGGGGCGAGTTTATTCGCTTGGGCCGATTATACATAATTCGGACGTTGTAGAGCGGCTGGCCAAGAAAGGGCTCATCACGGTTGACAACGTCGAGCAGATACCGCAGGGCGCTACAGCGCTGATACGGTCGCACGGGGCGGCTTCCGAAGAAATAGCCCGTTTGAAGGAGAAGAACGCCGACATTGTGGACGCCACTTGCGTGCTGGTTAAAAGGGTTCAGCAGATAGCGGCGCAGATGGAACAGGAGGGATACCGTGTGGTAATAGTGGGGGACCGTGAACACCCTGAGGTTCGTGCCGTGGTGGGCTGCACGAGGAACGCGGTGGTTGTCGGGGATGCTTCGGACACGGGGAAAATCGGGGATAACGGACGGTTGGGGGTAGTATGCCAGACGACCCAAAGCCCGGAATTTTTCGGTCGATTGCTTGCGGCCATAGCGATTGGGGGTTTTAATGAGATGCGGGTCATCAATACGCTATGCAAAGAGGCGATAAAAAGGCAGCAGGCGGCAGTTGATTTGTGCAGAAAGGTGAATACAATGTTTGTGCTCGGTGGTTTGGAAAGCGCGAATACAAAGAAATTAGCAGAACTTTGCAAAAAATATAATAACAGGACATTTCATTTGCAAAACTGGGACGAATTTGATAAAAAGGTGGTTTTGGGCTGTGAGACCGCAGGCGTTACGGCAGGGGCCTCTACGCCTCAGTGGATAATAGACGATTTTGTGAAAAAACTGGCGGAAGTGTGAATTATTATTTTCTATTTTGTATTTTCTATTTTCTATTTAAGAGACGACAGGCGACACCGGGAAGTTGAGCGACAGAGAAAAAATAGAAGATAAGAAATGAAATGGCGTTTGCTGCGTGGGCAGGCGCGTTTTTAGCAGATTATTAACCTTAGAAAAAGTGCCGTGCGGCACGAGCGGCGGACGTTGCGAACGTGGGGCGACGACGAGCGTTTGAAACCAAATCCCACAGGGGTAAACCAGAAATATGGCAGATTTGAATATAATTAACAAGATAGGATTAACACCCGAGCAGGTTGACCAGCAGGTCGCAGAAATGTTCGGAGAAGAGGAAAACGAGCTGTTCAAGGAGCTTTTACAGGCGAAGGTGGATTCGCACCTTCCGGGAACGATTCTCAAGGGCAAGATAGTCACCCAGATAGGCAATGACGTGATTGTGGAAGTCGGCCTCAAAAGCGAGGGAGTGGTTGAGGCCGCGGAATTCGAGAATGCGTCGGATGTTACGGCGGGCAGGGAGATTGAGGTTCTTCTGGAAGATACCGACTCCGAAAGCGGGCTGATACTGCTCAGCAAGCACAAGGCGGACCGCATCAGGGGCTGGGAGAATATAATCAATACCAAGAAGGAGGGCGACGTCGTAAAGGGCAAGGTTGTCAGGCGCATAAAGGGGGGATTGCTGGTGGATATCGGCGTGCCGGTGTTTTTGCCGGCGTCACAGGTGGATATACGCAGGCCCGGCGACATAAGCAGGTTCATAGGCAAGGAAGTCGAGTGTATGATACTCAAAATCGACGTGGATGGTCGAAACATCGTTATTTCGAGGCGAAAGCTCATCGAGGAGGAACGCCGGCTGAGCAAGGAAAAGATACTGGCGGAAATCGAGGCGGGGCAGATTCGCAAGGGCATCGTCAAGAACATCGCGGACTTCGGGGTATTTATCGACCTCGGCGGAGTGGACGGGCTGCTGCACATCTCGGATTTGAGCTGGGGCAGGGTCAATCATCCCTCGGAGGTCGTTCATTTGGATGAGGAAATCGAGTGCGTGGTCATAGGGGTTGACAAGCCGAACGAGAAGATTTCACTGGGGCTCAAACAAAAGACGCCAAGCCCGTGGGAGAACGTCGAGGAAAAGTATTCGGTCGGCTCGAAGATAAAGGGCAAAGTCGTCAACGTTATGAACTACGGGGTGTTTGTGCGTCTTGAGGACGGCATCGAGGGTCTGGTCCATATAAGCGAAATGAGCTGGACCAAACGGCTGAATCACCCGAGCGAGATGCTGAACGTCGGCGATGAAGTCGAGGTAATGGTTCTGAACGTCAACAAGGACAAGCAGGAGATTTCGCTTGGCCTCAAACAGACGGAGACCAACCCGTGGTCGGTGGCGGCACAAAAGTATCCGCCCGGGACGATAGTCGAGGCGACGGTCAGAGGCGTAACCAATTACGGGGCGTTTGTCGAGATAGAAGAAGGCATCGACGGGATGATTCATATTTCGGACCTGAGCTGGACGCGAAAATTCAGCCATCCCAATGAGGCGCTTCAAAAAGGGGACAAGATTAAGTGCTTAGTGCTCGATATCGACCCCGAAAAGCAGCGTGTTTCCTTAGGCGTCAAGCAGTTGGGCGAGGACCCGTGGGTTCACGCGATACCAGAGAAATATATTCCCGGTCAGATAGTCAGAGGGAAAGTGACGAAACTGACGAATTTCGGGGCGTTTGTGCAGCTTGAGCAGGACCTGGAGGGATTACTTCACATTTCGGAGCTTTCGGACCAGAAGATAAGGAGGCCGCAGGACGTGGTCAAGGTTGGGGATGAGCTTGAGGTGAAGATTTTAAAGGTTGACAACGATGCGCGTAAAATCGGGTTGAGTTTGCGCAGGGCGCAGTGGGCGGCTGAAGAGCACGCCGGCGAGGCAGGCAATATATCAGCCGGAACCGGCTCCGAGGAGCCGAAGGCCGAGGATACAACAGGAGAGCAGCAGGTTTCAGTGGATTCGACGCCGACGCCGGACAAGGCCGAGGATACAACAGGAGAGCAACAAGTTTCGGTGGATTCGACGCCGAACAAGGGCGAGGTTGCCGAAGAGCATAGGGCGTCTGGAGACGTGAATTTGCCGATTGCGTAGGCAGTAAACAGGCGGTTTCGCCCGCGACGCACAAGAACCGATAATATGGGGTCAGGCGTTATAAGAAAAAGGCGCCTGACCCCTTTTTCTTTCATCTAAAGCGAGGGGTAATCCGAGTCGATAAATAATCAGCGGAGAACCCCCACCTCAACAACAACAAACCAAATCGTGCGGAGGAGTGGGGCAAAATGGAAGAAAAATCAGGATGAAGCGGGAGGCAATATGGCATTTGACGCGACGATAAAAGAATATCTGGAGGAAATAGACGAGTCGCCGCTTCTGTCGGCGGAGGAGGAACACCAGCTGGCAAAATTGGTCAGGGATGAAGGCGACCCGATGGCGAAAGAGCGGCTTGTGAGGAGCAATTTGCGGCTGGTTGTGAACATTGCCAAGAAGTACGCGGGACACAGCGTGCTGAGCTTAGGGGATTTGATTGAGGAGGGCAATCTCGGGCTGATAAGGGCGGTGGATTATTTTGACCCGGACCGCGGGACGCGGTTCAGCACTTACGCGGCGTGGTGGATAAAGCAGGGCATAAAAGCCGCGCTTCTTTCAGACATACGGCCAGTTCACGTGCCGGGATATATGATAGGTCTGATTAACCACTGGCGGCATATCGCGGCGGAGCTTGAGAACAAATTAGGCAGAAGGCCGGACATCGAGGAGATGGCAAAGGAGATGAGTTTGCCATTTAAAAAAGCGAAGATAATCTACGACACAGTAAATATTTTGGGGGCGGTGAGGGACAACCAGCAGAGCGACGCCGGGGATGAAAATCAGACGTTCGAGAGCGCGATTCGTGGCGAACGCGTCGCAAGGCCTGAAGAGGAGCTTGTCGAGGATGAGGAGCAGGCAAAAGCCATTGGTTTGCTCGATACGATGGACGCGAGAGACGCGGAGGTGATTCGGCTGCACTACGGTCTGGGCGGCAGAACGCCGATGGCGTTTAAGGAAATCGGGGAAAAACTGGGTCTGACACGGGAGCGAATCCGGCAGATTCAGCACGAGGCGCTGACAAAGCTTTACGTGATGATGAGCGAGGAGTATGACCCGAACGCGCCATTTGCAACGCCGAGGCAGGCAGAGGACAGAAGACAAAGGGCGCAGGACAGGAGATGGAAGACGGAAGCCAGAAGACAGATGAGAGGGGACAGAAGACGGAAGACGGAAGACAGAAGACAGAAGGCGCAGGACAGAAGACAGCAGATAGAAGAGGATTAGTAACAGGTAATCAGGGACGCGGCCGGAAGACAGAGGACAGAGGACAGAAGGCAGAATGCAGAACACAGAATTCAGAAATGAACATCGAACGCTGAAGTAAAACAGTATTTCGGCCTGATAAATGATTACAAACGGCTCTTTTGGCTGAAGAAGTCGCAGAGAAGCGGCTCAATCGCCAGGGTTATTTCACGATACGAGGAGTCAAACCTGGCGTTGACGAAATCGACATTCTTGCATTCAAACCCAACGCGGACGGCACTCCCGAATGCCGACATATAGAGGTTCAGGCGTCCACTAATCCAATCGCATACATCAGCAAAGTTCCGAGGGACAGACAGAAAGAAGAAGGCATTGGCCCCAACTGTGCGAAGAAACGGTCTGATAATGAACTGAAAGAAGATATTAACGAATGGGTAGAGAAAAAGTTCGAACGTCCCAGAAAGGTTTAGCTATTGAAACGACTTTTTCCAGGCGATTGGATGCGAGAACTTGTTGTAAATGAGGTAAGGCATCCCGAAGAGCTTGATATGCTCCAAGCAGCCAGCATCAAAATCCTTCGTCTTAAAGATATTGTGAATGAGCTGACGGAGAGAAAAATGCTCATTCAAGCCGCAACAGGTAATGACTTAATCACATTAATGCAAATAGGGAAAGAACAAACCGAACAAGAAGCTATATAACTCATCCGGACTACAGATAAAAATCGCACCCATTATTCCGTCCTGTGGTCAATAATGCTTGTTTTTTGCCGATAATGTGCTACCCTTTAGCAGATTTCCATTCCCAAGCGGCCCTCGATAAAGGCGTTCGAGGCCCCCTGCTAGCGGCTTGCAGGGACAGGCAGGCGGGATTGGCGGCCAAGTATAAAAGGAGTGATATTATGGACAAGGACAGGATTGATTTGAAGGCGTATATCCGGGAAATAGCGGACTGGCCCAAGAAGGGGATATTGTTTCGGGATATAACGCCTTTATTGGGCGAGCCGAAGGCGTTCGCGGCGGCGGTAGAGGCGATGTCGGCTGATTACATCGGAAAAGGGATACGATATGTGGCGGGGGTGGAGGCGAGGGGTTTTATATTCGGGACGGCGGTGGCGGCCAAACTCAACGCCGGTTTTATCCCGGTTCGCAAAAAAGGGAAACTGCCGTATAAGACCGAGAGCGAAACATACGACCTCGAATACGGGACAAGCACGATAGAGGTGCACCGGGACGCGGCGCCGGCGGGGGCGAGGGTTTTGATGGTGGACGATTTGTTGGCGACAGGCGGGACGATAGAGGCGGCGTGCAGGTTAATCGAAAAAATAGGCGGCAAAATCGCGGGAATAGTATTTCTTATCGAGCTGGCCGAACTTCGCGGAATCGACAAGCTTTCGGGATATGAGGTGAAGTCGCTTATTCGTTATTAAGTTTGTAACTTAAAGGCATCGAGGAGCAGATGCTGCCGATGCAGAAGGAAATCGAATGGGGCTAACTGATACCCTATATGGTTACCGGTATGCTCAATGAGCACCCTCGCGCGGGGATAGCGGTTCGCAAGACGGCGGACAAGGACAAATACGCGAAGTTCTACGAGGATATACGCGACGTGGCAGGATAGGCGGCGAGACACTGGAAATCAAAAAGGGCTTACAAAAAATCGTAAGCCCTTTTTTGGCACGCTAATATTTGCGCATTTTAAATCCTTCTCCTCCGAATAAGTAACGCACTAAGCCCGAGCAGGGCGAATGTAGCCGGTTCAGGAATCTCATAAACAATTGTGGAGTCTAAGACCGTACCTACCGGGATTTCCTCGCCATCAATTATAGTAAGTCCTTCCACGACGATGTCAAGGCGAGACAGCCCAAAGACCACGAGATTCTGAACACACAAGTTATCAACGAGAACCGCGGGTCCTAATACTGCTGGGCTAAGAATCTGGGCAGCAGCAATGCGTACATATTGCTCGTCACTGAAAATTATTTGGGCGGGAATGTCGAAAATCGTAGGGAACTCGATAGGGATCCAGTCGGGACGGAAGACGAAGCCGGGTTCGGAAGGGTACTCTTCATCCAGGTCGACCAGCACGAATGCTAAGTCGTAACATTCAATAGCGTGACCAGCCAAAAGGTTCATACCCATTGGCTCTATACCGCCGCAGAGCCAGATAATCCTCTTTGGTGGGTCTGGTGCTTCCTCTCCCCATAATGTGAGAATGACTTCACCGTGAGCAAGGGAGGGCATGACGAGAAGCAAGAATACTATCGAATTTACTAAGATCTTTCTTGTGCTCATTTTTTTCTCCTTTCCATTCTTTGTTTTATACGAGAAGAATCACACAGAACGCT
This sequence comes from Sedimentisphaerales bacterium, assembly GCA_016932095.1. Lineage (GTDB taxonomy): Bacteria > Planctomycetota > Phycisphaerae > Sedimentisphaerales > Anaerobacaceae > Fen-1362. Next base: position 93,543 of record JAFGDN010000019.1, read on the forward strand.
TTATGCCAAATTAGTACTCTGCCTTATTGAATTTATTTTTTCTGTTCTGATGTTCGGAAGGGGCAATGTAAATACGGAGAGATAGTATATTCTACTATTGTGGTGAATGTAAGTATTATTCTCTTCATCTTCTCTACTCCCTATATTTTTTCCCTTCATACCCTTCACTGGTCATAATGCCCCAACCAACACAAGGCAATCTATCTATGCATCCTATTAATTGTCAAGAGGTTTTTTTGCCATTTTCAGCAACTTTTTTGAGGTAGTAAGTAAGTTATGTATTCATAATAGGTTAGGCGTGAATTATTTTTGCCGGTTATCGGGAATTTACTGTTTGAGGGCCTTTTTTGAGAGGTGGCTGATTCTGTTTGTAATTTTTGGGATTTCTAAATCCCGGCAGGACAAAGAAGTCGTTAGCAAGCAGGAATCGCGGTTCGCAAGACGGCGGACAAGGACAAATACGCGAAGTTCTACGAGGATATACGCGACGTGGCGGGGTAGGCAACAAGATAAGGGAAATAAAAAAGGGCTTACTAAAATCGTAAGCCCTTTTTAATTTACACATTTAAATTTTGTGTTTTAAACCCTTCTCCTCCTTAAAATCGACAACGCACCAAGCCCTAACAGGGTGATGGTTGTCGGTTCAGGTGTTGGAATCTGTGCCGTGGAGAATTCGACGCTGCCGGCGAACGAGACGATTAAGCCGAAATTACCGCTTTGGCCGATTTCGATAGGTGTGCCGGCGAAGTAATCAACTTTGCCGACCCAACCCGTGCCGGGGCTGGTATCGCCAGGCAGGGGCAGGCCATCTACTGGAGCGGTGATTGTCCATGTCCAATCCGAGGGTGCTATTACACCGAGAATGTTAAAGGTCTTATTCATCCCGAAATCGATATGGTAATCGGTCCAGGTGAAATCCGTATAGTTATCGACTGTTTCGATAATCCAGACGGTCGGGTCAAGCTCGGAATCGGTGGTGAAATCACCCGCAACGTGAGCCGGATAGAAATACTGAGAGCCAGTCATCGTAAGCTGGTAATAATCGCCCATATCCGTTAACACCGGTGTGTCCATCACAATTGCACCATCTCCGTCATCATCGCAGTTCCAGTCGATGATGTCGGCATAAACAGACGGTGCCACGGCAAATAAAACAAAATAAATAAGAATTGCACTCCCACTTTTTTTCATCATCCGCTCTCCTTAAATAACAATCTTCTTCGTTTCCAACTAACGCAGGTATGGATTTAAGCGGGTGCGCTCTATACCCCTTTTAGATTTAACTACTCGATACCAGTTTAACCGAATATTTTGCTGAATTCAAACTTTTTTACAATTTTCTTCAGTCAGCAATACGCTTGCAAGTTATAAGATGATATAAGACAAGGAGTTACGTAAGAAGGATTTTTGTTTGTTCCGATAATATTTTTCATATTTCCAGTTTGGTTTCAGGAGCTTATTTTGCAAAAGCGACTGCTAAACGGTCGAGTTTGGCGTTGTCCTTTCCAATCGTTATTGTGTCGAAGAATTCTGTGTCTTCGAGCAGTTTTCGCACGGCTTGGCCCTGGTCGTTGTCAATTTCAATCATCAAAGCCGAGGCGGGTTTGAGGAATTGGCCGGCGTCGGAGATGATTCTTTTTATAATATCCAACCCTTCGGGGCCGGCGGTCAGGGCCGATTTCGGCTCAAAATCCCTGACGTTTTTGGGAAGGTTTTCAAAAGCAGGTTCGCTAACGTAAGGAGGATTCACTGTAATCAGGTCGAATTTGGCGGGTCCTAAGCCGGGGATGAGCGGCTCGAACAGGTCGCCTTTGAGAAGTTTGAACCGATTTTGGAGTCCGTGTTTGATGACGTTTCGTTCGGCGACCTCAAGGGCGGGGTCTGAAATATCGGTGGCTACGATTTTACAGTTTGCAAAATTTACTGCTATTGAGATCGCGATACAGCCGCAGCCGGTGCAGAGGTCGCAGATGTATTGTTCGCCGGTGCGTGTTCGCAGGAATTCTATGGCGCGTTCGACGAGCAGCTCGGTTTCAGGGCGGGGGATGAGGCAGTCCTTTGTGATATCAAATTCGAGTGAATAAAACTCACGTTTGCCGGTCAGGTGTGCAATTGGCTCGTGGTCGGCGGCGCGTTTGACAAGTCCGTGAAGCTGAGCCAGTTGCTCCTGCTCGACCACCTTGTTGAATTGTGTATAAAGCTCGATTCGTTTTAGTCCCAGCACGTGGCTTAGCAATAACTCCGCGCTTAGCCGGGGCGAATCGACGCTTTTACCCTTCAGGTATTCGGTAACCCAGTTTAGTAATCTTTGTATTGTCCAGGTATCATTGCCTGTCATTGAGTTTTTCTCTAAGCGTCAAACCCCGGTCTGGTGAATGCGCGGGCATCCGGGAACGCCGCTTCAACCTGTCGCAACAAACGATTGAGGTGCACAAGCAGGTCGAGGAAGGAACCCTCCTGTTGAGGGAAATGATTGAGCAGGCCGCCCCAGGCCGCAATGGAATGCTCGATACCGATAATTGCTACTTTTGCCGAGCCGTTGGCATCCTGTGGAGAGTATTCGTTATTTTCAAGTTCGCCGCGAATCATTCCACTTGCGGCCCGGCAAAGTTTTACGTAAATCTGGTTCTGGTACCAGCGGACTATTTCGAGGCAATCCTGAATCCTTAGCGCTTCTTTAACAGGCCTTGTGCCGGGAATTTCGGCTTCGGCAAGTGAACACAGCTCGTTACCTTTTTCTTCGAGTAAGTCCTTATTTGATTTGAACCAGGCGTCCACCATTTTTGTGTATGCAAGGGCAGCTCTGGTAAAGGGCTGTCGTTTGACAGTTTTGCGAATTTGCTCTTGCTGTTTGGCGAATTCTTCGCTGTCAATAGCATCAAGGTCTATGCCCATTTCTTTCGCTGACTCTTCGAGCATTTCAAACGTTATCTTGAATATGTCGTGCAATTGGTCCCAAAAGGCCTTGTTGGTAATGTCCTGCGTCTGGGGATTGTCAATCTCATCTTCGCTTAACGCATAATTCATACACTGCGAGGTAAATGCGCAACGTTCGCACCACCGGTCGCAGTAATTGTAAATGCCGGGGATAAATCGCGGGTCTTTAGCGAGTTTTTCAATCTGTTCTTTATCCATTGGGCGAGCCGGATTAAATATAAACCTTGTCCATCATACGGGGGAATGGGATGCACTGTCGGATGTGGGGCTCACCGGTGAGCCAGGCGATGGTTCGTTCGACGCCGAGGCCGAAACCGCCGTGAGGGACTGAGCCGAATTTACGCAGGTCGAGATACCAATCGTAGTTTGCCGGTTTTAAGCCCTTTTCCTCGATTCGTTTCAAGAGTATGTCATAATCGTCTTCCCTGACGGAGCCGCCTATGATTTCGCCGAAACCGTTGGGGGCGAGCATATCGAAATTGAGCACGACCTTATCATTAGTCCGGTCGGTTTTCATATAAAAGGCCTTGGCTACTTTTGGGTAATGTGTAACAAAGACGGGTTTGTCGTGCATTTGGGAGATAATGGTTTCATCAGAGCCGCCGAGGTCTTTGCCCCACTGGAATTCAGCGGCAAGCTTGGCGTGTTTGGGATTGTTCTCAATTTTTATGTTCACCTCGTCGAGGTCGCTTCGCAATGCAATCAGTTCGGCCGCGTTTTTATCGCGCTTCCATTGTTTGATTTGGCCCTTTTGCTCGTTTTCCAACTCGGCGATTCGTTTTTCGATTGTATCTTTTTGCTGGTTCAATTGAGTTATTTGTTCAGCCATAAATTTGGCGGTTTTTTCGCCGGTGAGGATTTCACCTGCCTCGGTGTAGGTCAGGCGATAGAATGGGGGCTTGATATTTTCAAGGCCGGCGATATCGGCGCCGAGCGTCTCAATCTGTGGTTTGTTATCCTGTAAAACACGCGAAACGACATACGAAACGAAATTTTCGGCCAATTCCAGCAGGCCATCCAAGTCAATAAACGCGACCTCCGGCTCGACCATCCAGAATTCGGTGAGGTGTCTGCGGGTCTTGCTTTTTTCGGCGCGGAACGTCGGTCCGAAGCAGTAAACTTTTCCGAAGGCGGCTGCGGCGCATTCGAGATGCAATTGGCCGGTCTGGCTGAGGTATAGCGGCTCGCCGAAGTAATCGACCTCGAAAAGCGTCTGCTCCTCCTCGCCGGCTGCGGCCATCAGTATCGGCGTATCGATGAGCGTGAAGCCATTATCGTTGAAAAACCGCCTGATGGCGTCGATGACCGTATGCCTGATTTTGCCTATGCACCATTGTCTGCTGCTTCGAAGGTGCAGGTGCCTGTGTTTCAAAAGGAAGTCGATACCGTGCTCTTTCGGCGTAATAGGGTAATCGGTCGTTGAGTGAATGATTTGAGCGTTTGTTACGGCCAGCTCATATCCGCCGACGCTGCGCGGCTCGGCTCTTACAACGCCTGTTATCGTCAGCGACGATTCCTGACCCAAGTGCTCCAACTTATTAAAGAGGTCATTGCTGATTTTGCCCTTTTCAACAATGCATTGGCAAAGGCCGGTCCCATCCCGCAGGATGATAAATTGTATCTTGCCGCTTGACCGTGCCTGATAAATCCAGCCGGCAAGGGTAATTTCCCGGCCGACAAAATTAGCCAAATTTTCGATATATATTTTCATCGATTCGGCGGAGCAAGCCCCGTCCTTCTATGATTTATTCGTCTGTTCGTCATCGGGCAGTTCCAGCAGGCGAACATCTTCCAAATCAATATCACGTCCGCAGGCCTTTTTAGAGATGATGAGGTCTTCCTTAGACAGGATAAAAAACTTTTGCCCGTTGTAAGTTACAGTTTTTCGCCGGTTCCAGGCATCCTGGAAAGTGACGCCCGGGGTACTTGTCTGCACGTCAATTCTGACACGGTCATTGAATACTGTAATCTCATTAGCCAGAACGTCCTGGGCGTTAGTCATTGTTGCCGTGCCAAAGCCCGCGTTTTGCATTGCTGCTAAAAGACGCTGAACGTTTTCGGTAGTGGCTTCAATCAAAATATCCAAATCAAAGGTGGCGCGAGGCACACCATACATCACAGAGGCGATTCCTCCGATGACTATATATTTAACCTCGTGCTGCTGAAATAACCTGAACACGTCCTGTAGTCGGTTTAACATTCATTCGGTCCTTCAAGCGGGGATTGACCGACAAGGCGAGGTCTGTGAAGCTGCAGAAGACCTCCATACGTTCGGCCATAGATAACGACCTAAACCAACGGGTTTTGGCCTCTATAGTTTCCTGCCGTCTGTCATGCAGAATTGTTTGTTTCATGCCTTATATTTTACCAGCTTACGCACAAACTGGCAACAAAAGAACGATATTATAACTGTCCCAAAAATTCCCCACAATCTTTGTGACGATTACGGGGGAAAACACTATTGACCTTTGCTCTTAAATAGTTTAAGCTTATCCCCTTATTTACGGCCGATGCTGTTGTTATGCGCCGTTACAGACGTGTTTTTTTCAGGATTATAGAAAATGCCTAAATTCAAACTAAAGACACATAAAGGAATAAAGAAAAGGTTCAAGCTGACCGCGAAGGGAAAGCTCAGGTATAAACACCCCGGCTCGGGTCATTTGATGAACAGTAAAAACGCCAAACGTCGGCGCCGACTTACAGGTCCCGGCGCGCTGACAGGCGTTTACGCGGAAAATATAAAAAGATATATCGGCAAATAATGTGCAGTGCGGGGCAAGCCCCGCGGATGTTTAGCCCCCGATTTATCGGTGGGCACCCACTTTCAGTGGGCAATTATCAGGTCGGGTTTAGAAAGGAAAGTTATGGCCAGAGTAAGAAAAGGCGCCGCCAGACATAAAGCCCATAAGCGGGTTCTAAAAGACGTTAAAGGTTATCGCAGCTCCGCCGGCCATTTATATCGAGCCGCTAAGGGCGCCAGGCGTCGCGCAGGTGTTTACGCACGTGTCGGGAGGAAGCTGAGAAAGAGAAACTTCAGGGCATTATGGATAACGCGGCTAACAGCCGCCTGCCGGGAGCGAGGCATTATGTACAGCCGGCTCATTGCGGGGCTTAAAAAAGCCAATATCCTGATTAACCGCAAGATGCTCAGTGAAATAGCCATCGCCGACCCCGCCGGTTTTGATGCAGTCGTCGCCGCCGCAAACCCCGCGAAAATATGAAATCACACTGCCGAGGACGCTGAGACCGCAGAGAAAAGAAATATTAAAAATCATCTCTGCGTGCTCTGCGGTGAAAAGAGGTTATAATGCTCGACCAGTTCGAGAAAATCGGAAAAGAGGCCCTCGACCAGCTAAAGGCAATCGTCGATTCGGCCTCATTAGAGCAGTTCCGCATAAAATACTTAGGCCGAAAAGGTCTTGTAACGCAGATGCTGACCCAGATAGGCAAATGCCCCGCCGAGCTGCGTCCCGCCGCGGGCCAGTTGGCAAACAAGGTTAAAAATGAGGTCAGCGCCGCCTTCGAGGGGCTTAGGGAAAAAATCACTCACGCCGAGCGGGACAGGAAAAGGGAGCTTATAGACGTTACGCTGCCCGGCCGAATACCGCGAATCGGAAAACGACACGTCATCATACAGACCATAAACGAGCTGCTTGAGATTTTCGCGAGAATGGGTTTTTCAATCGCATACGGCCCGGAAGTCGAGGACGAATACCATAACTTCGTCGCCTTGAACATCCCGCCGGAACACCCGGCCCGCGACCCACTTGATAATTTCTACGTCGATGACGGCACCCTTTTACGAAGCCAGACCTCGACGATTCAGATTCGCGTAATGGAAAGGCAAAAACCCCCTATTCGCGTCGTCGCCCCCGGACGGGTTTACAGGCCCGATACCGTTGACGCGACCCATATGTTTATGTTTCACCAGCTCGAGGCCCTTGTCGTAGATGAAGGCGTATCAATGGTCGATATGAAGACCACTATCGACCAGTTCATAAAGGCGTTTTTAGGCAAAGACGCCAAGTGGCGTTTTCGCCCGAGCTTTTTCCCGTTCACCGAGCCAAGCGCAGAGGTCGATTTGCTGCTGGCCGACAGGGCAGGCAACGAAAAATGGGTCGAAATGGGCGGCTGCGGTATGGTTGACCCCAACGTCTTCGACGCCGTCGGTATCGATAACGAAAAATACACCGGCTGGGCTTTCGGATTCGGCATCGAACGCTTAGCTATGCGAAAATACAGCATCCCCGATATCAGGTTACTCTATGAAAACGACCTGCGCTTCCTGCAGCAGTTCTAATTTCGCCGGTTTTAAGAGTGTGTGCAGCCCTATGTTAAAAAGAAGATATATATGTTAAAAGCAGCCCGAAAAGTAACTCAGCCGCAAATGCTCCTGAAAGTTTGCTTCTGTGTTATTCTTTTAACCGCTTTGAGCGGCGAGGCGATAGCCGGGTGGGAGCAGGTCGATGAGATTCTCGGCAGGATAAGCGAGCCGAAGTTTCCCGACCGGGATTTTAATGTAACCGACTACGGCGCGGCTGGCGATGGCCAAAGCGATTGCACGATGGCTTTCGAGAAAGCGATAACAGCGGCAAACAAGGCGGGCGGCGGACGGGTGGTGGTGCCTGCCGGCACATACATCAGCGGGGCGATTCATCTAAAAAGCAACGTAAATCTCTATGTATCAGAAGGGGCCGTCATTAAATTCTCAACCGACCCCAATAAATACCTGCCGACTGTCTGGACGCGATTTGAGGGTATCGAGTGCATAAATTACTCGCCTAATGTTTACGCATACGAGCAGGAAAATATCGCGATAACGGGTAAAGGCACATTAGACGGCCAGGCAAACGAGGAGAACTGGTGGCAATGGGCGTTCAGCCAGGCGGACGCCAATGACATCAATATCTTAAACGACTATGGCAGGGACGGCGTGCCGGTTGAAAAACGTGTATTCGGAGCAGGTCATTACCTGAGGCCCAATATGATACAGCCCTACAAATGCAAAAATATTCTCATCGACAGTGTTACAATCACAAATTCTCCTATGTGGCACGTTCATTTCGTGCTTTCGCAGAATATCACGGTCCGCAATGCCAGTATCATCGGCCCCGGCCCCAACAATGACGGCTGCAATCCCGATTCCTGCAAAGACGTGGTAATCACGGGCTGCTACTTCAATAACGGCGACGACTGCGTTACGATAAAATCGGGCAGAAATAACGACGGCAGGCGGGTCAACGTCCCCTGCGAAAACATAGTCGTCCGCAACTGCCGAATGAAAGACGGCCACGGCGGGGTAGTTCTGGGCAGCGAAATGTCGGGCGGCGTAAGGAATGTTTTTATCGAGAACTGCAAAATGGATTCGCCCCGCCTGCGCCAGGCCCTGCGAATCAAAAGTAACGCGATGCGAGGCGGCTTCATCGAAGATATCTATATGAGAAACATCCAAATCGGCGAGGTCAACGAGGCCATTTTCAATATCAATTTTTATTTCGGCGAAGCCGAAAACGGCCCGTACCTGCCGACCGTCCGAAACATCAATATCGAGAACGTAACAAGCCAAAAAAGCAAATACGTCCTTTTCCTTCACGGCTTTGAAAGCAAGCCGTCAATTACGGATATTCACCTGAAGGATTGCTCATTCAATAACGTCGAAAACGCCGACGTTCTCGCCGGCACTCAAAAGATTACATTCGAAAACGTAAAGGTAAATTCCAGAACCACGAATTAGATACTGATTTAATCCGTGTAAAAAAACCGTGAAATCCGCATAATCAGCGATTAAAATAAGACAGGTTGGCGGGGCAAGCCCCGTTTTACAAATTGTGGACAAGAAATGATTTTGGGCGATTATTCATTCGGGATAGGGGACCGGTTCGGTCAGCAGGGCGAGGCGCTGCTTGCGGCGATAATCGAGGCGGGCAGAGCCGGTGTGGAGGTAACGCCTGTCTGGAACAAGTCGCATCGTGAGCATACGCTCATCGGGACAAAGCCGGCGGCGGTCAGGGTGGAAGCGCAAAGTGCGGCCGACTCGATGATGTGGGAGGGGGTGTATTTCGTTGACGCGGACCATATAAATTTGAAAAACGTCGATAACTTTATCGAATCGTGCGATTTTTTCACCTTAGACGCGGCGGATTTCATCGGCAGGCCCGCGCCGCGGGAAGATGTCGATAATTTTATCGAGGGCGCAGAAAGATATATCGAGGGGTCGGTTCTATCGGAAATATCGGACAATTTGACCGTCGGCGAGGATTTGGTCCGGGCGATAGCGGGCAGGTATCTCGCCGCGATTAAGGAGGCGGGGAAATTATACAGGCACATAGTCGCCAAAAAAGGCGTTAGTAATTTTATAACCGAGCTTTCGATTGACGAGGCCCAGGCGGCGCAAACGCCGATAGAATTGTTTTTCATTTTAGCGGCGGTATCGCGGGAGGAAATCCCAATTCAGACAATAGCGCCAAAATTTTCAGGCAGGTTCAACAAGGGCGTCGATTACGAGGGCGACATCGAGCGGTTCGCGAGGGAATTCGAGCAGGACTTAAGGGCGATTGAGTTTGCCAAGCGGGAGTTCGGCCTGCCGGCCAATTTGAAAATAAGCGTTCATTCGGGAAGCGACAAGTTTTCGATATACGGGGCGATTAACCGTGCGATAAAGAAATTCGGGGCGGGGCTTCACGTCAAGACGGCCGGGACAACCTGGCTTGAGGAGGTTGCGGGTCTTGCGCTTTCGGGCGGGGAATACCTTGAGATTGCAAAAAAGATTTACGAAGGGGCGTATTCGCGAATTGATGAGTTGACAAAACCATACGCTGAGGTTATTGATATCGACCGGGATAAACTGCCTTTGCCTGAGGTTGTCGCGGAATGGGGAGCGAAAAAATTCGATGATGAGCTCAGGCACGACGAGTCGAGCGGGCGGTATAATCCGAATTTCAGGCAGCTTTTGCACCTGGGATACAAAATTGCCGCGGAGATGGGCAAAGAATTTATCGATGCGGCGGCGGAATGCAAAAGGATAATCGGGCCGAACGTTACGGAAAATATTTACCAGAGGCACATTAAGCCGATATTTATCGAATGAAAAACTATTAACCACGAAAGCAAGAAGAAATGAAGAAGAATAAATGATTAGGTTGCGTTAAACGGTTGCGGTTACGCGGCTCATATCGGTTGCGTTGAACGTAAAGCGTCCAAAGACGCAACCGCAAGACGATTGACGAAACGAGCAGCGCAACCGACAAACGAATTACGTAACCAATGATATCTTGGCGTCTTGGCGGTAAAAAAAAGGATTGAAAAATGGAAGAGAAATTTGATTTGACGGGTAAGGTAGCGGTAGTAACAGGGGCAGGGGGGGTTCTTTGCAGCGAAATGGCAAGAGCGCTTGCCGCGGCGGGAGCAAAGGTGGCGGTATTGGACCTGATGGAAGACGCGGCAAAAAGGGTAGCGGATGAAATAAATGAAGGCGGAATACAGAATGCAGAAGACAGAAGACAGAAGGCAGAAGAAGAAAGACGGGATACGCCGGACCGAAGACAGGCCTTAGAGGACTGGCGAGAGGGGGCAGAAGATAGAAGAGAGAGTATAGATGACCGCAGGCGAATAGCAGAAGACAGACGCCAGACGACGGAAGACAAAGCGCTGGCGGTAAAATGCAGCGTGCTGGATAAGAAACAATTAGAAGAGGCGAGGGAGACGATTATCGGCAGATTGGGCAGGGTGGATATTTTGATAAACGGGGCGGGGGGCAACAAGAAAGAGGCGACGACTTCGGATAGTTTGACGTTTTTCGATTTGCCGATGGATGCGATTCGCGGGGTGTTAGATTTGAATATCATAGGGACGATACTTCCCAGCCAGGTGTTCGGCAAAGCGATGGCAGAGCAAAAACAGGGGGTAATACTGAATATATCGAGTATGAACGCTTTTAGGCCGTTGACGAAGATTTGCGGGTATTCTGCGGCGAAGGCGGCGGTGAGCAACTTTACGCAGTGGCTTGCGGTGCATATCTGCCAGAATTACTCGAAGGATATTCGCGTAAACGCCATAGCCCCGGGGTTCTTTTTAACTGAGCAAAACCGGTTCCTGTTAACCGATGAAAAAACGGGCCAATTAACTCCTCGCGGCAAAACCATAATCGAGCATACGCCTATGGGAAGGTTCGGCCAGCCGAATGATTTGACGGGAACGATGCTATGGTTAGTCAGCGACGCGGCCAAGTTTGTTACGGGTATTGTCGTCCCCGTCGATGGCGGCTTCTCGGCCTTTAGCGGGGTTTAGACGCGAAGACGCCGGAAATTTTTATATTGCCGCGCAAAGACACAGAAAAACCTGAGTTAAAAGGCAAAAGATAATAACGGACGGAGACGGAACGCCGAAGCAAAACGCTCCATTGGTCATCACTTGGCAGGATGCTTGCTCTTTTCGTTTAACAAAATCAATTCCGCAGAAGCCACATTGAGTATATAGTCATTATGATGATGTCGCGCAATTTCAATTGCCCGGAGTAAATGTTCCCGAGCGGGCTCGATGTTATTCTGGAGGGATAAAATTTTTCCAAGGTGATAATAGGCAGTCATTCTGACCTCAAAATAATCTGTTGCGTCAAGCACCTTCTGGTATTGTCCGGCGGCGTCGGACAATTTACCCTCTTTTTCGAGGACAAGACCCATTTGGTAATGCAGCGACGCATAAACCCGTGAATCTATTTTCTGCACGTAAGGGGCAAGGTGAAGCGCCCGTTCGAGATGAAATTTTGCTTCAGGGACATTTCCCTGGTCAAACAGCAATTTAAAGAGCTGAGCATTGGCGAGAAATGAGCCGGGATTTTTATTGACGGTGTTTTTCCACAAGGACATTTTGTCGAGGTAGATTCCGGACTGCAGGCAGGTAAGGGAGGCAAGAGTCAGCAGCACAGCACTCGCTATCAGCGGGACAATAAATTTTATGCCGGGAATTGACTTTCGCATAAACAGAGCGCCGCTCGCTGCGACAAGAGTGATGGGGCCAATACAGGCGGCATACTGATAATGGTCGGCCACGAAAGTGTACATAAAAGTGAACAGGGAGAAAAAACCGAGAACTGGGAACAAGGTAACGGCGAAAAATAATATTGCGGTCAGGGGCGCCCTGCCGAGGCGTTTGCGCAGCAGCCAGGCGGAGATAATTAACAATATGCCCGCGGCGGGCCAGAGATACTGGCGAATCGCGGCAGGGTCTATATTCCAGCGAGGATAGCTAAATGTAAGATTGACGGGCCAGAAGAGTTTTGAAAGGTAAAACCATAATGCCCTGCCGGCGATTAAGAATCTGTCGAGCAGGTTCAAGCCGAGATTTATTGTTCCAGTTCCCTGATGATGTTGTTCCCACCACATTATAAAAAGCCCCATTCCGACGGCCATTACGAAAAAAGGGAAAATCTCAAGAATGCGTCGGGCACGGAGAGGAATGCGTTTGAACCATAAAATAAGCAGCATCGCGGGGGGAAGCGTGCAGGCGGTTGCCTTGCCGAATAGAGCCAGGGCGAAGAGCAGAAGAGAGGCAACATAAAGTAAAATTGCTTTTGGTCCCGTTTTATTATCGAGAACAAATTTAAGCCAGCAAAGAAACGACAGAAGAGAAAACAAAAGCATGAGGAGGTTTTTCCGTTCGGTAATCCAGGCAACAGATTCAACCTGAACGGGGTGTAAGGCGAAGACGGCCGAGGCAAACCAGGCGCCCGGGATGGACAGCCGCCTCAGAACCAGCCACAGGAGCAGAGAATTTATGATATGAATGGCGATATTTACAACGTGATAGCCGACGGGATTGAGACCCCAGAGGCGATACTCCAACCAGAATGTTGTGTATGTGAGGGGGAAATATTGCGAGGTAACAGTTCCTGAAGTCCAGATTCGATATAATCCGCCCGGCTCTGTCAGCAGTTGGTTATTGGTTACATAATAATCGTCATCCCATATAAAGCCAGCTTTCATCGCGGGGATATAGGCCGCAAAACAAACGGTAATAATGGCTAATGTCCTCGCCGAAAAAATAATTCTATGCGCAGTCGAACTGTCAATCGGCTTCATAATCAACTATACTATATCAAGTCCGAATTGACACGTCCATTGTGGATTGCCTAATGAAATGCCGAGGGGCCAAAACGAACGGTAGATATCAAGTTTCTTACGTCGGATTTTACGGATTGCATTACCGGGGTAAAAATAGTAATAATAAATAACTTATAGCGGACATCGGGCGGTGTAAGAGGTCCTGTTTCCCCCCAAGGGGAAAAGATAAAAGGGCAATTTAATGACTGATGCGGCGGCGCCTTTGAAAAAATTCAAGGCGACAAAGGGATTTTTCATAGGAATTGATTCGGACGGATGTGTGTTCGATACGATGGGCATCAAGCAGCGGGAGTGCTTCTGCCCGTGGACGGTGGCGTGTTTCGGATTACAGCCGGTGGCCGAGGCGGCGAGGGAATGTCGGGTTTTTGCGGATTTATTCAGCAAGACCCGCGGTGCAAACAGGCATAAGACCCTCAAAAGGATATTGTCGGAACTGCTGCCCAATCATCCGATGGTTATGCAAAGGGGTTTTAAGGCGCCTCAGCCGACGTATTATTTCGAGTGGGTAGATGACCCGAAAAGCGTCCTGAGCAACGACGGGCTTAAAAAAGCAATAGCGGAGGCCAAAAACCCGCAGGCAAAAAGGGAATTGGAGCAGGCGCTGGACTGGAGCTTGAAGGTGAACCAGGCGGTGAGGGCAATCGTAAAAGGAATACCGCCATTCCCATACGTGCGGGAGTGTCTGGAGAAGATAAAGCCAAAGGCGGACGTTATAGTGGTGTCGGCGACGCCCGGGGAGGCGCTGAGCAGGGAATGGAAGGAGCACGATATCGCCAAATACGTCGAGGTCATCGCGGGGCAGGAAATGGGAACAAAGGCACAACATCTCGAATACGCCACGAAGGACAGATACGAGAAAGACCACGTTTTAATGGTTGGCGACGCTCTGGGTGATTTGAATGCGGCCAGAAAAAATAATGCATTGTTTTTTCCCGTTATACCGGGCAGGGAAACCGAGTCGTGGAAGCGATTTTGCGACGAGGCGTTTGACAGGTTTATAAAGGGTAAATACGCGGGCCAGTACGAGAAAAAACTGATTGCGGAGTTTGACGCGTGCCTGCCGGAAAAACCTGACTGGGAGAAATGATTCACCGCCGAGCACGCGGAGACCGCAGAGAAAAAATAAAATAATCTCTGCGTGCTCTGCGGTCTCTGCGGTAAAAGTGGTGTAAAATGGTGATTGAACGGCAAAATGAGATAGGCGTTGTAACCATCGAGCAGATGAGCGAGGCGGTGAGGGAGTATTTTGCGCAGAAGGATTGTTCGGGCAAGAGAATCCTTGTAATTGTGCCGGATAATACGCGGTCGGGGCCGGTTGGGGATGTTTTTAAGGCGATATACGACTGCATCGGGGGCAAGGTTAAAAACTTGGACGTGTTAGTGGCTTTGGGTACGCATCAGCCGATAAGCGAGGAGCAGATTTGCGTCCGGCTGGGATTGACGCCGGCACAGCGCAATGCAAAATACAAGGCCGTCGGGTTTTATAATCATTTGTGGGAGAAACCCGAGACGTTTAAGTCAATCGGGGTGATAGCGGCTTGTGAAATTGAGAAACTGACGGGCGGATTGTTCAGCCAGGAAGTAAACGTCGCAATCAATAAGATGATTTTCGATTACGATGAATTTTTCATTTTGGGGCCGGTGTTTCCGCACGAGGTGGTCGGCTTTTCGGGGGGGCACAAGTATATTTTCCCGGGGATAGCCGGTGCGGAAATCATCAACTTTTTCCACTGGTTAGGCGCGGTAATCACAAACCCGGTGATAAACGGGACGAAATGGACGGCGACGCGGGCGGTTGTGGAAAAGGCGGCGTCGTTTATAAAGATGCCGCACGAGTTAATCGCGATTGTGGCAGTAGATGACTCGCTCAAAGGTATATTCATCGGGGATTGTAAAGAGGCGTGGGAGAAGGCGGCGGACCTGTCGGCAAAGGTGCATATCGTTTACAAAGACAGGCCCTTTAAGACGGTGCTGGGTATCGCGCACGAAATGTATGACGAGATATGGACGGCGGGGAAGGTGATGTATAAATTGGAGCCGGTTGTGGCAGACGGAGGAATGCTGATTATTTACGCCCCGCATATCAGGGAGATTTCTTATACACACGGCAAAATGATTGAAAAGCTCGGCTACCATACACGCGATTATTTTTTGAAGCAGTGGGACAGATTCAAGGATTTCCCCGGCGGGGCAATGGCGCACTGCACGCACGTCAAGGGAATCGGGACATACAACAACGGCGTTGAGAAGCCGAGGGTCAACGTCGTTTTGGCGACGGGAATCAGCAGGGAACGATGCAGGAAAATCAACCTCGGCTATATGGACCCGTCGCAAATCGAGATTGAAAATTACGAGCATAAGGAGGATAAAGGAATTTTAGTTGTGCATCACGCGGGTGAAACGTTATATAGACTGGCAGACGGAAGTTACCCGCGGATAAAAGACACTGATTGACACTGTATTTTTAGACACTGATTTACACTGTTTTCTGTTGCCCAACTATCCGATTTCTCGCGGCACGTTATTAAGGAATTGAAAAGGCATCCCCCGATTTCTCCGCAATATCAAATTTGTTTCCACTGATAATCAATTAAGTCAATAAGACATGTAGATTGAAATTCAAAGCATTGTGCAGAGGGTCGAAAGGGCACTATTTCTTCAATGTCGCTACTTATACCAGACAACCAGAAAAACATAAAAACGACAATATCACATGCTTTATAAGTTATCCACCAATTTCCGTTATTAGCAGGATAAAGCCAAACCTTAACACCTATATCAAATGGTTTTGTATTTCCAGCTATGTCATCCAAATCAAACGTGTTTCCTTTCCCATAATAAGGAATGGCAATAATTCGCCACTGTTTGGGGATATTTTTAAGTCGCCGAGAAATCAATAAAGCCGCAGCGCTTTTTGCGAGAACCGAGAATGAAACAAAAAGTGACTGTCTAATAGGATCAGTTTTAGTTTTGTCTGTGAAAAACGATAGAGTCGACCATTCAGAAAGGCCCTTATTTCGAACATCGATAAACTTAAAATATTTCAAATCCTGCCTTGAAAAATCACTAAGACAAGCCGAATTAATGGCTAAAATATTTATGTTTGGATTGTCTCGATGTTGTCTTTTCAAGAAGCAGTTGTCATCATGAAGAACCTCTATTAATTTCATCGCTTTTTGGCAACATTTTTCAGGACCGAACTGATTATTGCATTTTTCATGTGAAGGCAACACACCTGCGTAATCAAATCCTTTAGTTTTTGGTTGCTTACGTTTAATAATTTGTTTTGGCACAACATGGTCATCAGACAATTCTTCATGTTGTATAAGTTTGCCACATAGATAACAAATATCTTTCATGAATATGCGCCTTATTACATATTTTCATATCGCTCATCCAATTCTACGCAAGCCATATATTTTTTCAACGGTAAATTAAATCGTCATTCATCAATAATCAATCATAAATGAAGCCCCTCTGCGGCCTCCGCGTTCTCAGCGGTGAAATTAAGGAAATTGCTCACTTGCAAAAAGCTGCCGACGGGCTTAGAATCAACGAAGAAAAGCGCACAAGTGCACAAGGCATAAGTGCACAAGTTGCTTGTGCTCGTGTGTTCTTTTGACTTGTGCTCTTTACGAAGGGCAGGTAAAAAAACGGGAATAATAGAATACACAGAAAGGAAACGGAAAAATGGCACAGGCGGATATCGGACTAATCGGTTTGGCGGTGATGGGTGAGAACCTGATTTTGAATATGGAAAGCAAGGGGTTTACCGTCGCTTGTTTCAACAGGACGGTCTCGAAGGTGGATGATTTTGTAACGGGGAGGGCGAAGGGCAAAAAAATCATCGGCTGTAAATCGATTCAGGAGCTTGCGGCCAACCTCAAAAAGCCCAGAAAGATTATGCTGATGGTCAAGGCGGGACAGGCGGTCGATGATTTTATCGAGCAACTGCTGCCTCATCTTGAGGCCGGCGACATTATTATCGACGGCGGCAACTCGCATTTCCCGGATACCATTCGCAGGACAAAATACGTCGAAAGCAAAGGCAAGCTTTATATCGGCACGGGCGTCTCGGGCGGCGAGGAAGGGGCGCTGAAAGGCCCGTCGATTATGCCGGGCGGGTCGCCTGCGGCGTGGACGAGCGTCAAGCCGATATTCCAGGCGATTTGCGCCAAAACGGACGCGGGGGAACCCTGCTGTGAGTGGATTGGCGAAAACGGCGCCGGGCACTTTGTGAAAATGGTGCATAACGGCATCGAATACGGCGATATGCAGATGATTTGCGAGACGTATCATTTGATGAAGGAAGTGCTGGGTTTGAGCAATTCGGAAATGCACAATGTTTTCGCGGAATGGTATAAAGGCGAATTGAACTCATACCTGATTGAAATCACGCGGGACATCCTGGCCTATAAAGACGAGCAGGGTAACGAGGTGATTGATTTGATTCTGGATACGGCGGGGCAAAAGGGAACGGGCAAATGGACGGTTGTCGCGGCGCTGGATTCGGGCCAGCCGTTGACTTTGATTGGCGAGGCGGTTTTCGCGAGATGTCTGTCGGCCCTGAAGGAAGACCGCGTAAAGGCGTCACAGATTTTGAAAGGCCCCAAGGCGGCGTTCAAGGGCGACAAGCAGAAATTCATCAACGACCTGCGAATGGCGCTATACGCCTCGAAAATCGTCAGCTATGCGCAGGGCTATCAACTGATGCGCTCGGCGGCGAAGGAATACGGCTGGAACCTCAACTATGGCGGCATCGCGCTCGTGTGGCGAGGCGGCTGCATAATTCGCTCAGTATTCCTTGGCGAGATTAAAAAGGCGTTCGACAAGAACCCCAATATCGAGAACCTGCTGATTGACCCGTTCTTCAAGAGGGCGGTTACGAAGGCGCAGTCGTCGTGGCGGCGGGTTGTTACGACGGCGGTCAAATTAGGTATCCCGGTCCCGACGCTCAGCGCGGCATTGGCTTATTACGACGGCTACCGGCACGAGCGGCTGCCTGCCAACCTTTTGCAGGCACTGCGTGATTATTTCGGCGCTCATACATACGAGCGGGTCGATAAGGCGAGGGGCGAGTTTTACCATACCAACTGGACCGGCCGGGGCGGCGACACGAGCGCATCCACATATACTGTGTAGTTAGAGCTTAATAAAGACGGTTTTCAGCAAGGGCTGTAAGAGCCAGGAAATAGGCGCTGAATACTGCGGCGGCAAGCGCTATGCCGGCCAGCGCCGGAATTGCCGATGTGAAGCGCGTTTTATTTCGTATGAAGCGAATGAGCGACAAAACGCCGAATATTACAGATATAAAAGGCAGGACAGAGCCAATGGCGTCAACCGTTCTGTAGAGAGTTGTTTCTCTCGCGAGGCATACTTCGGCTTTTTGAAGGGCGTAAACCCTATGGACAGATATAAACAGCAGGGGAATAGCGGCGACTGCTGAAATAATTGATATAAAGCCGAGGCGTTTGATTTTGTTTTGATTCGGTCCAACAAAAGTATTATCAAATCTCTCAATCATCTCAGAATTCCAAAACCGCATAAAAATTCCAAGTCATTATACGATTATCGTAAAGGTTTGGGGGCATGTAAATCGGCTGTGATTTTGTAAATTCTGCGGGGACGAAAAAACGAGTCAAACCTGTCGGCTGAACATAAAAAACATCACTTTGTGCAAACAGAGGAATTTGCGGGTTGACGGGCTGCGGGGCATCGGTTATATTCGGCCTGGTAAAATGGATAGTTTTTGAAAAGGTTTGCATAGGTGCGGTTATGAGTATGACGCTGTTTTGGGTAATAATCATTTGCTCGGCCGTGGCTGTGGTCATCGGCTGGATTGCTTACGGGATATGGCAGTGGAGGGAAAACAAGCTCGAAAAGGAAAGGCCCAAGGTCAGGTCAGAGCGATACCAGCAGGCGACGAACTCGGTCGCCGAATACGCGAAGAAGCTGGCCGAATTCAAAAAGCCAACGTATAAACGGGAAGACACATCATCAAGTGAAACGCAAAATCAGAAGGAGTAACAGATTATGGCAAAGACATTTATAACGGAAGATTTCCTGCTTCAGACAAAAACGGCAAGCCGGCTGTATCACGAGTACGCCGAGCGGCTGCCCATATACGATTATCATAATCATTTGCCCGCGGAGCAGATTGCACAGGACTATTCATTCAAGAATCTTACCGAGGTGTGGCTGGCTGGCGACCACTATAAGTGGCGGGCGCTGAGGACCAACGGCATCGAGGAGAAATATATTACGGGAGACGCAACCGACTCCGAAAAGTTCGAGAAATGGGCCCAAACCGTGCCCTATACCCTGCGCAATCCCCTTTATCACTGGACGCACCTCGAGCTGAAGCGGTATTTCGGCATAAATGAGCTGTTGAACGCGGATACCGCCAAAGAAATTTATGACGCCTGCAGCGAAATGCTGCGGACGAAGGAATTCAGCGTCAGGAACCTCTTGAGCAAGGCCAACGTCGAGTTTGTCTGCACGACGGAAGGCCCGCTCGATACTCTCGAGCATCATAAAAAAATCAAAAAGGACGGCTTCAAGATAAAGGTTTTCGGGGCGTACAGGCCCGACAAGGCCTTCGCGACGGAGAACGTCAAGGAGCTGAACGCCTTTATCGACAAGCTCGCCGGGCTTACAGGCGGCGATATACGCAAATTCGATTCGTATCTCGGGGCGCTGCGTAAAAGGCACGAGTTTTTCCATAATGAGGGCTGCCGGCTGTCGGATTACGGGCTTGATATGCCTTTCGTCGAGGACTTCACCGCGGTGGAAATCGAGAAAATCTTTGAAAAAATCAGGACAAACTCAACCCTGCACGCGGCAGAACAGTTGAAATTCAAGTCGGCTGTTCTGTTTGAGCTTGTGGCTATGGACGCCGAGGCCGGCTGGGTTATGCAGTTGCATATGGGGCCTTTACGCGATACCAATACAAAAATGCTTGCCAAAGTAGGGCCTAATACCGGCTTCGACTCGATAGGCGATTTTGCCGTTGCCAAACCCCTCGCAAAGTTCTTAGACCGGCTAAATTCCGCCGATAAGCTGCCCAAGACGATACTCTATAATATTAATCCCCGCGATAACGCCTTAATGGCCACGATGATTGGCAATTTCCAGGATGGCTCCGTTCCCGGCAAGATACAGTTCGGCTCTGGCTGGTGGTTTTTAGACCAGAAACAGGGCATCACCGACCAAATCGAGATGCTCTCGAATATGGGGCTTTTGAGCAGGTTCGTCGGTATGACGACCGATTCACGCAGCTTCCTGTCCTTCTCCCGGCACGAGTATTTCCGCAGAATTCTTTGCAATATCTTAGGCAACGACGTCGAACAGGGCCTTTTACCCGATGATATGGGCTTATTAGGCCAAATGGTCAAGGATATCTGCCACAACAACGCCGTAGCGTATTTCGGGATGGGTTAACCACTAAGACACAAGGACAAGCCGGCTGGAACAATTCTGTTTGACCTCGGTTAAGAGCTGTCTGTATGTGGCCTCAAATTCTTTGGTCTGTCGAAGAATTGCCGCCAGACATCATTTACGCCGATGAGGACGCTGAGGATATCGGCCTTGTGATTGAGGCAATCCCGTGACAAGCGTTTTTTGAGATCGCTAGTATTATTGCCGCTGATACTCCTGTTGACGATGTTAAGGTTGTAAGTTGGGTATCCGGCGAGGAGGAACTTGGCGATGAAGTGAACGTAGCCGAAGCCGAAGGGCTTGTAGCATTGGCGGCTCCTGTCGGCGTCGGTGATGCTGTCGCCGATAAAAAGGATTGTCTGGTCGGGCTTTAATTCAATTTTGTTTTGCATAAGTCAAAGATTTTACCACCAAGGCACTAAGGCACGAAGGAATTTAATTTCGGATTTCAGATTGCAGATTGCGGATTTAAAGAAAGGAAACACTTTAATTAAACGATTCGTAAAATTACAATAACGCTAATTATGAGCGACATAAAAGCGATACGTGAAAAGATACAGGGATTTCCGAGTGGGCCGGGGTTGTATTTTATGAAGGGGGCCAAAGAAGAAGTCCTGTATATCGGCAAGGCAAAAAACCTGCGGTCAAGGGTATCGAGTTACTTTCAACCCAGCGCCGATGTTGTTGAAACACGAGGGCCGAAGATTGCGGAGATGCTCAATAAGGTCGAGACGGTGGATTTTTTAGAGACCGAGACGGAAGTCGATGCTATGCTCAAGGAGGCCCGGCTGATAAAGGACATTCGCCCCCCTTACAATACAGACCTTATCGACGACAAAACGTTTCCGTATTTGGAGATTACGATGGGTGATGATTTCCCTGGCGTGTATATAACGCGCACGCCACGGGCAAGCGGAAGCCGGCTCTTTGGACCATTTGCAAGCGCTAAGGATTTGCGGGCGGTATTCGTTGAGCTTCAGAAGATATTCAAATTTCGAAGCTGCAATTTGGATATACGGGCGGACGACAAAAAGCGCAGATTTTTCAGGCCTTGTCTTTTATACAGTATAAACCAGTGCGTCGGGCCGTGCGGGGCAAAAATCGAAAGGCAGGAATACAAGGTCATTATTAAGGATTTGATTAAGTTTTTGCAATCGAAACGTTCGACGGTGCTGCGGCAATTGAAAAAGCAAATGGGGGAGGCGTCGGCGGCGAGGGAATACGAGAAGGCGGGCGTCCTGCGAGACCGGATTCGGCTGATTGAGAAATTAGATGAGCGTGGCGAGCCGGATGAGGACGTTCAGCCGGAAGTATTCGCTGCTGAGCCGACGGAGGCGCTGGTGAGGATGCAAAAGATTCTGAATACGCCCAATTCGATAAGGATTATCGAGGGGATTGATATCGCCAATATCGGCGGCAAAGAGGCGGTGGGGTCATTGGTGAAGTTTATCGACGGCAGGCCGTTTAAGGCAGGTTACCGGCGGTTCAAAATCAGAACCGTCGAGGGAAGCGACGATTACGCGATGATAGCGGAGGTGGTCAAACGCAGATATAAATATGCGCTTCGGGGCGAGGAGCTTTGGCCTGATTTGATTTTGATTGACGGGGGATTAGGGCAATTGCACGCGGCGGAGTCCGCACTCAAAGAACTTTTCACCGCAGAGCACGCGGAGAGCGCAGAGAAACAAATTATAAATTTGAAATTAGCGGCGATAGCAAAACGGGAAGATGAAATCTATTTGCAGGGCACAAAAAAACCGTTGAGATTACCGCGTCAGTCGCCGGTATTGAAACTTTTGCAATATGTTCGCGACGAGGCCCACCGCTTCGCTCAGCATTATCACCATATCCTACGAAGTAAAAAAGTCCTTGGAGAGAACTATAACAAAAGGAGGCCAAAAAGCGGGAATCATCAAAAC
>JAFGDN010000020.1 GCA_016932095.1 Sedimentisphaerales bacterium
AAAATCAGTGAGGAGGAGCTTCATCATTACCATGTATTGAAGAAATACTCAGGAAAGGACTTAAAGCCCTCCGTCTTCAGGGGCTGGTTCTATATAACGGTATCAGCGATTTTCGGAGTTACATTCGGTATCAAGCTGATGGAAAAAGGCGAAGATAACGCGCAGGTTTCCTATGCAGAGATTTTAATCGCCGTTCCCGAAGTCGGGGAGATTCTAAAGGAGGAATCCGAACATGAGAATCAACTTATAAATATGATAAACGAAGAGAAGTTAAAATATATGGGGTCAATGGTTCTGGGTTTAAACGATGCACTTGTAGAATTTACCGGCGCATTGGCCGGTTTTACTTTTGCTTTGCAGAACTCCAGGCTTATCGGGACAATGGGCCTTATTATGGGATTATCTGCTTGTCTTTCTATGGCGGCCTCAGAATATCTTTCCACGAAAACTGAGGCAGAGGATAGAAATCCTTTCAAGGCTGCATTTTATACAGGTTTGGCTTATATACTAACAGTAATCGTCCTTGTTTTTCCCTATTTTCTTTTTCAGGACCATCATTTGTCTTTATCAGTCACTCTGGGAATGGCCGTGTTGCTCGTTTTAATTTTTACTTTCTATTTTGCAGTTGTGAAAGATTTCCCGTTCAGACGGCGTTTTATAGAGATGTTTACTGTCAGTATGAGCGTGGCTGCGATAAGCTTTGTAATCGGCCTTGCAGTGCGAAAATTTATGCATGTTGACGCTTGAAAGACGGTGTTCGTATAACGGCTGGTCATAATCAGGCGATTCGTTTTGTAAAATAAAGAGAGATTTGAAGATGAAACGTTTTTTTAACTGGCAAATCCTGCTGGCGTTGGCGCTGGTTATTTTATCGGTTATTTTTTATTGTATTCACTATTTGATTTTCAGGGACCTCCACCATATTTTTCTCTATCTCATCGGCGACATTGCTTTTCTCTTTGTGGATGTCCTGATTGTTATGCTTGTTCTGCATCGGCTGCTTGTGTACAGGGAAAAGCAGTCGATTCTCAAGAAGCTCAATATGGTGATAGGAACTTTTTTCAGCGAGATTGGCACGGAATTGCTGAAAAAATTTTCCCGCTTTGACCCCGAATTAACCGATATTGGCCAGTATCTTGTCGTAACAAAGGACTGGAAAGACAAGGACTTTATAAAAGTCAGAAAAGCCATACAAAATCATACAAGCATCATAGACCGTAAAAAAGTGGACCTCGATGAACTAAAAAATTTTCTCGTATCGAAAAGGCCGTTTCTGCTAATCCTGCTGGAAAATCCCAATCTGCTCGAGCACGAATCATTCACGAACCTGTTGTGGGCGGTTTTTCATTTGACCGACGAACTTGCACACAGGGTTGACCCGAAAAAGCTGCCCGATTCAGATTATGAGCATCTGGCCAGCGATATAAAAAGGGCTTACCATCAGTTGCTTGCCCAATGGCTGAATTATATGAAACACCTGAAACACGATTACCCGTATTTGTTTTCGTTAGCTATCAGAACAAATCCTTTTGACGTCAATGCGTCCGTAGAAGTTAAGTAGGCCTCAAGAACGAAACGGCCAAGCGACCTTTGCAGTACATTTTCGCAGGTGTTCCGATGAGATTCCTTAACGTGGATAACGCGTTTTTCACAGTTCTGGGCTACCCGATGAGCTACATCGAGCTAACGGCAACGCTTTTAATCGTCGTCTATGTCCTGCTTATTACGAAAAAGATTGTCTGGGCGTGGCCTCTGGGATTAATCAACTTTTCGCTTTTCGCAGTGCTGTTTTACCAAGTGCGCCTTTATTCCGATTTCTTCGAGCAGTTCTACTACATAGGCAACTGCTTCTACGGCTGGTGGGTCTGGCTTAGTGCGTGGAAAAAGGCCGGAGGCGAAAAGAAAGAGCTGGAGGTATCTTTCGCTACGGGCAAGGCCCGGTTTATAGCCGGTGCGATAATAGTGGGCGTATCAATTGTTACAGGTTTTACTATGAGCAGGATTCATACGTGGCTCCCCGCTTTGTTTACGCAGCCGGCGGCGTATCCCTATATCGACGCCTTGGCCACGATAACCGGCTTTGTCGCAGCAGCCCTTATGGCGCATCGCAAAATTGAGGCGTGGCTTCTATGGATTTGCGTCGATGTTATATGTATTGGCTTATATTACGCACGCAACGTCAAATTCGTCGCAGTTCTCTATATCTTCTTTTTAACCCTTGCCCTCAATGGATTGATTACATGGGGCAAAGAACTCCGGATTAAAAAGACACAACATTGAATGTCCTATGCGAAGAGGGCTTCGACAAAGATATCGGGGTCGAATTCGGCTATATCCTCGGGCTTTTCGCCTAAGCCGACGAATTTAACGGGGATATTAAGCTGGTCTTTGATTGCGATGACGATACCGCCTCGTGCTGTGCCGTCTAATTTGGCTAAGAAGATTCCCGATATGTTGATTGCCGCGGTAAACATCT
This sequence comes from Sedimentisphaerales bacterium, assembly GCA_016932095.1. Lineage (GTDB taxonomy): Bacteria > Planctomycetota > Phycisphaerae > Sedimentisphaerales > Anaerobacaceae > Fen-1362. Next base: position 2,477 of record JAFGDN010000020.1, read on the forward strand.
TTGCCTGAACAATCGCGTTTTGGCCTGTAGTAGCGTCGAGCACCAAAAGCACTTCATTCGGCGCGCCGTTAATTTTTCTACTGACGACGTCGCGGATTTTGGTAAGCTCCTTCATAAGGTCTTTTTGTGTATGCAGTCGGCCTGCGGTATCGAGTATTAGAAAATCTACGCCTCTGGCGACGGCCGCCTCGCAGGCGTCAAATGCGACGGCCGCCGGGTCACTTCCCATCTGGTGCTTGACGATTTGCGCGCCAATGCGCTGCGCCCATATAGACAATTGCTCGACCGCAGCCGCTCTGAACGTATCGCAGGCAGCGACGATTACCTTTTTGTTGTTTCTGCTGAGAATATAGGCAAGCTTGGCAATACTGGTGGTTTTGCCGGAGCCGTTGACTCCCGCGACTAAAATCACCGTCGGCCCGTTAGCTGCCATACACAGTTGCCTGTCCTGATGAGGCCAATAGCCCTTGATGTGTTCTTTCAGGAAAGGCACTATATCTTGTGTAGTGCTGATTTTTCTGTCTCGATACGCTTCTCGCAAATCTGTAATCAGTTTGGCCGTCGTCTCGACGCCTATATCGTCCTTGATGAGCGTTTCTTCAAGCTGGTCGAGCAATTCGTCGTCGATATTTCTGCCGATAGTCAGCACGGCGGACAGCGATGAGTTTATCTTATCGCGGGTCTTGCCTAAACGTTCCCTGAAGTAACCGATTGTTTTGGAAAAAATTCCCATAGCGAAAACAGTTTCGCAGAATTTGAGGACAAATTCAAGTTTTGATTCGTTATTCTCAACAGAGAATCTTTTTCTCGAACAATTCGTGATTTGTTTTGACAAATCCGTCCGATGTTGTTACACTTCGCCAATCGTTCAGAAAAATCAGGGATGGTCATCATAAAAACTACAGAGGGTGATGTTTTTCGTCCGCTCAAACAACAAGGAGGTTCTTTGCAGTGGGTAACCTCTGTTTGTTTTGGGCACGGTATTTGTAAAGGAGTATGACTTGGCAGCGGGTGAAGTTGAAAATATTTTTTCTGATATACTCGACCGTGCAAAGGAGCTGGACCCCGTCAACACGCGCAAATGGTTTGACAATCTTAGCGTGCTGAAATTAACCGGCGGGTCGCTCGAAATCGCCTGCCCCGACGACGCATGCGCGCAATTTTTGCAGAATAACTGCCGAATCGCCTTTACCAGGGCCGCCCGGCAAATCACGGGGCATCTGGTCACGGTTTCATTTTTACCAAACGGCCATACCCAGCCCGATTCCTCCGGCCAAAGACGACCTGATAGGCCCACCCTTCATCCCGATTATACTTTCGAGAATTTCGTTGTCGGCCCCAGCAACCGCCTCGCACACGCCAGTTGCGTCGCCGTCAGTCAAACCCCGGGTAATGTCTATAATCCCCTTTTTATTTACAGCAGCCCCGGTCTCGGCAAGACCCATCTTCTTCACGCCGTCTGCCACGAAATGATACGCAATTCCGGCAGCGCATCTCCACGCTTGTTAAGCTGCGAAGGATTCATAAACGACTTTATTCAGGCGATTGAGAAGGGAGACCTGGCTGGTTTTCAAAACCGGTTCCGAACCGTTGACGCCCTGATAATCGACGACGTTCAATTCCTCAGCGAACGCGAACAAAGCCAGGAAGAGTTTTTCCATACCTTTAACGCCCTTTACAGCGTGGGTAAGCAAATAATACTAAGCGCCGACAGCCCGCCTGGGGAAATACCCTCGCTTGAGGAGCGGCTGATAAGCAGGTTCAACTGGGGTTTGGTCGCACGGATTGACCCGCCAAGCTATGAAACGCGAATTGCCATTGTGCAGAAAAAGGCGCACCTGAGGGGGCTTGACATAAGCGACGAGGTGGCGGGCTTCACAGCGAGAAAGGTGCATGCCAATATACGCGAGCTTGAAGGGGCGCTGACGACGCTTTACGCGGTATCGATGACGACGGGAAGGGAGATAACGCTTGAAATGGCCCAGACCGCTTTAGACGGGCAGATTGAAATTGCGGCAAGGCATATAAGAATAAGTGATATTACCGACGTCGTGGCCAGGCATTTTAATGTCCGTTTGGCCGATTTGCACAGCAAGAAGCGCACCCAGAGCATTGCTGAGCCGAGACAGATTTGTATGTATTTAGCCAGACAGCTTACCCGGCACAGCCTGGAGGAAATAGGAGGGCATCTTGGCGGCCGGGACCATACGACGGTTATGCACGCCTGCGGGAAAATCGAGGACCTCGACAAGGCCGACCCGAAAATGCACGCGGTTCTGGAACTTTTGACAGGCCAGATTACCCAAACCGCCAGGGTTTAGCGGTAATTTAATCATGAGTTTTATAATTTTTTTCGTTTGTAAATGCCCCCCCCCATAAGGACTTACAGTCAATAAGTGAAATCGGCCTATATTTTTCTCTTGACGATACTTTGTTATCGTTATATTGTCCCCTTTCAAGGAAAGGAAAAATATGATAACACCAATTATACCCGAAAAGGAGGTTCATTCAATGATTCCAAGAATCGCAATTTTGCTGCTGATTTCATTACTCGGCATATTATTATCAGATAAGGCGGTTTGTTACGCTGATGAAGAAGAAGAGGTTTATAAGGCAAAAGAAAATATATGCTCCCTTATAGACAAAGGGAAATTCGCCGAGGCGAAGTCGGAAGCGGAGAAAATGGCAATTGAATTTGCCGGGCAGGGGAAGCTGCCGGAGATGCTCTACTGGGTTGCGGAAAGATACGAACGCAACGACCAATTCGATAAGGCGCAGCTTTTCTATCAGCGGGTCATTCAGGATTATCCTGAAAATCAACATACCGACAAAGCACGATTAAACGCTGCAAAGTCGGAAATAATGGCTCTTATTATGGCCGAGAGATATGATGAGGCCAAAGCAGCCCTTGACAGGCATATTACTGATTTTGCCTCCCAGTCCGATTTGCACAAATCGCTTTTCTGGATAGCGGAAAGATACCAAAGGATGGATAAATTCGACGAGGCAAAGCAACTCTATCAGCGAATAATAGAAAATTACCCCAACAATATATATGCAAACAAAGCAAAGTTATGGCTTTCGAGAACAAACGTTACATCGCTTATAGTATCAGGCAGCTACCCCGAAGCCAGGGAAGCCCTTGATAAGCTGGTTACGGATTTTGACAATAGTGCTGATTTGCCGGAGGCGCTCTTCTGGATTACGGAAAGATATGAAAGACAGTCGCGGCTGGAGGAGGCGGTGCAGAACTACCAGCGAATAATACAGAATTTTCCTTATAATACCTGGGCAAAGAGGGCAAAATTGGGCATTCCGAGGGCGAAGGCGATTTATCTGATTGAATCAGGGGATTTCAATCAGGCCGACGAGGCGATCAATAAAATGGCCAGCGATTTTACGAAGCACTCTGATATACCGTGGACGCTATACCTGATAGCGGAAAGATATAAAAAGGTTAACAGGTCAGCGGACGCCAATTGCATATATCAGCAAATAGTACAGGAGCACCCTGATAGTTTATATGCAAGTAAGGTCAAAACGGAGCTTGGCCAATCGCAGGGACCGGAGACGCAAAACCAGTTTTCCGCCGAGGCGGAAAAGAAGGCGGTCGAGCTTTACCGTCTTGCCCGCCAATACGAGGATTCGAACGACGTTGCTTTAGCCAAACAAACATACCAGCGTGTAATTAATGAATACCCCGGTACCATCAAGGCGGATAATTCGGCTGTGGATATTCGCCGACTGGCAATTCTGGAGAAACTACAATCGGGAGATGCCAACCAGGCGGGAGTCCTGATTGAACAATTTGCCGCAGATTTCAAGGGACGCCATAATCTTTCCGTATCTGCATTTAACGTGGGGGAGGTTTGTTACGAAAAGTATTCGTTGCTGGAAAAGGCCGGCCAAGGCAGTTCAGAACAAGCACGTAAATACCTGGCCATGACCGTCAAGATGCTCGACATCGTGATTAATGAAATGCCTTCCTCGAGGGAGATTTTCTATGCTTTGTATATTGACGGCTGCTGCCATTATCAACTTGGCGATTATCAAAAATCCGCTGATATGCTCCAAAAGTTAGCGGATGATTTCCCGGATTACGAGAGGGCGTGGTATGCGTTGTTTCTGGCTGCTGAAAGCTATCAGGGTCTTAAGATGACAGGGGCAATGCCGGCATCCGAGGCGGATTTACAAACACTGTCGGCCTACGTTCGGCTTTTGAGGATTTATCCTGATTGTCCCGTTGCTGCTGCTGCACAACGCTGGGTGGACAAGCAGAAAACAAATAAAGGAGAGAATCAATGAAAACGAGGATAAGGATTCTGCCCATCATAATCATCAGCGGGTTAATTGTATTTGCCAAAGAGCTTGTTGCCTGCCCGAACCCGCCGCCGCCTCCGCCGGCTATACCAATAGCAATCCTTAGCGGCTCTCCAGACGCAACGTTTATCGGGAACGCCATAAATTTAGACGGCCATTTGTCTCAACATCTTTGCTGGAGTTTCTCCAGGTTTGACTGGGATTTTCACTATGACGGCAGTTTCGACGCTGAAAGATACACTGGTGATTTCCCTTTCACCAGTTATTCATATTCAACGCCGGGGACTTATACAATCGCATTGAGGGTGCAGAATTATCCGTGCGGCTACTATAGCGATATTACCTCACAGTGCCTGTTTACGGTTACCATCATTGATGGTATCTTTGTTGATAAGAATGCAACAGGAACCAATGATGGGTCTTCATGGACGGATGCTTTTAACTATCTTCAGGATGCACTCGAAGCAGCTACAGACGGCGACCAGATATGGGTCGCCGAGGGGATTTATAGGCCGGACGAAAATAGTGAGTATCCTGAGGGAACTGGTCTGCGGACGTCAACATTTCAACTTCCCGAAGGGGTAACAATATATGGCGGATTTCCAACAGGTGGAGGACCATTAAGCAGCCGGAATTGGGTCGATAATGAGACGATTTTGAGCGGGGCTATCGGAGTTGAAGGTACAAATAATGACAATTGCTATAATGTTGTCAGCACCTCTTTCGGAACAAGCGACGTAATAATCGATGGTTTCACGATAGCCGGTGGATATGCAGACGTATGGGGTGGGGCGGGCGCGGGAATGTCTAATGGCGGCGATAACATAACAATTGCCAATTGTATATTCAGGAATAATTTTGCATGGAGTTACGGTGGAGGGATTTATAACACGGGAAATATAAAAACAATAACTAATTGCGCCTTTATTGAAAATGAAACGTCGAGAGGAGGAGGCATATCCAATTATGCTACCATTCAAACCATCAATTCCTGCACATTCAATCGTAATTACGCTTTGAATCATGGGGGCGGAATTTTCAATGATGAAGATATACCCATTATTATCAACTGCGTGTTCTGCAAAAATGAAACAGGTATATCTTCGCAAGGGATTTATCATCACTGGCCAGGCCCCTCAATTGCAATAATCAATTGCACGTTTAATACAAGTGTACACTGGTCAAGCGGCTGGGCCATTACTGCTGGAAATGCTACTATCAGCAACTCAATCCTAAGGGGTATGGAATACGAAGAACCAGGGGCAAGCCCAATTAGCGGTTATAACTTAACTGTCAATAATTCTTGTATCCAATACTATGTTCCCGGCGTATATTGGGACGGTGGAAACAATAATGGTGAAGACCCACAGTTTGTAAACCCAAACGACCCCGAAGGACCAGACGATATTCCCGGCACAACGGATGATGGCTTGCGGGTTGGCCTAAACAGCCCATGCATCAATACGGGAAATAATAACTCTGTTCCGCCCGAGACCATTAAAGATATTAAAAGCTATGCTCGTTTTAACGATGTAGCAGTAGATATGGGCGCTTATGAATATGGCGACCTTGATATAAATCAAGACAGCGACAGCGACGGTATGCCGGACTGGTTTGAGTTCAGGTATAATTTAGACCCTGAAAACGACGGCGACGCCGGGTTAGACGGGGATTTGGATGGCTTGCTGAATCTCGGAGAATACGTGGCCGGGACCGACCCGACGAACCCGGACACAGACGATGATGATATGCTGGATGGATACGAGGTAGAAAACGGCTTGAATCCATTGGTCGACGATGGGAGCGGAGACCTCGACGGGGATGGTCTAACAAACTGGCAGGAATACTACCTGGGTACGGAGGCAAACAATCCGGATAGCGATGGGGACGATTTGTCGGATGGAGCCGAAATTTCAATGGGTACCAATCCCTTAGATTCAGATACCGATGATGATAACCTTTCTGATGGGGAAGAAATTTTAATCGGCACTGACCCGAAAGACCCCGACACCGATAATGATAATATATTAGATGGGGATGAGGTCTCAGGCGGCACAAACCCCAATGACTGGGATATGGATGATGATTTGCTGCCAGACGGCTGGGAAATACAGTATGGTTTGAGTCCTTTTGTCGCAGACGATATTAGCAGCGACACTGACGGGGATGGGCTACATTTGTTAGGCGAGTTAAAATTCAGGACAAATCCGAACAATGCGGATACCGACGGGGACGGGACAAACGATGGGGCTGAGGTTACGCAGGGGAGTTACCCTGCGTATGCAACGGATTTGGGATTGGCGCCTTCTGCGGACGAGATGTGTTCACTGCAATTGACAGTGGGCGACCACAGCGGCAGTCACTCCGAAAGGTATGATATGGTGATATACAGGGCAGGGGAAACGTCGCCTTTTGTGATACATCACCAGGGACCGCAGTTCGGGGTGGTTACGTCGGCGGTTTATAATCAATTCAGAGCTGGCGAACGTTATGAAATCAAAATAATCTGGCTGGGGACTAATAACCTGAGCGGTGAGCCGGACTATGATTACGTGGCTTATGTGAATCCGGGGAGTATTCCGGCGGGGGTTATATTCATAGAAGAGGACCCCGAGGATATTCTTACGTATGATTATCATAATCAGTATCCGGAAAATCTGGCACGATGTCCGATGGACCAATTCTGGCCGCAATGGCCTTACGAGAAAAAAGCATACGTGAATCTGGTTAAGCCGGACTTGAAGATTTATAACGGGGGGAATAATAGCAGCCAAGGCGCGTTGGTGCCGGATGCTGACGAGGAAAACATTGGGGCATATTTGCTTGTCAATTGCGACGATGATGATAATGATGATGTCCCTGATTTATATGAAAGCGGTTCTGGGTATCAGGACAACGACCTTGCCCGGCTCGATTTATTCGGAATACCGGCGGGCTTAAATGAAGGCACAGTTGAACTTATCAAGACATCGGGCAGCATTAAATTATGGCAGAATCAGAATAAAACAGCCGAGCAAACGGTGCTAAGCTGGAATTTGGCGACAACAAGTCCGCCGGTGACATTATGGATTGAAGGAATTGGACGCAGCACCACAGAAAGGGATATTGAATTCGAATTGAGATATACAAGGGGAACAGATGTGTCATCGGACAGTGTTAGAATGACAGTCGTGATGATAAACCTCGGAAACGCGGTATATCGTGCGCTTGATTTGTTTGGGATAGGGGATTTATCGGTCGGGCATGCTGGTGTAGTTGTTGATTACACGGGGGCCTGCACACCAGAGGATTTGAGCAATTCCGAAAATTTCTGGATAATTGAAATGCCCGGTCCATCTGAACTCGCTTTGAGCACATTTACAGACGTTCCTTATCTGCCACCATTTGGGTGTTATTCTTGGGGTCTGGAATATTCCGACCGTTTACGAATTGTCAAAACGGCTAAAGCACTTCGCGACCAAGCACCGATTACTTATGTGTTTTTTGAGTTTCTATCACCTTCTAATTGGAACGATATCCTTGCCAGTATAAACGGTCTGAGATGTGATGCATTGACAGAAGTATGCTATGAAATCAACGACAAAATGGTGTGGGGTAAAATTGTTGATGGAAGCACCCATTACGATATTCGCATTGATAGTTATCAAGAGGAGCACAAAATAGGTGCATTAGAGCTTTTCCAGTGGAAACGCCACCTTGCGCCGGCAACACAATGCGGATACGGAAATTTCGAGGGTTATCGAGAAGTATACTGGCAGACAACATTTTACCCACAAAATCTATGCCAGCCAATAGGGCATACAGGTGAAAACTAACTTTTATTGAAAAGGAGACCTAATATGAAAAATACAATATATATGGTAATCGTCTTAATATCGTTTATAGTAATTAATAATGCAAAAACGGAAGAACAATACTGGAAGGCAATAAAAAATTATATAATTGCTTATGACAAAGCAAAAAGCATTTCAGAAGATGAGCGGATAAGCAAGGAATTTGCCGAATATTTGGATTCTCTTACTGCAGGGCAACTTATAGAAGCAGGCAGGCAATGTTCCGAGGAAGGCAATGCGTCGTTTCAAAAAAAGGGATTTGCCGAAGGCACAGGATTTGTTATTAGTTTTTTTATTGCCCGTTATCCCAAAACTGCTGGTCTTGAAAACCTTCAACCAATATTTAAAGAAATAGAAGATGTAAATCAAACAGATATGTGGCGAAGCACTTTAATTTATGCTTTCAAGACCCCTCTTTGGCAGAAACAATTGTCAGATAATCAGTTGCGTGAGGTAGCAGATAATATAGATAAGATTCTAATGGACAAAAATACCTATTATCGAGTAATTAATGAATCGCTTTACACAACAAGGAATATGCTACAAGAAATAGAGAATCGAAATAATGTTCAAAAAACCCTTGGCGAAATGAACGATGTAAATAATCAAATCGATAAGTCAACAGAATTAAGCGGATTCTATGATAGATTTTCAAAAAAGTTAATGAGTATATCAAGTGAACCGAATTTGAATGCTGACCTGCAAATGGTTTCTTTTGCATTGATGCGGGATATTCTTAATAAACCGATCGATGCAAGAAAAGAATTGGAAAACACACTTGCGGATGCGGTAAAAAACTATGAGAGATACGATATAAAAACGTGGCGATTACTTTCACAAATAGGGATTGAAAAACTGCAATTGCCGGACAGCAATGAGATAGCAAAGGCAATGATGGACAAGCTGGAAATGAGAATAAAAAACGAACCAAATAATGTTACAAAAAGGCCGCTTCAGTCAGAATTGGAATCTATTAATAGATGCACAAAAAAGATAGATTAGTCCATAATATGTACTGGTTCAGGATTTTTCTTGCGTTAAAATAGGTGAGGGTTTTATCTGATTTCCGCCACGCGCTGTTAGGCGTTCCTTGCCGGAGGCGGATAAATTCGTGAAATTTACGCGGTTCATTTATGACAAACACGGCGGCGAAACGGTCAAGACCAGGCAGAATGGATGAGGCCGAGTCGCTATTTATCCTCGCAGAATTAAGACGGGGCGCAATCACGCCCCGTTTGGCGAACCTTTTGTTTCAATGGACGCCCAATGAGTTTGAAAGCGTCACGAACTTATGAAAATCAGCTTATTGCCTGATTTTCAGGCAATCGCTCCTCCAGCAGCAGTGAGTCCACTGGCAGGTGCCGTTAGTGGTGCCATAGCAGGCGTTGTTGCCCTCCGCACGCTGAACGGCGCGTATGAGTTCGGTCTTTTTCAGATTGACAGGGTTAATACCGAGGTTCTTTGCCTTTTCCTTTATTTCGGCCATAGACACTGGTCTTGATGCTGTGCTTACCGGAGCCATTTTTATCTCCTATTCAAATTGTGTGGTTATTGGTTTTTATTGGATTTTTCTACATAGATATTTCGGTAGTTTCCGTCTGCTACATTACCTAATTTGCAATAAACTCAAAAATGTCGTAAAAAACGGCGTTTTTTCATTTTTATCGAAGAATTTTTCGGACTTTGCCCGGCCCAATTTTTGAATGGTGATTATGGCATACTACTCGAGGGTCAGGATGCAAACGGGCAATCAAATTATATTCAATGGTCGATACTCAAAAACAGGGGTGGGCTTACGATGACCGCCACAGTTTGGCTTCGCCAAAGGGAACAGTTTCCTCAGCTTGCGGCGCGATTATCTGCTGTTTTTTGGCCGGTCTTGACGGGCGGGTGCTGCTGAGGATAAGACGTTCTATAAGGTATAAAACCCAGGCCGATACAAAGCCGGCTAAAGTGATTGCAACGAGATTTATCGGCAGATATACGGGCTGTTGGAATCCCGGCAGCTGTACCGGCCTGTCGTAGTTGCTGTTAATAATGTAGCCGCTGAGATAAGCGATGTAGCCGGCTGCGGCCGCGGTAATCAGGGAAAACATAAAGGTAAGGGCTGCCAATCCCCTTGTCTTTGAGCCCGATTTTTTTGAAGTCGCAGCAAGCTCAATTGCCTTAATCTGTGCCTGTAGTTCTTCAATCTGTAGTTCCGCGGTTTCCTTTGCTTTGGTGTCGGCTTCGAGCTGAGATTGTATTTTTCGATTGGCCATAATCTCGGCCTTCCACTGGCTTTCCAGCCGGAGGCGAAGCTCCTTTTCCTCCTTGACCTGATTTTCCATTTTGGCCCTGAACTCGGACTCGGTTTTTGCCTGGGATTCGAATTTGGCCCTGGCAGCTTCAGCTTCGAGGAGTTTTTCTTCAAGCTGAGCAAGCCCTTCACCGTCCTTGCCCTTTAGGGATTCCGCCCGAAGCCGGGCTTCGGATTCTACTTTTAATTTTGCCTCAAGCGCTGCTATGTTTTGTCTATCGAGCTGCGCCGCCTCTTCGGCCTTTTTTCTTGCCTGGGTTTCTGTTGATAGTGTGGATTCGAGGTCGGTCTTTGCCTGGAGCGTCTGTTTGAGCTGCTCCTGTGCTTCTGTTTTTGCCTTGCTTTCCGACGTGGCCTGCTGTTCGGCCTTGGTTCTGGCCTCAATTGCCTCTTGCAGCTTTTTCTGTGCGGCGGCTGCGCTGCCTTTGATAGATTCAATTTCAGAGTCGGATACCTTTACGCCGGCGTCTTTTAATTTTTCCACCAGTCCAAGAGCCGCCTGTTCGGCTTTTCTTCTGGCCTCGGTTTCTTTGGCTAACTGCGCCTGAATCTCGGCGAGGGCTTGTTCTTCTTTTTGGAAACGCTGCTCTAACTCGCGTTTGGCCTCGGTTTCGGTTTTCAGCCGTTCCTCAACCTCTGCCCTGGTTTCAGCAATTATTGCAACAGGGATACCATCATCTGGCGGCGGTTCCGACGATGATAGTCCGCGGGCGCGGCGGTCTGGCGCACGAACCTGCTTTTTGCACTTCGAGCAGTTTATGACGTTGCCCGCCAGGTCCGGTGAAATGTAAAAACCACTCTGGCAGTGTGGGCACGTTGCTATCATTAAATCACCCTATAAAGAAAATATACTAATAGAATGTCGTTCAACAAACGCCCCAACTTAACCAGAAAAACCGACACTCATCCGAATAGACCGGAAAAATCCGGCGTTTTGCGTAAAAATTGACCATACCGAGGACTTCTGATATACTATCATTATCCTCCGGACTCGACAGAGTGGGGATTCTTGCTTTACGGCTGTCTTATGCAAATAATCTACAATCGAAGGCACAAAGAAAAATATGGGTGTGCTGAAAATAAACGGGAAAGAAACAGTGTTTGAAGAAAACAAGATTCCAGCGACAATAGAGGACTTGCTCAAGTCCCTCGGCGTTGAGTCGGCCACGGTTATCGCGGAGCTTGACGGCCAAATTGTGGAACGAGCGAAATTCCCGACAACGGAGCTCCGCGACGGGCAGGCAATCGAGCTGGTCAGGTTTGTTCCCGGGGGCTAATTATGGATAAGCTGATTATAGCAAACAAGGAATTTAACTCACGCCTGCTTATCGGAACAGGGAAGTTTTCATCGAGCAAGGTTATGGCCGAAGCCGTTGAGGCGTCTGGAGCCCAAATCGTTACGGTGGCTCTTCGCAGGGTCGATATAACAGACAAAAACGACGATATGTTAGCGGCGATTGACCGCGACAAATACCTGCTTTTGCCTAACACATCGGGTGCCCGAACCGCCGACGAGGCCGTTAGATTGTCTCGCCTGACTCGTGCGGCAACGGGCATAAACTGGGTCAAGCTCGAAGTAACACCGGACCCCTATTACCTTTTGCCCGACCCTGTCGAGACGCTCAAGGCAGCAGAAATTCTCGTTAAAGAAGGTTTCATCGTTTTGCCCTATATCAACGCGGACCCCATTTTGAGTAAGCGTTTACAGGACGTCGGCACGGCTACTGTAATGCCATTAGGAAGCCCCATCGGCTCAAACCAGGGCATCAAGGCCCGCGCGGCAATCGAAATCATTATCGAGCAGGCCAATGTTCCCGTTGTTGTTGACGCGGGGCTTGGTTTGCCCTCCCATGCGGCGGAGGCGATGGAAATGGGGGCAGACGCGGTCTTAATCAATACTGCGATTGCCACCGCGGCAGAGCCGGTGAAAATGGCCGTCGGTTTCAAACTCGCCGTGGAGGCGGGCAGAATCGCTTATCTTTCGGGCGCAGCCGACCAGTCAAAAAGGGCGTCCGCATCAAGCCCGCTTACCGGCTTTCTGCGTAATGAGTAATAATGACTACCGCTACTCAAAAGATTGATATTCAAAAGATTCTCGCTGACAGGGGCCTGGACGGCTGCGGCAGGGAAATCTGGCAAAAGCGGCTCGGAGAAATTACGCCTGCCGAGGTCGAATGGGCGCTGTCTCGCAAGCCGGGATATTACGTTCTTGACCGATTACTGACGCTTGTTTCGCCGGCGGCTGAAAATTATCTGGAAAAAATGGCGCAACTGACTCAACAGTTAACGCTCCAGCGATTCGGTAAAACGGTTCGCCTATATGCACCTTTGTATCTGTCGAATTACTGCGTCAATGGCTGCGTTTATTGCGGCTTTAACAAAAACCATCAGTTCCCGCGAACCCGCCTGACCATCGAACAGGCGCTGGCAGAAGCGGATATAATCGCAAAAGAGGGCTTCAGGGATTTGCTTTTGGTCAGCAGCGAAGACAGGCAGTTTGTCAGCGTTGATTACCTTTGTAAGCTGGCGTCGAAACTTAGGACAAAATTCAGCTCGCTCTCAGTTGAAATTTACCAGATGACCACGGATGAATACGCGAAGCTTTTCGCGGCGGGAATCGAAGGCGTAACGTTATATCAGGAGACCTACGACCGCGATTTGTATGACAAATATCACCCCGCTGGTCCCAAGGCCGACTACGACTATCGCCTGTCCGGAGTCGACAATTTTGCTCAGGCCGAGATGAGAGAAATAGGAATCGGCGTGCTATTGGGGCTATCCGACTGGCGGCTTGAGACGCTGGCGCTGGCCGAACACGCTCATTACCTTATGAAACGATACTGGCAGTCGCGCATATCGTTTTCTTTCCCGCGATTACGTCCCGCGAAAGACGTTGACCGAAGACAATTCAGATTGCTTAGCGATAAAAACCTTGTGCAGATGATACTGGCGCTTCGGCTGTGTTTTGCCGACGCGGGAATGACCATTTCGACGCGTGAGCCGGCCGATTTGCGAGACCGGCTTGTCAAATTAGGCATTACCAGAATGAGCGCAGGCAGCAAGACAAACCCCGGCGGCTACACGGGAAAAACCGGCTCAGTAGAACAATTCGAAATCGACGACAAACGAACCCCCGCCCAAATCGCCTCTATGCTGAAAGCCAGCGGCCTTGAGCCGGTCTGGAAGGACTGGGACGCGGGATTTTTGCTTCCCTCAGGTTCAACGTGAGCCGATGCCTCTCAGATGAACTCGTTTTAACTATGTATCTGTTTTTTGACTCTCAGAGAAGCCCTGAAAGAATTTGCAGCGGCGAGAACGGCGACGACCAGTGCTATGAGCGAAGGGACATTGCCGTAAAGAAATCCAAGGTTTATTTCAATCTCCCACCAGGATTTTGGGCAAACAAAAAACAAAACCAACGCTGCAATAAGCCCGGCGCCTATGAAAATTATCAAACTCCCTGCTATCGCGACAAAATACCTCATAACGTTCTCCTGAAAAAAAATGCCTACACAACACATCGACATGTTATTGAATCAACTTTATATTTAATTGACCTTGGGATAGGGTGGACCGTGTCAACCCTTTAGGTATTTGAGAATGAATATCTATGTTAAAAGCTCAGCGCATCGAGCCGATCTGGAAGGACTGGGACGCAGGATTTCTGTCACCCCCTGGTAAGAATTAATCTATGGGCTAAAGCCCATCCTGCAAAACTGTCATCCAGTTAAAATTCAGTTTATGAGGATTTACCAGATTGCGAATTTTTTGAATCTGCAAGTAATTCCTCGTACATCTTAATCCGATACGGTTTTGACTCAATATCAATCGCCTTCTTAATGAACTCCAAACCTTTGTCGCGTTCGCCCCTTGCATAATTTAACAAACCGAGATAATCGAAATAACAGGCCTTGTCGCCGATACTGTTTGCCTTCACTGTTGTTGTCAATTCCTCTGCTTTGGCCATAAATTTATCTGCTTCAGCAGAATTTTTTCTGTTGTTCTCACAGAAAAGTGCCAATCTGCACCAAAGCCAAAGTCCTTCCGGTGCAGTTTCACATGCTTTAAGCAATACAGAATGTGCTTTATCGAAGTCATTCTTTTTGACAAAAATATCGTGTTGTTCAAGCAGAAAAGCGGCAACTACACGTTGAAGAGTATGCGTGCGAAAATATCGCAATTGTTGCCAGGAAAGGAACAGAAAATAACCGAAGCATAAGCTAAAAAGGGCGACTTTAATCGTTGCATAAACAATACGGTCTGAACCTAAATATAAAACTATCAAATACTTCAATGTGAGTAAAATTAAAATTGAAATATTAAGCCACCAAATAATCCAAACAATGATTTTCATTCGGGCGGCTTGTTCAATTCTATCTATTTTCTTACGCATCCAGTCACTATAAAAAATAAGTGCCATCCATAAAGTTGCTATAGGTGCTATAAGGAAGCGTATAACTCTCCATGTCCACCATAAAACTTTTGCTTTACCGGTGCTTAATGCTGCCTGTTGGTCTTTGAACCTTTCGACAATAAGGGGCAATATGACAGATAACAGCAGAATTGCCGCGACCACAATGAAAATAATCCTCTTTGTATTGTCATTCCAAGTCATATTGTTCTCTTAAAAGAGTGCCCAACAACATTATACTGATAATTTCTTTAAACTCCATACTTCTGAGATAATAAGGTTTTCTGGAAGGTGATTGATTCCGTGAAGCCGAGGAAGTTTTTGCGGGAGCTGATAACCTTGAGGTCGGGACAAACTGTTAATCGCCCAAACTTGCCATCCGACGTCGTAATTTCCATTCCTCCCGCGCACAATATAAAACCGGAACAATCAGCATTGTCAGTATTTCGATTGTCATACCGCCGAAGGACGGTATCGCCATCGGGACCATAATATCGCTTCCCCGCCCAACGCTTGTCAATACAGGCAATAGCGCCAGTATCGTTGTGGCCGTGGTCATCAGACAGGGGCGAATCCGACGAGTTCCCGCTTTTATAACCGCCTCGTGAACTTCTTTCAAATTCGCCGGCCTGACTTTGCCGAACGATTGTTCGAGATACGTGCACATCACGACACCGTCATCGGAGGCGATTCCGAATAGCGCGAGGAACCCCACCCATATTGCGACGCTGAGGTTTATCGGGTGCATCTGGAAGAGATTTCGCATATTTACGCCGAAGAGTGAGAAATCCAGAAACCACGGCTGTGCGTATGCCCATATCATCAGGAATCCGCCGCCCCACGCAACAATGATGCCCGAAAACACCATAAATGTCGTCAGCACCGACCTGAACTGCAAATACAGAATCAAAAAGATTACGAACAGCGCAAGCGGCACAACAATCATAAGCGTTTTTTGCGCCCTTATCTGGCTTTCATAAGTGCCTGCAAAGGTGTAGCTTACGCCCGCCGGCACAACAAGCTCGCCGGCCGTGATTTTATCCTTGAGGAATTTTGCGCACTGCTCAACCACGTCCACTTCGGCCAATCCGGGCTTTTTGTCGAACAGAATGTAGCTGGTTAAAAATGTATCCTCGCTCTTTATCATTTGCGGCCCGGGGACGTATCTGATATTTGCCAGTTGAATCAGCGGTATTTGCGCCTCGCCCATAGTCGGCACTAAAATTTTACCAATCGTCTCAATCTGGTCTCGCAGCTCTCGCATATACCTGACGCGAACGGGATAGCGTTCTCTGCCTTCAACGGTCGTGGTGATTGTCTCGCCGCCGATAGCCGTCTCGATTACATCCTGCACCATCCGGATACTTACACCGTATCTCGCTATCACCTCGCGGTCGATGTTAATCTCAAGATAAGGCGTGCCAACGACACGGTCTGCGATAACCGCCTCCGCTTCGACGCCCGGCGCCTCTTTTAACAGACGCTCAATCTCAAGGCCAAATTTCTCTATACTTTCCAGATTCGGCCCCTTTACCTTGACTCCCATCGGGGCGCGCATACCGCTTTGCAGCATAACGACCCTTGCGGCTATCGGCTGCAATTTCGGGGCGCCGGTTGTTCCGGGTATCTGGCCGGCCCTGACAATTTCATCCCATATATCGTCGGGGCTTGTGATTTTCTCGCGCCACTGTCGGTAAGGCCTGCCGTTATCATCGGGTAATAAATTGCCGTTCGCGTCCCGAACAAAGTCCTTTGTTTTTTTGTCGTATTTGAAACGCACCCGTCTGCCGTCCTTGTCGAGAATATACTCGGGTTTGTAGTTAACGACCGTTTCTATCATCGAGATAGGCGCGGGGTCCAGCGACGTTTCGGCCCTGCCGATTTTACCCACAACCAAATCGACCTCCGGTATCGACTGAAACGCCTCATCCTGTTTGGCGACGATATCCAGCGCCTCGCCAATCGAGGCGTGCGGCATCGTCGTCGGCATATATAAAAACGAGCCCTCGTCCAAAGGCGGCATAAACTCTTTGCCAAGCCCCGACCATATAAGCACGCCGAGGACGATAATCAAAACCGGCACAGACAGGAATAAAAGCTTGTGCCGCAGACACCATTCTAAAATCGCCGGGTAATGGTTCTGGAAAAGCCGGAAAAACAGCAGCAATCCGCCTATGAGTATAACTACAAATATGAGATTTATGACAGTCCCCTTTTCCACTCCCAGCGGCAGCCAGTGTTTCGTCAAAATTATCCCTACAAAGGCGAGAGCAGCTATATTAGCCGCCTTGGGCCCCCACCCAGTTTTATTTTGCCCCAGCCGTTCGTGAAATAAATGATACGCGCCGATTGCGATAATAATTACCGCCGCCCACCACGTGAACAATATCCACGCGGCTATGCCGCAGCCGAGCAGGACTATGCCCAATATTTTTCTGCCCGTTTTTTTCAACTTGCCGCCTTGTGTGAATAAAACATGTGCCGCGGGCGGGATTATCGTCAGCGCCACTATTATCGAGGCGATAAGGCAAAACGTCTTCGTCCACGCCAGCGGCTTAAACAGCTTGCCCTCAGCGCCGGTCATCGTGAACACGGGCAAAAAACCGACGATTGTTGTTGATACCGCCGTCAGGATGGCGCTGCCCACTTCGCTGGCCGCGTTATATATCGCCTCAAGTTTATTGTCTTCTGGTTTGCATTCGTCTAAATGTTTGAGAATGTTTTCACAGATGATGATTCCCATATCGACGATTGTGCCGATTGCTATCGCGATGCCTGATAACGCCACGATGTTGGCGTCCACTTTGAACGTTTTCATCAGAATAAAACATATCAGCACGGTCAGCGGCAGCAGTCCGCTTATCAAGACGGAGCTGCGCAGGTGCATCACCATAACGATAACGACGACTATTGTAATGAGAATCTCTTCGGTGATAGCCGTTTCGAGCGTCCCTAATGTCTCGTAAATAAGCCCCGTCCTGTCATAAAACGGCACAACGGCAACTCTCGAAACCGTCCCGTCATCAAGCGTTTTTGAGGGCAATCCCGGCGAAATCTCCTCGATTTTCCTTTTGACGTTTTTGATGGCCTCCAGCGGATTATATCCGTACCGCACGACCACGACGCCTCCGACGGCCTCAGCCCCGCCTTTATCAATCGCGCCTCGGCGAAGTGCAGGCCCGTACGAGACGTGCGCCACCTGCTTTACATAGACCGGAACATTGTCCTTGACCTTTATGACCGTATTTTCGATGTCGGCGATTTTCCTGATGAAGCCCAGCCCGCGTATGACGTACTCGGCCCTGTTAATTTCGATGGTTCGGGCGCCGACATCTATATTGCTTGCCCGCACGGCTGCGAAAATCTCATCCAGCCCCACCTTGAACGCCCGCATAGCGTCGGGATCAACATCAATCTGGTATTCCTTGACGAATCCCCCAACTGAAGCCACCTCGCTGATACCCTCTGCGCTTAAAAGCGAATACCGCACGTTCCAGTCCTGAACGCTTCTAAGCTCATCGAGGTCCCATCCGCCTGTTGGTTCGCCGTTCGGGTCCCTTCCTTCCAGGGTGTACCAGAATACCTGTCCCAGGGCCGTCGCATCCGGCCCAAGCGTCGGCTGCACACCTTCAGGCAGCGTCCCGGCGGGCAGCGAATTTAACTTTTCAAGCACCCTGCTGCGAGTCCAGTAGAAATCCTCTTTTTCAGTGAAAATAATGTAAATGCTGGAAAAGCCGAACATCGAAATGCTGCGGATTGTTTTTACGCCGGGCACACCCAGCAATGCCGTCGTCAGCGGATAGGTTATCTGGTCCTCGACATCCTGCGGGCTTCTGCCGGGCCAGTCAGTGAAGACAATCTGCTGGTTCTCGCCGATATCAGGAATCGCGTCCACTGCCACCGGATTTCTCGGCCAAAAACCGATTTCCCAGTCAAACGGGGCGACATAGACGCCCCAGCCGACGAAAAACAGGATTAGCAGCCATACCACCAGCTTGTTCTCAAGGCAAAAGCGTATGACCTTATCGATAAACGACGGTTGTTGTCCCTTAATCTCATCCATCGGAGTCAGGGCCTTTTAACAGTCAAGACAGTTGTGTTTATGCCGCCGAGACGAACTATTTTTTGAACTGCGGCAGGTTTGCGACGTACTTTTCCGGGTCCGCCTCGAACTTTGCCTTGCAGTCGGCGCAGCAGAAGTAAACCTTCTTACCCTTGTACTCGACAAAGACGTTCTTGTCGATTTTGTTGCCGTCCATTACGGGGCACATCGTCTGCTCTACCGAAGCCGCCATTGTTTCGGCTGTTTTCTTCGTATCTTCTGCCGTTTTGGTAGCCGTCTCTTTCATTTCTTCCATTGTAGGCGCCTTAGGCGTCGGGGCCGGCTCTTCTTTCTTTTTGCAGCCGACCAGAACCAAAGCCGTTGTCAAAAGAGTTAAAGCTAACAGCATCAAACCTTTCTTCTTCATTTTTCTTCCCTTTCAATAGCAAACATTCTAAAGTTTTAATGTCGATGCTCCATTGGTTGCGTTTCACCCTGCGGGCTCATCATACTCGGCTTTGCCTGTATCTGCAGGGCCGAGTCAATTTTGAAATTCCCGTTTGTAACGACGATTTCACCCTCTTTGAGTCCTTCTTTAACGAGGTAATAGTCGCCGGCTTTTGGCCCTAACATAATTTCCCTGCCCTCGAATGTCGGTTTTTCCATACCCTCTGAACGGACGTAAACAACCGCGCGTTTGCCCGTTATCAATGGCGCAGAAGCCGGTATCACAAGCGGGGCCTCATTCGGCTCTTTGGCGACAATGTAGCCCAGCGATTCGGTAGTTACTAAATCCATTCCGCATATATCGCAGGTGCCTTTCTCGGTTTTCACAACCGACGGGTGCATCGGGCAAATCCACTTGCCTGCCATATCTTCATCCATAACCATTCCCGCCCCGGCCACTTTCGACCGAACGACCGCCCGCACGAACATCTCCGGTTTTAGCCGGGCGTAGGGATTAGCGACGTTTACTCGCAGCTTCACCGTCCGCGTCGCGGGATTCAACACGGGGTCGATAAAGCTTATTGTTCCCCTGAACGGTTCTCCCGGGTAGGCCTCAGTCGTAAACTCAACCTGCTGCCCGTATCGTATCCACATCATATCCGACTCGTAGGCGTCCAGTTTTACCCAGACCTCGGACAAATCCGCGATTGTGTAAATTTTCGTTCCCGTATCGACGTAGTCGCCGGCGTTGGCGTATTTTTCGATTACAATACCGCCTATTGGCGAGTAAATGGTCAAATGGTCCGTCGTTTTGCCCGTATTTTCAATCTCTTCTATCTGTTCGTTGAGCAGGCCCAGCAGTCGTAGTTTTTCTCTCGACGCTTCGAGCGTGGCGACGCTCGACCGCCTGATAAGCTCGGTCGCGGCGGCTGTTTCTTTAATTGCTTTGGCGGCCTGTAAAAGCTCGGCTTGTGCGCTCAATAACTGCGGGCTGTAAAGGTAAACAAGGTGGTCGCCTTTGCGGACAAGCGTGCCCGTGAAATCGACGTATAGGCGGTCTATTCTGCCGGGCACCCACGCTGAGATTTGCTTGACCCTCGCTTCGTCAAATTCGACCTTGCCGACCATCCGAACCTCGGCCTCAACAAACTTCCGTTCAACTGGTGCTGTCTTGACCTCCATCAGCTTCAGGGCATCTTCTGAAAATACTATCTGTCGGGCGCCCGCCTGTGCCTGCTCAATAGTGACGGGTATCAAATCCATAAAGCATATAGGGCATTTTCCCGGCTTTGGCTTACGAATCTGCGGATGCATCGCGCATGTCCACGTTTGTTGTTGTGAAGATGTCTGACCGGCGGCGGGCGTTTCCTGTTTACTAATCCCTGACCCGCGAACGAAGAATCCAGCCAAAAAGGCCGCTATCAACACTAAAATCGCCCATCTTAATTTCAGGTTATAAGTAACCATTCCTTGCCTTTCCGAATTTATACTAATCCCGTAGGAATAAGTTCTATAAAACCTGCTTTTGCCCCCTTTGCTGTCATTTTTAACGCAGTTCCGCTCCTACTAACATCTCTAATTCCGCCAATTTTTGCCTGTTGTCCGCCAAAGCCCGCTGGTATGACAAGTAATAATCCAGCAATAGTCGCTGTGAATCAATCAAGCTCAAAAAGTCGGTTGTTCCCGCCTTATAGGCCGTCTCAGATGTCTGCAAAAGTTCCTGCCCTTTCGGTATCAGCGTGTCTCGATACAACCGAATCCTTCTGATACTATCGTTATAGTCGTAGAAACTTTGTGCTGCTTTTGACAGCAGTGCGTTTTCTGTGTCAATCCTTTCCTGCTCGATGCTTGCAGCCAATGCCTGTGCCTGTCGCTCGCCGGCGCTATAGCTGTCTTGCCACAAAGGTAAATTCATCTGGAACATAAGGGCTACGGAGTCGCGCCCGCTCATCCCGCCGCTTCGCTCGAACCTCGTCCATTCGACCCCTACTCCTATATCAGGGTAGAAATTTTTCCTGGCAAGCTCAATTCCGCTTTTTGCCGCCAGCACCTCAAAATTCAAACTCGCCAACTCCGGATTTTTCTGCCTGAGCAAACTCACAATATATTCATAATCGAGTGCTGCCGCGTTAAATTTCTCGACCTTCGGCCAGGGCAGATTCGTGTCTTCGGGCAGGTTTAGCGCCTTGTTCAATTTACTCACCGTCGGCTTTCGCAACTGCTCCAAGCTGCTCAACATATATTCAATTCTTGCGAGTTCCACCTGCGCACGTATCACGTCCGGCTGGTCCGTCCGGGACGCCGTATATCTGGTTCTTGCCACTTCCTCGAAATGCCTCAGCAATTCGAGATTTTCCGCAGCTATGTCAATCGCTTTGGCAAGATATGCAAACTCGTAAAATCCCTGCTTGACTTCCTTGAACAGCATAAGTCGCGCCGATTGATATTTTTGATGTGCCGCGTCTGACTGCTTTAAAGCTGTTTCCGTCCTTGCGTCTATTGTGCCGAACCAGGGGAACATCTGCATAACACTTAGTGTCTGGCTCATCTGCATAGCCGATTGCCGCGTCAAGTAGCTGTATTTGATTTCGGGGTCGGGCAGGGCTTTGGCCTGGGGGATTTCCTCCGTCGCGGCAATCCACTCCTGCTTTTTGCTCAATAATCCCGCGTTATGGGTCTCGGCATACGCGAGGTAATCATTGAGGGTTATAAAAGTATTCGGCTCGGCTGCCGTTACAACCGACGTGAATACCGTCAGCAATATTGACATGCCTGCTTTCATTATACGTCCCCGTCAAAATCATTCTTCCGACGGCTTCTCTTATAGCGGTTTGAACCCGTCGTATAAGAAAAATTTTTGAAACTATACTTTTTGAAGCATCTGCACTGAATTTATCGTCACAAATATGCGTTTATTACGTACTGCTGCACCATCCTGTGCGTGTTGAAGAAGGATGCGTTTACCGCGATGGAATGACGCATAACGTCTATCCATCTGTCCCTGTTGTTATAGTACATAGGCACAATAACGTACTCGAGTTTTGAATAGAGTTCCGCCGCATCGGCGTTATCCTCATTCGAAAAGGGCGCAGACGTTCCGATGGCCCATCCCGTAACGCCCTCGATATGCCCCTCAAGCCACCACCCGTCGAGGACGCTGAAACTCGGCACTCCATTGTGCGCCGCCTTCATACCGCTTGTCCCGGAGGCCTCCATTGGCTTGCGAGGCGTATTGAGCCACAAATCGACGCCTGAAACCAGCATCCTTGCCATATCCATATCATAATCCGGTAAATAGATTACAGGAACGTCAGCCCCAAGCTGTTTTGAGGCCGAGATAATTTTCCTGATAAGGTCTTTTCCGGCGTTATCTTTCGGATGCGCCTTGCCGGCGAAGACAAACTGCAGTTTTCCGGCGTTTTTGGCTGTTTGTCGAAGTTTTTCGAGGTCTGAGAAAAGCAGGTCGGCTCTCTTGTACTGGGTTGCACGACGGGCAAAACCGATTGTGAGAGCTTCGGAGTCCAGCCCGGCATTGCTTGTCTGATTAATATGGTCAATGAGACGGTTTTTTGATTTCTTATGGGCGTCCCAGATTTCTTCCTTGGGGATACTTAAACTGTATCGCAGAGACAATGGGTCTGCCCGCCAGCCAGGAATGTGCTTCTCAAAAAGCGCCCTGAAACTGTCACAGGTCCAGGTATACGAGTGAATCCCGTTGGTTATCGAGTCGATAGTATAAGTTGGAAACATTTCTCTCGAAATTTCTCCGTGTCGTTTTGCAACCCCGTTGACGTAATGACTCATATTCAGCGCAAGGAACGTCATATTCAGCTCGTCGCTTCCTCCGAGCATATGCAGAGTGTCGGCGGGGAACGATTCCCCCATAATGCTTTTCACCAGCTCATAATCGAATTTATCGTGTCCCGCGGGAACGGGTGTATGTGTGGTGAAAATGCATTTATGCCTGACGGAATCGTAATCGAAATCCGATTTTTCGTCCGTTTTGGATTCCCGCAGCAATTCGAGGACGAGTAACGCCGCGTGCCCTTCGTTCATATGGTATCGCTGAACATTTTTATAACCGAGCTGCTTGAGTATTCTGACTCCTCCTATGCCCAGGACTATTTCCTGCGAAAGGCGATGACGCTGGTCGCCGCTGTAAAGAAAATCGCAAAGCGCCTTTTCTTCAGGGTCGTTGCCGTCAATATTTGTGTCCAGAAATAATACAGGCACCTTAAAATCCGTGACGCCCTCGATATCGTATCGCCACACGCCTATTTTCACGTTTCGCCCCTCGATGCCGACGTCAATCGTCTGCGTTAAACGCATAAGGTGCTCCTCGGGGTTCCATGTTATGGGTAATTCCTGCTGATTACCGAGGCCATCGAGCGTTTGATGGAAATACCCTTTACGATAGAGCAGAGTTACTCCGACGACGGGCACCCGTAAATCGGCGCAGGATTTTAATGTGTCGCCTGCCAATATTCCCAGACCGCCGCTGTAAGTCGGAATATGGGAATCGATGCCGATTTCCATAGAAAAATAAGCGATTTTAACGTCGCTTTCAACGCGAGGTGATTCATTTTTCTTTAAAGCGTCGATGTATTTCCGGGGGGCTTTTTCGAAATTAGCTTTGCATTTTTGCGAACAAAAATAGTAACGCGCCCCCTGATATTCACTGAAAATCCCCTTTTTCTCATCCGCCTTCATCCCACAAACCGGGTCTATTGTCATTTGGAATCTCCTTGCTCGTCTGTTTACTCTCGCCTGTCTGTAATTCGCCGCTTTTCCGCGAATCTCTGTCCGTCAATTTACCGTCGTTACGGATATTTGTCCAATAATATTTAGCCGCAGGATTAATATTAAACGCTTATAATACGATGGTATGTTCGGCGAAAGCCCTGTGAAGGAAAAAATAAAAGTTTTCACGACAGGCCATTCCATCAGGCCGTTTGATGAGTTTCTTTCCCTGCCGGGGTGATTTAGAATAGAAATTCTTGTCGATATGAGGCGATTCCCCGGCCTGCTGATGTCCCCTCATTTCAATCTCGAAGTCCTCGAAAAGGCGCTGTCGGAGGCGGGCATAGAGCATTTCTGGCTTGAGGATTTAGGGGGGCAAAGGTCCGCCAAAGACGAATATACACATTTACTCATCGAAGATGGGATTTAGTGTTTTGGATTCCGGACTTTCGCGGGTCTGATTTGAGCCAGGCCAGCGCCTTGTCCTCGTCGGGGAATACCCTGAACTGCAGCGACCTTAAGAATGCTACGTTCTGGAAGAACAAAAACAAGCTCTTTTTAGGCGATTCGGGATTAAATAAAACGGCTATCTTGTCTTCGGAACCAATCCCGATATCCTTAAGAATTGCGGGCAAATCGTCAATCTCAAGAATGGATAAATCCAGCTCTGAATCACGGTAATCAGCCAGAAACCTGAACACGCCGTGTTTTCGTCCGACGCGGAGGGCTTCCTGGCTGAGCTGCTTGATGGCGTCCAAGGTTAAGGCGGCTGACGTTTTTGCGTGAACAATGCCTTCCGGCTCCAGATAATCGATAGAGTGTTCCATTACCTGTGCCCCCGGTGAAAGATTTCCGGTATGTTTTATTAACTTGTAAGGCGAGAATTTTGAGATGGCCTTGATGCTGTTTTTGCTTTCCTTCCTACTTAAAATATACTTCGGAAAATTACAAATCCAAACACGTAATTTCTCGGATGTTGCTATTCGACGCCTCGCGGCTGCTTAATGAACAAAGTCGTTTTCGCGTGATGGTTTGCTGTCTTTCGCATCGGCGGCTTACTGCTTTGTCTTATTCGGCTCATCGGATTTAAGCCAGGCGATTGCCATGTCTGTGTCGGTGAAGTAACGGACCTGAATTGACGCGATAGCCGCCGCGTTTTTGAAGAAAACGTTTTCGCTGTGGTGAGGCGCGGAGGGGTCGTGCAGGGCGGCTATCCTGAAATCAGACCCAACGCCGGCTTCCTTGAGCAGCCTGGGGAGGTCATCTATCTGCAATATGGTAAAGCTGGGAACCATTTCGCGAAAGTCGATGAGAATCTTGTTCGTCTTATGCTTGCGCGCAAAGGGATATATCTCCATTGCGAACGCCTTGTGCTGCTCCCAGTCCATGAGGCCGGCGGCTTTGGCCAGCACGATACCGTCTTTTTCGAGATAATAAACGGTCCATTTCATTGAGTGTGCCCCCTTTATCTTTGATATAAGCTACCATAGCATTATTATCGTATTTACATCCGGTAGTCAATAAGTTAATTTATATTTTGGCTCAAGCTCGGCAATATGCAACGTCGAAGAAATGAATACCATTCAACGCTGGCGTGAGTAACACCAATCGTATATTGAAAGGGGAGTTTGACTGATGAACAGGCAGACAACAATAAGCTCACGAGACCTGGGTCTTGAATTTGCTTCAATCTGCGGCAGATACTTCCTTGGGCTTGAACACCTGCATTACGGGTATTGGCCCGACGGTCTGCCGGTAAACATTCATAATCTTCGGGCCGCACAGGAGCATTACACGAATTTCCTTGTTTCGCATATCCCGGCGGGGATTCGTTCGATTTTAGACGTTGGCTGCGGCTCGGGTCAAACTTCAAAACACCTCGTCGAGCTGGGGTATTCGGTCGCCTGCGTCTCGCCAAGCCCGATGCTTAGCGGGCGGGTGCGACAGCTTATAGGCGACGCGGGGCAGGTTTTTGAATGCCGGTTTGAAGAACTCCAGACCGATGGAAGGTTCGATTTGGTGCTGTTCAGCGAAAGTTTCCAGTATATCCGCCTCACGGACGCGATAGAAAAGGCATACGAGATTCTAAAACCAGCCGGCTATATGCTTATCTGCGACGTATTCAGAAAAGACGTAAAGGAGCAGGCGGGTAAAAACGGCGTCGGCGGCGGTCATCGCCTCGCCAAATTCTACAGGGAGATTGAAAACCTGCCGTTCGAACGGCTCGAAGACGTTGATATCACCAGCCGAACATCGCCAAATCTGCAACTGCTCGATGAGGCAATGCAGGACGTTGCCCGTCCAATCGTGGATTCAGGGATGGATTTTCTTGCCGGCAGGTATCCGCTGATGAGCAGATTGCTGGGATGGTTATATCGCAGGCGAATTGAAGCCGCTTACGGAAAATATTTCAAAGGCGCTCGCAGCAGCGTTGATTTCGAAAGTTTCAAAACCTATAGATTGTTTCTCTACAGAAGTATATCTGCCGTCCCTGCCGACTCTAAGACGACTTGCACCGACCTTAATCAGACCCTTGTCACGGCTTAATTTTGGCAAGTGTTAGTTATCGACGGGATTAGGATTAACTTCTGCAGACAAAACTTTTCAATTGTTAGATTCAAGAAGAATCGTCTTTTTGTATATCAACCGTTTCCTGTAGAGCTTTTCAACGTCGTCGTCGAGCGTATAGGCCATTTCAGCCGGCCCCTTAGGCGTTATCATCACGCCCTGAGGGATGTTTTGAAAGTCGGCTTTTAACTCGTCGACAGGTTTACATTCGTTGAGGACGTCCCTGTTTACTATTGCTAGGCAGCCGACCAGGGGCCTATAAAATGATTTGGAGAAATTCGCATAGCCCATCTTTTTTTTACCCATGTGGATGAAATAGCCCTCGACCCGTCGGCCATCAACCTCATTTAGCACAAGCAAATACTTGCCCGCCGCCTGTCTGCGATCAGTGTGCCGGATTTCTGTTCTGGATGTATCTGCCCCCGCCGTTGCCTGTTCTGATTCCGGCCCGAGGCCGGAAGCGCCGGCGTCGAGGCGGTAAAGCTTTGCTGTTACGTTGTCGGCACCTATGACGATGGGCTTCAATGTCGCGGCCCTGACAAACGTGCGTTCAAAGAAGAAGCCGAGAATGACGAAAAAACACACCACTAAAAGTGGTAAAAAATAGATAAGCCGGTAAACTCTTTTCTTCCTCTGTGCCATTGTATTCATCATCGGCCATTCAAGCAGGGCTATATTAGCATCATTATCGCCTCGTGTAAAATTCCGAAAAAAAACCGTCGGAGTCGGATTTTTCTTGACTTTTACGCCCGGCCTGCATATACTCGTTCCGATTAAAGGAATGGCAGGAGTTTTTACCCGCCGGCTGTATGGGGGCATTGGATGTCTAAAGGCCGGCGCAGGTGAGGAGAGAATGGTTATGTATGTGGGAACTGCATCATTTAACCCTGCTTTGAGAGGAGAATTACTATGAACACTTCAAGAAGATTCCCTGTTTTTCTCGCCCTGATGATGCTTTGTCTTGTCTTCGCGGGGACGGTCTCCGCCTCGGACATCATCATCGACAGCAACACCGTTTGGACAGCGGGCACGCATGATTACAACAGCGTCGTTGTAACTAGTGGCGCCGTGCTGACTTTCACAGGTAGTATAACGTTGAACGCGCAAAATTTGACAATTGACGCCGGCGCATCCGTCTCGGCAAAAGGAACCGGCTATCCCGGCGAGCAGGGCCCCGGCGTCGGTGGCTTGCATTCGGGCCACGGCACAGGCGGCGGCTACGGCGGCACAGGCGGCTCCAGGAATAACTCAGGGGGCGTCATTTATGGTTCCGCACTTGCGCCCGTCGATATGGGCAGCGGAGGAGGCAACAGTAATGCTGCAATCAACATTAGCGGAGCCGGCGGAGGAGCTATTAGAATCGATGTCAATAATCTTATCCTTAACGGCTTAATCACTGCCGACGGGGCAGACGGAAATAACGCTTCAAGTTTTTATGGCGGCGGCGGCAGCGGCGGAAGTATCTATATCACCAGCGACCTGTTTAGCGGCGCCGGCTGTTTCACGGCAAATGGCGGATATGGCAGGTTCGGCGGCGGCGCGGGCGGCAGAATCGCCGTATATTACGAAACCTCATCCTTCACCGGAACCGCCCAGGCAAAAGGCGGTACCGGCATAACCACCGCTGATTATGGCCAGGACGGCACGGTCGTGCTGATTGACTCGGCTAATAGTGTGTTATATACCGGCCATTCGTTCAGGTTCGAGCAGTCAGACGGCCCTATTTCCTGCCAGCGTATTGTCATCAATGCGTCTAATACCACGGTCGGCGGCTCAATATCGTTATCCGCCGATGAATTGGCGCTCGACGCAAATTCAACATTTACTATTACCGGCGATACTACTCTGGCCGTCGTGGAAACGCTCAATATCGACGGCAATTCAACGGTTGAGCTGCTCGGTAATAGCAATCTTGACGTTGGCTCAATAATCAATATTCGCAATTCTACTCTCGCAACGGCCGGCCCTCAAAATCTCACCCTTCCATCCGAAAACGTAACACTCGCCGATGGCGCTACGCTCAAATGGGGCAGCGGAACTTACTCTTATAACAATATTTCACTGACGGAAAATTCAACGCTCGTATTCAATGGCTCGGTTACATTGCAGGCCGGCTCAGTTACGATTGACCCCTGCTGCGCCATATCGGCCTTAGGGACCGGTTTCCCGGGTGAGCTTGGTCCGGGGGTCGGCGGTATCTATAACGGCCACGGCACCGGCGGCGGCTATGGCGGCAGGGGCGGCTCTAAAAATGACACGGGCGGCATGCCCTATGGCTCACCCCTTTTCCCGACTGATTTAGGCAGCGGAGGCGGAGACACCAGCGCCTCATTCATACTTAGCGGCGCAGGCGGCGGCGCCATCCGGCTGGACGTTGATAGTTTAACGGTCAACGGCGCTGTAAATTCCGGCGGTGAGAATGGCAAAGATGCCATTATATCAAGTATTCGCATTTACGGCGGCGGCGGCAGCGGCGGAAGCATTTATATCACAGCCAATCAATTGGCAGGCGCCGGCTCCATCAGCGCCAACGGCGGTTACGGTGTGCACGGCGGCGGCGGGGGAGGAAGGGTCGCCGTCTATTATTCATCTTCCTCTTTTACAGGAACAGTCGAATCCAAAGGAGGTTCGGGTTTGGGTACCGATGCTGCCGGACAGGACGGTTCCGCCGTTTTATCGGGGCCTTCGCAGGATTCTCCCGCCTCTGTCTTACAGGCCTCGGCAACCTTTACAAGCCAAGATACGTTGTCCGAAACGATACGTGTTCTTTCCGTCAATTTGACGGGGTTGCAGGTTTCGGGCGATTTTAACAGCATAATATCCTTCAGCGACCTGAATGTCGTTACCGTGGAAACCGGCTCATTTGCGGGCCAGGGCTTCGCAAAGGCAAACTGGCAGGTTAACCTCGACGGTATTGACTACGCCGGTTCATTGCGGGCGGTAGCCAATCGCGTCCAGTTGCCCGACCAGACGGTCATCCATCTGAAAGGCGTTCTCTCAGGTGATATATCAGGCATTGCCCAGGGGAGCTTCATCGAGTCATCCATCGACCCCAACGCCGTTTTGGTCTTTGATTCGGAATGGATGTTAAACAGGTTGAAAAACCAGGCGGTCGCCTCGTCTATCGAGCTGTCGGGCGCTTTAAGCTCCACGCAGGTAACCACTTATCCGGCGACTTCACTGGACGTTCTGCAGGGTTCTTTTGACGCCAACTGTTACGGCTCATACAGCGGCCCTCTTGGCATAGTCCTGACACAGGTCAGTATCGCCTCAGTCGGCAGCCCGTATTATGGCGATGGTTTTTCAAACCTGTCTTACATTTCCAGCGCCGGCCAGGGATTGGCAGTTGCTTACAAAACCCTCGAATCGACCGGCGTTTCGATACTGAGGGGAAGCTGCAGCAATCCACTGCTGGGCGTTCTTGACGCGACTGTCAATGAAAATTCAACCCCGACGCGCCTGAGCGTTTCCATTGAAAGGGTTGACCTCGGTTTGGAGCCGCAATCGCTTCTGGATGTAAAAGTCATAGTGCCTTCCAGCATAAGTCCGGGTGAAATCGTCACATACGTTCTTGAATACTCAAACGAGGGCACCAGGCCCGCCGAGAACGTTTTGGTTACGGCTAAACTGCCTAAAGACATCCAGGTTGATTCTTATTCGGCGGACGGATATTACACGGCCGTCGGCTCTTACGATGGTTCACCTGAGATTTCGTGGAGGGTTGGAACAATCGGCGCCAAGACGAAAGGCCGTGTGACCGCTACCGGGGTCGTCAACTGGGGCCTGCCCGACCTTTCGTCATTGAATACTTACGCCTTAGTGGAAAGTTATGAGCAACAATACCAGCCGGGGGTGTCGCTTGAGACCACCGTAATTGAGACAAACGACATCGGAGTCAAAGCCAGATACGTCTTTTCTCGCGACGGCAACGTGGTATTCGACATCAATTCAGCGGCCCTTGCGCTCGATAGTCAGGGGCAAATTATCGAGCCGAACCTCACCTATACTTCTGATGACAATTTCTTCTCGTCGCTGCTGCAGTTTACGGTAAATCCCACGATTTACATTTCAATGGGAGGCCAGGGCGGCAACGTTAATAATCTTGAAGCCCTCGTGCAATGCTACATAATGTCAATAAACAGCGACCTCATCGTCTCTCTCGGCGCTGCGATAGGAGAAAAAGTGTTCCTTACGTGGCTGCGCGAAAACGACTATATCAGCCAGGATACCTACGACTCATTTTCCAAAGACGCCAGCGCCCTGATAATTGTCAAATGGAACGCCAAGGATATTATCGGGAGATTCCGTGACGAAGCCGGTTACTATGAATATATCACTCAGGCCATGCTGGATAATTTCGTCAATATCTCGCCTGTAGAGCTTGGCGCCTATATTATGGACTATGAGTCCCAAAAAGAGCACCCTCGCATCAGGACAGATATGCCTGAAAACGCCATTGCCGACGCGCTATTGCTGCATATGAAAGAAGAGCAGAATAACTGTGCTCCTCCCCCGGAAAATCCGCCGTCGGAAACTTCTACAGAGCCACCCTGGTGGAGGAATATATTCAGGCGAAATAAAGCAACAAAGATTCATCTGCCCTGGCGTCCCGATGACTTATGGATGAACACCAAAAGAGCGATTGAATACCTTCGCCAGTTGATATCCGCGGCCTTTGACCCGAACAAAAAATACGGGCCGCAAGGCCCCGTCCTGCCCGGGCAGCAGCTCGATTACAGGGTCGAATTTGAAAACGTCGGCGCGGGCATTGCCTTTGGGGTTTATTTCACCGATACGCTTGATGAGGACGTTAACGACGCCACACTCCAGATTGGTCCGGTCCTCGACGTGAATACCGGGCAGGTTTTGGCGGGCCCCGGCTCATACAATCCCGCGACACGGACCATTACCTGGTTCGTCGGCCGGGTTGACCCCAACCAGGGCGGCTATGCCGAATTCAGCGTGAACGTCAATTCCGACGCCGTTCACAAAACAGAGATAGTCAACTACGCCACAATTTACTTTCCGAGCGTTCCACAGCAGCTCACGACAAACGCCATTGTCTCGACCGTCATTCTTAATCAGCCGCCGATTGCCAACGCCGGTCCAGACCAGTCATCCCATATCGGCCAAACCGTCGTCCTTGACGGTTCCGCCAGCACAGACCCCGACGGCGACCTTTTAACCTTCAGATGGGCCTTCAGCCAGAAGCCGGCGGGCAGCGAAGCGGTTCTCGTTGATCCAAATTCGCTCAACCCGTATTTTGTTCCTGACCTTCGCGGCACTTACACCGTTACATTAATCGTCAACGACGGTAACGAGGACAGCACATATGACGCCGTCAAAATAAGCACCATAAACGTCGCCCCGGTCGCAAACGCCGGTGCCGACCAGACGGTTCGCCCCGGCGATACTGTTTCTCTCGACGCTTCCGCCAGCACCGACTCCGACGGCGACCTGCTCACGTATAACTGGGTCCTTGAATCCGTTCCGCCGGAAAGCGCAGCCGTCCTCGACGCTCCCAATTCCGTTAGCTCGACTTTCGTAGCCGACGTCGCGGGCGCTTATATTGTCCGCCTTATTGTTAACGACGGTTTCATTGACAGCGCCCCCGACACGGTTGTAATAAGTACTATTAACCTCGCTCCTGTTGCACATGCGGGCGACGACCAGTCCGTTTACGTCGGCGACCTCGTTACGCTCGACGGCAGCGCCAGCTCCGACCCGGACGGCGATGAATTAACGTATCTTTGGGTATTCACCGTTAAGCCGGAAGGAAGCGCCGCGGATTTCAACGACTCCAATTCCGTCCATCCGACCTTTACCGCCGACCAGCCGGGCACCTACGTTTTAAGCTTGATTGTCAACGACGGCCTTCAGGATAGTCCGCCCGACACGGTTACAATAAGCACCATAAACGTGGCGCCGATTGCGGCCGCGGGCGACGACCAGTCGGTTTACATCGGCGACGTTGTCGATTTGAACGGTTTGTCGAGCTGGGACCCCGACGGCGATTCCCTGACTTACAACTGGGCCTTCACGGCACTTCCCGCGACAAGTTCCGCGGTTCTTAACAATGCAGACGCCGCCTGCTCTTCTTTCACAGCGGACGTTCCGGGGACTTACGTTGTCAGTTTAACAGTAAGCGACGGCTGGTTGATTAGTGCTCCCGATACGGTAACCATAAGCACCATAAATGTTGCACCAAGCGCCGACGCGGGCGACGACCAGTCAACCATCGCTGGAAGTCAGGTAACGCTTGACGGCTCCTCAAGCAGCGACCCTGACGGCGATACGCTCACTTACAAATGGGCCTTTACCTCAAAACCCCCCGGAAGCACAGCTTCTTTGTCGAGTTCGACGTCCGTCAGCCCGACTTTTACTGCCGATAAACCGGGGTTGTTCGTCCTGACGCTTGTCGTAAATGACGGTTTCGTAGATAGCGCGGCTGACAGCATAACCGTTTCGGTGGTTTCCCAGCAGACCTGGGCGATAGAAATGACCCAGCAGATAATTCAGACCGTCAACGCAATGGACAGACGTGATTTCAGAAACAGGCACAACAAAAAGGCGCTGACTAATAAGCTCAACGCCGTAATCGAAAAAATTGAAAGAGAGCGTTTCCGCGACGCCATAAGAAAGCTCGAAAACGACATCCTCAGGAAGTGCAACGGCTGCGCCACAGTCGGCCACCCCGACTTCAGCGACTGGATTATAAAATGCGACACCCAGGCGCTTGTTTATCAGCCGATTCTCGACGTTATCGACGTGCTTGAAACCATACCGTGGGCCTGTGGCCCGGGCTGCATCCACGGCAATCACCGTCCCGGCTGTCGGGCCTGGCAGCATTGACAGCAATCGGCAGTAAAATCCCCGGGCCAGCCCTGAGCGAGTGTGAAGGGATAAACCTGGGGGCTTTCGAGGCCGGTTGATATTTTTGGGCCGGGCGAGGGCTGAAAGGACTCGGCTTTCGCCTGGCCGCTTTTCTGAAAAGAAGGCACGATTTCCGATTTGTAAAGAAAACAGCAAATAGAAAATAAAAAAATCAGGAATCGACTCGCCACATGCTGCCTCTGCGATTGTCGTTGAAATCCTCTATCGGAAAGGCCCTGTAGTTCTGGCCTAACTGTTCATAGATGACGTTAATGTATGTAATACTGTTGGGGTCGAAGGTGTAGCCGGGTTTGACGGGCGTAACCGTTCCACTCCAGTTATAGTCAACTATGGCGGTATAAAAGCCGTTTATATCAGTGACGACCCCCAGGCCGACGAGGTTCACATCAGCCAGGTTCAAGCTGCCTGCGGTTATTATGCCGCTGATTTCTTTGGGGCCTACGGTATTTTCGGCGAAGTTGGCGGCAACCGTGTAGTTGGCGTCCATAGCGACGGTGGTTGCGGCTAAATAGGGATTGGCGACTTTGCCTGCTGTTACCGCGGTGCCGGTCCAGTTGAGGAAGTGGTAATTAACATCAGCTGACGCGACGAGATTAACGATATTGCCGTCGGGATAGACAAAAGCCCCGATGCCGGGCTGCGTTACGGTCCCGCCGGCGGAAGATGAAACCGTAAGCGTCCGGGTAATGGGAGCGAAGGCCTTGACCACAAATCCCATAATCATTTGGCGGTTTATGTCACTGCTGCCCGACCATGTCGCGCTTGGCGTCTCAGATGCGCCGGTGGCATATTTATGACCGGTAACGCCTGTTACGGTGCCGCCTATTTGCTGGTCAGTTCCCTCGGTAAAGCCGTTATTTAATACATACGACCCTGACTGGCCGCAGGTGGCTGCGACTAAAACCATATCTCCGCTGTTATTAACAATCGCCGAAGACGTAACAGTATTGGTCGTCGCTCCGCTGCTGGAAGTTGCTCCTGTCGAACCGGCCTGGTTGACGTTGGTAAGGAAGATACTGGCGTATCCGGGCGGGTTTGAGGACATATCCGTTGCCCAGGTGGGAACAAAAGTGTTGTTTGTCGCAGCGACTATGCCGGATTCTTTCAGGATAAACGCGGCGGCGTATGCCCGGCCCTGACTGGCAAAGTAATTCCGTTCCATTACTTTGGTCATCTGCTGCACGCCGTAAGTTACTGAGGCAAGGTTCATATCATTGGCGTGCTCGCCGTGAGCGATAAATATCAAAGCCCGGTTGACGCCCGATTCTTTTGTGTGATTAAGGCCGATTGCCCAGCTTCCTATAACATTAACGTCGGCTTCTGCGTCTGTTGCGCCAAGGACCGCCAAAGCTACAAATGTAACGACAAATAAGTTTTTCATCGTCAAACCTCCTGTCTCTACAAATTAATACTATTATAATACAACATTCAAGAAGCAAAATCAAACATAACGATTACAGAAAAAGTTTGCCCTTTTCAAACGCCGGTCAAAAGGATACACTGTCCGCCGAACCTATTACTTGAAAGGGGACGATATGGCTTGTGTCGATATACAAAACTGGGGCACGGCGGCGCCGGTAATCGTAATCGGGTTTGTGGTTTTTGCGCTGCTGATTTGCTTGTTCGTAACCATCGCGGTCACCTGGCTTTACTGCAGGATTTTTTCAAAGGCCGGTTACAACTGGGTCCTCGGGCTGCTGACTTTGATTCCGATTCTTAATATAATTATGCTGTGTATCCTCGGGCTTGGCGACTGGCCTGTCCTGCGGGAGCTTCGCCGGTTAAAACATCAGGCGGCCGCAGGTGCAAATGCGCCGGCTGAGGAAAGCTGATTGCGATTGTATAAAAATGCCGGAGGTCTTTATGGATGCGATGCGCCCGGAAAGAGTTAGCGTAATAGACCCGATTGAGCCGGCCATTGAGCGAGTCCGGACAATGCTCTTTCGGCCTTTCGATTTGTCAAAGTGGTTCATTATCGGCTTTTGCGCCTGGCTGGCGCACCTGGGCCGGGGCAGCGGCGGGCAGGGATTCAATTTTCAATTCCCCGGCGGAGAACATCGCTGGGATTCCGGTAAGACCGATTTGACCGCTGTTAAAGAAGCAATAGCCCCTTATCTGCTCCTGGTTATCGCCGGCGCGGCGATATTAGTGCTGTTATCTTTTATAATCGCTCTTGTTTTATGCTGGCTCAGAAGCCGGGGACTGTTTATGTTCGTCCATTGCATCGCAGGCAATAAAGCCGAGGTTGTCGTCCCCTGGAAGAACTACTCCCGCCATGGCAACTCACTTTTTCTTTTCAAAATCGTGTTCGTGCTTATTTCTCTGTTGTGCTTGGCGCTACCCATCGCTATTCTGGTGGTGGCTATTATCATAATTGCTAAAGCCGAGCTAATCGCAGCGGGCGTGATGGGTATCATCGGTGCGGTTTGTCTTATTGTTATTATCTCTATCATTGTCGGCCTGGTTATAAAATTCGTCGATGATTTTGTCGTCCCGATTATGGCTTTACATACCGCAAGCACACTAGCCGGTTGCAAAATATTTCTTTCGCTAATGAGCTGCAACAAGGCGCGTATGGCGCTCTATATTCTCTTTCAATTCATAATTTCAATGGCCATCGGCATCATCGCCTCGCTTGTCTGTCTGGTTGCCTGTTGCTGCTGCTGCTGCACCGTTGTTCTTTTCGCCCTGCCATACATCGGGACGGTAATCTTGCTGCCCCTGTTTGTTTTCAAACGGGCCTATTCGCTTTATTATCTGCGGCAGTTCGGCCCGCAGTTTGACGTCTTTATTCCACAGCCGTCGTAAAAATCATCGGCAGGCAACCTATGTCCGGTCAGGACCTGAAAAAAGTAATTTTTTTAAGCGCCCTCGAGCCAAGCGCGGATGCTCACTGCGCCGGTTTGATAAAAGCGTTTCGCTCGTCCGTCGAATTCGCGGGCCTGGGCGGCCCGAAAATGGCGGAAGCCGGCTGCGCCCTGATTAACGAAGGCCAGGAGACCATCAGCCGGGCGGTGATGGCGTATAACGCCTTTGGCCACGTTTTTTATTATTACCGGCTGCTCAGACAAACCGCCGCGTATCTGGCTGCCAACAAGGTTGACCTCGTTATCGTCTGTGATTCACCCGCTTTCAATTTTCACGTCGCCAAAGCCGCGAAAAAACTCGGCATAAAGACGCTCTTTTACATCGCCCCTCAGCTTTGGGCCTGGGCGCCCTGGCGCATCAATAAACTGAAAAAATACTGCGACAAACTTTGCTGCATCCTGCCCTTCGAGCTGGAATGGTTCACGAGCCGGGGCGTTCCCGCCGAATTTGTAGGCAATCCTCTTTTCGACGAACTCGCAACGACGGAACTATCTTCGGCCAAAAGAGATTACAACGGCTTCGAGGCCGCAAACGCACGAATTGCCATAATACCCGGCTCAAGGTCAGCCGAGGTCGGGACGCTCTGGCGGCCTATGCAGCAAATCGCGATTGCCCTGAGAAAAAAATACCATAATGTAACTTTTACAACCGTGGCCGTTGATACATCAACAAGAGGTGCGCTTGATTCTACCCGCCTTATGGGCTTCAGGACTAATTACGTAATCGACGCCGTTTACCAGACCGCACGCGACTGCGACTTTGCCCTTGTTGCAAGCGGCAGTGCGACCCTGCAGGTCGCTTCGGCGGGCTGCCCGATGGTTATTATGTATAAAACCAGCCCCGCTATGTGGCGCCTGCTTGGCCGATGGCTGATTGCCACGAAATACCTTTCTTTAGTCAATATTTTGGCAGACAGGCAATTAGTGCCTGAGTTTATGCCTTATTTTCGCTCAATAGACCCGATTGTTGAAACGATACGCGGCCTGTTCGAAGATAAGTTACGCCTTACCCAGACAAGCTCGGACCTGCTTTCGCTCATTCGCCCCCTCGCCGACAAAAAAGCAGGCAGCATTGTCGCCCGGATTGCCAATGCAATGTTGACATAAACTACAGCCCATCGTCCTATAAAATCGACCTCTAAAAGCAATTATTTTCCTGATTCCCCGTAATTTTCCTTAAATTCCACGTATTTTTTGGCCGCGGACACTCCATTTTTTACACTTTATTAAGAAGAGGGAAATCCGCTGTCTTTTGATTTGAGAGGAGATTATTATGACAATTGAAACGAAATCCAAAAACACCTTTCGCTCATCTTGCATCAATATGACCCGGTTTTTCGCAACGGTTGTCTTATGTCTCGGGTCTTGTGTTTTGGGTCTGATTTATCCACCCGCATCAGTCGCAGCGGATGATATCGCAAGTTTTACGCAATCCGCCCAGGCACAGGCCGATTACGTAGCCGATGAAGTTCTCATAACACTGGACGACGAGGATGCAAAAACCGCCGAACAGGCAGCGGCCATTTTAGGCGGGACCGTCAGGCAGCGAATCCGATTCCCGGATAGCCCTCACAAACGTTCTCACCGCCAAAACGCTATTGCCAAAAAGCAGGTGATTCGGGTCAAGCTGCCGAAAGGCAAAAACGTCGAACAGGCCATAGCCGAATCACGCCGGGCGGGTATTCGTGTGGAACCAAACTACCGGGTTCGGATATTGGCTGTGCCGAATGACCCCTTGTTTTCATATTTGTGGGGCTTGAGAAACACCGGCCAGACGGGAGGCGCCGCAAACGCCGATATTGACGCCGTCTCCGCCTGGGACATAACTACCGGCTCAGATGACGTGCTTGTAGCGGTCATAGATACCGGCATAGATTACACTCATCCTGACCTGGCCGCCAATATCTGGACCAATTCCGGCGAAACAGCCGGCAACGGAATAGACGACGACGGCAACGGCTACATAGACGACATTCACGGCTATGACTTCGTGGAAAACGACGGCGACGCTATGGACGAGCACAGCCACGGAACCCATTGCGCCGGAACAATCGGCGCTTCCAGCAATAACGGAGTCGGAGTAACCGGCGTAAACTGGCATTGCAAAATTATGGCCTGCAGGTTTCTCGATGAGGACGGCTCAGGCACCACAGCCGACGCGATAAGCGCTATAAATTACGCGGTTACAAACGGGGCGCAAATTTTAAGCAATAGCTGGGGCGGAGGCGGCTATTCCTCGACGCTTGCCGCCGCTATCACCAACGCCAAAAATAACGGCGTTCTCTTTGTGGCAGCCGCAGGCAACGACGGCGTAAATACGGACTCAATCCCGCATTACCCATCCTGCTATAATATCAGCAACGTAATCGCCGTCGCAGCGACAACTCACAGCGACTCGCTGGCGAGCTTCTCAAACTACGGCAGCACCACTGTCCACCTCGGCGCACCGGGCGCAAGCATCCTCAGCACAGTGCTCGGCGGCGAATATGAATGGTACAACGGCACGTCAATGGCGACACCTCACGTTTCGGGCGTGGCCGCCCTGCTGCTTGCGAATAATCCCACGATGAGTTTAAACGAGCTGAAGAGCCGGCTTATCTGGACCGGCGACCCGATTGGATCATTAGCGAACAAAACTATTACGGGCCGACGGCTTAACGCCTACAACGCCCTTACCGCGGAACCGACCCTCGAAGTGACCGCCCCAAACACCCAGGCAACGTGGGTTCAGGGTTTCGACTGGACAATACAATGGATATCAATCGGCTGCGGCGAAACCATAGATATATACCTGCTCAAAGCTGGCGCTGTTTACTCACAACTGGCAAACGATACCACTAACGCAGGCAGTTATTCCTGGCACATACCGGGAACAATACCGGTAGGTTCGGATTACAAAATCCGGATTGACGACGGCGTAAACTCCGACGACAGCGACGTCAACTTCACAATCACCGATGAGCCGGTCGATTACTTCACCGAACAATTCAGCGTTTCTACCAGCCGGTTCGACCTGGCAAACACATCGCTTCTGCTTACACCCGACGAATCCGACTCACGGTATTCGGCCTGCGTCAATGACATAACAACGCTACCCGTTGATACTTCAGAAGGCACGCGGCTCAATCTCGACGATGACGAATCCGCTGTTGTGCCCCTCTCCAGTGACTCTGTGATGCTGTACGGGGAAAGTTACGACAGTATCTACGTCGGCAGCAACGGCTACATCACCTTCGGCTCAGCAGATGATGAATACAGCGAGAGTTTAACGGGTCATTTCGGCCTCAAACGCATAGCCGGACTTTTCAGAGACCTCGACCCTTCCGATTCAGGCAACGTTGAAATCCTGCAGCTTGCCGACAGAATTGCTGTTACCTGGAACGACGTCACCGAATACGGCAGGAGCAACAGCAACACCTTCCAGATTGAACTGTTCTACGAAGGCCAAATCAGATTATCCTGGCTTTCAATCGACGCGGAATACGGCATAACAGGCATTTCTGAGGGCCTGGGCGAGCCGCCTGATTTGATTCAGTCGGACCTTTCGGAATACGGGCTATGTGACCCGATGCTTCAGTCAATCGAAGTAACGGGCCCCGAAACCATTGAGGAGCAATCAACGACTCAGCTTGCCTGCATTGCTTATTATGAAGACGGCTCTGCACAGGATATTACCGTCAGCCAGGCCCAGTGGAGCGTCGATTCAAATTATGCCGTCGTCGATGATACCGGCCTGCTGACAGCCAACGACGTTGACGTTTATAAGCAGTGCATGGTTACGGCAACCTTTAACGGGAAATCCTCCTCTCTTTTATTAATCATAAATGACAGTAATACCCACACGATTACAATTGAAAAGGCCGCAGTCAAGGCCGGCAAACAAGCCGGACTCGATTCAATAATATGCTCAGGCAGTTTCGGCATAACCGCCGGGCAGCTCGCCTCGGCCGACGACGTAATTATTCAGATATATTCCGCTGATGATGATTATCTCGTGTATGAGCAGACAATCGACTTCGCAACCTTTAGCGCCTTAAAAACCGGCTATGGCTACAAGACCAGGATTCTATCCGGCCAGCCGGGCGCAATCAATTCGCTGGTGTTTAACGTCGTTAAAAACAAATTCTATCTCAAGGCCAAAAATATAAACCTCAAAGGCCTTAGCTGTTCGTTCTATGTCCTGCTCGACGCGGGCGATTATGTCGGCCTCGGTATCGCTGATGAAACTGTCGTCAACGGCAAAAAATCAATCCCCGTAAAGCTTCTGAGCGGATACACCGACACCCTTTCGGTTCAAAAAGCCAAAACAAAGGACTCATCCAAACCATTGTGTGACGGGCTTTCGGTAAAAGGATACTTTACCGTCAGCGACGACTCAACCGTTACTGACGGCGTAACGATTACCTGGGGCGCTCAATCGTTTATCATCCCGGGCGAGCAGCTCCTTGCCGTCAATGCCGAACGATTCAAAAGCAAATATACAGCACCTGACGGGGTCATTCTCAACACCGATTTCGACTTTGCCAAATGCAAATTCACCATCATTATCAAAAAAACAACTATCTCGGCTCATTCCGGCGTAGTTGACTTCACCCTTGCCTTCGGCAGCTACTCCCAAACCGAAGAAGTCCAAATCTATTGACTTCATAAAAAATCAAACCGCTTAACAAGGCCGATTCACAAATCGGCCTTTTTTTTAAAAATTTTTTCGCTCATAAATGCCGCCCCCATAAGGCCTTACAAACAGCAGGCGGAATTTGTCTATATTTTAACGATAGCAAGGCAGAACGTAATCCCTTTAGGACAGTTCTTCTTTAGTTATATAATCAGGGCCGAGCCGGTCTAACATCAAAGGCGGTAATCGTGCAAAAGCAGGGTCGATTTTATCATCGGTCTCACTGATTATCTGCAACAGTGTCTTATCGTCCTTGCGGCTGTTTTTATGGCGAGGTTGTAGCAGGCCTGATACCTAGCGACTCGGAGGTGAATCCATCTTAAATACGCCTGTTTTTTGTCTTGACAATGGGTAGAGGTATATATAGTCCTATGATAAATTTAACTGGGTCGGGAAAAAATAAGGGCAGCGAAACAAAATAATCGTCGCCCTTATTTGAAATCAAATAGAAAAAC
Source organism: Sedimentisphaerales bacterium (assembly GCA_016932095.1). Classification (GTDB taxonomy): domain Bacteria; phylum Planctomycetota; class Phycisphaerae; order Sedimentisphaerales; family Anaerobacaceae; genus Fen-1362. The sequence goes on from JAFGDN010000020.1 coordinate 44,028, forward strand.
TATGAACAACGAAAAGCCATACAATGAAATTGAAAACACCTGGTTTGCATCGGTTATTTACCGGGTAAGCGATTCGAGCCGACTCAGCGCATGGCCCCTGAGGATTTTGGCGATTTGCAGTTTTCTATGTTCAGGCATTATCTGGTATGCAAAGAATGACTGGACAAGATATATTAACGAACAGGATTTTGACTATCTAATATCCTTATCGCGTATAACAGATACAGCTTCTGTTGTCCTGGGTATAATCTTAATTTTAACTATAATAATCACAATTTTGAGCCTCATATTTTTCATTCGAATAGCTTTCGGAAATGATTTTTCAAAAGTAATCAGGGAAGCCAACCGTGATTTACTCTTAAATTCGTTCTTTTTTGGAGTTTCGCTGGTTTTTTTACTGCCTTCTGTTTCGGATATAAAGCATTCAGCAGACAGCGTCATAAAAATTACAGAAAAGAAGATGCGATGCGCACGAAGAATGGAAAAATTGGGAGAAGCGCTGCGTCATTATGCCGAGGCCAACCATCATTGGTATCCGGACCCGAATCGGTGGTGCGATTTGCTCATAAAATATGGAGAGGCGAAAAAAGACGATTTTGTTTGCCCTGCATCCGGGACTGATGGATGTCATTATGCAATTAATCCAAATGCAGTTCCAATGTCGAGATTTGAGAATCGAAGTAATTATTGGGACGCTTATGGGCCTGACCCGCTTAATATGAAAGAGAAAATAGACGGCAAGACACGCGAGAAACTGTTTCAAAAAGAAATAGATGATATGATGCTCCAGCGAAAAATAGCCCCTTCTGTTGTGTTGCTGTTCGAGTGCGAAACTGGTTGGAATCAGAATGGCGGCGCCGAATTATTGAGCACCAAACATCATGAGGGTAAAGGATGCAATATATTGTTAAATGACGGCCGCTTGCAGTTTATCAGCACGGAAAATTTTTATAAATTGAGATGGGGCAGTGAGCAAATTACGAATTAAACCGGGGCGGGAAAAATAAAGGCCGCAAGACAAATCAGGATTTATCATCAAGTTTAAGGCATATCGCGGATAGCGATTGCCTGATAAAACGAAACGAAAAAACTTTCCTCGATACCCTTTCTGATGCAATCGTTCAAAACAGCGTTTTTCCCAAGGTATCTTTTGCTTTCAGGATTTCGTTCTTCAAAGGAGGCACACGTTCGGTGGCGACTTTCCAGGTCAGTTTCAGGTCAATTCCCCAGTATTCGTGTGCGATAATGTCTCTCATTGCGGCAATTTTCTTCCAGGGAACCTGCGGATGTGCTTTGCGAATGTTCTGAGGGATGTTTTTGACGGCCTCGCCCATTATTTCGATTCTTCTTATCACGGAATCCTGTAAACCCTTTGACGCAAAAAATTCCTCTTTGGTTTTCCCTTTCGTATATTCGGCGATAAGGTCTATGCACTCAATGATATGCTCAAGAAAAATAGCTGGGTCCTTCGTCATAAAATTTGTTCCTGCTCCTTAAGAATCCGGTCTCTGAGCAAAGGATGCAGGGAGTCATAAGTAAGGACATCGACTTTCTTGTTAAGCGCTTCTTCGAGGTCAATTTTAAGCCCCGCCAATTCGAGAAGAGAGGCAGTATCCGGCAGCTCAACGAGTATATCTATATCGCTGTCAGGTGTATCTTCGCCTCTGACGACCGAACCAAAAAGCGACGCCCTGCGAACGCCGTAACGTTCGAGCAGGGGCAAAATGCCTTTTTTGAGCTGTTCGCGAGTCATTTTTATTATTCCTTTTGTCTTAATTTTACCTTTAATGCAAGGGTCTTGCACTTGTTTTTCTGCGACGCCGGGAACGATTTACTTGACGGAATTAGGAGGAAAAGATACGCTATTGAGTTTTACGAGCAGTCGAAAAACAAGCAATTATGTGAATTAGAAAGGAAGTAATAATGTCAACGATTATCGGAGTAAGGGCAAGAGAGATATTGGACAGCAGGGGAAACCCAACAGTTGAGGTTGACGTTCTTTTGGAAGACGGGTCGTTCGGGCGGGCGGCGGTGCCGTCGGGGGCAAGCACGGGGGCACACGAGGCGGTGGAGCTGCGCGATACCAAAGACAAGCGATATATGGGCAAGGGCACGGCTGGGGCGGTGAAAAACGTAAACGAAAAAATCGCGCCGAAAGTCATCGGTATGGACGCGACGACGCAGGAAGACCTCGACCGGTTAATGATAAAATTAGACGGGACGCCCAATAAGGGCAAGTTCGGCGCAAACGCGATATTAGGCGTATCATTGGCGGCGGCGAAGGCGGCGGCGGCTTCGTGCGGCCTGCCGCTGTATCAGTATTTGGGCGGCTGCAACGCGAACATAATACCGGTGCCGATGATGAATATTCTCAACGGGGGCAAGCACGCGGACAATAACGTCGACTTCCAGGAATTTATGATTATGCCCGTCGGGGCGCCGAGTTTCAAAGAGGCGCTTCGAATGGGGGCCGAGACGTTTCATACGCTGAAAAAGGTGCTCAAGGAAAAGAGGTATAACACAAGCGTCGGCGACGAGGGCGGCTTTGCGCCGTCGCTGAAGACAAACGAAGAGGCGCTTGAAGTGGTAATGGACGCGATAAAAAAGGCCGGCTACAAGCCCGGCAAGGACATCGCAATTGCCCTTGACCCGGCCGCCAGCGAGATGTTCGACAACAAGACGGGCAAATACAGCTTCTTCAAATCGAACCCGAAAAACAAGGTCTCAAGCGACGTTATGATTGAGCACTGGGCAAAATGGGCGGATAAATACCCCATCATTTCAATCGAGGATGGATTAGCAGAAGACGACTGGGCCGGCTGGGAAAAACTGACTGAAAAATTAGGCGATAAAATTCAGCTCGTCGGCGACGATTTATTCGTTACCAATACCGAACGCTTAGCCAAAGGCATCGAGCTGAACAGCGCCAATTCGATACTGATTAAGCTCAACCAGATAGGCACGCTGACGGAGACCTTCGAGGCCATCAATATGGCTAAACGCGCCGGCTGGACAGCGGTCATTAGTCATCGAAGCGGCGAGACGGAGGATTCGACAATCGCCGATTTGGCGGTGGCGTCGGGGGTGGGTCAAATCAAGACGGGTTCGGCCTGCAGGACCGACAGAATCTGTAAATATAATCAGCTTCTGCGAATCGAAGAAGAGCTCGGGCCGGCGGCACGTTACGCGGGCTTTATGCTCAATAAATAAACTGATGCCCACTAAATTCCGATTTCTGCATTCTGCATTCTGCGTTTACTTACCGGGAATGCAGAACACAGAATAAAGAATGCAGAATTATGAATATTGAGAGGATTACCCGGGCAGTTGTGTTCGCCGTATTTTTCAGCATAGGCGCGGCCGTGCTGTCAGTGACGGTCCTGTGCAACGACCTGCTGAAATATTACCACAACAGAACCATACTCCAGCAGGCCGAAGAGCATCTTAAAAAGCTTGAAACATTAGGCAATGATTACGATATCCTGCTTGGCAAGCTCGATGGCGACCCATGCGAGCTGACCCGGCTTGCGCCCGCGATGCTGGGTATCGAGCCAAACGAGCCGAATACCGTTTATCCTCACGCGACATTCGACAAGCTTTCAGCGGCGAGAATCGCCCTGACCGAAGAGCCAAACCAGCCGCAGTCCGACCAGGCGACGCCGCTGTGGCTCAATTGCTGGTGCCTGTGGCCGAGACGACATATTATGTTTATCGCGGGCTCTTCGCTTGTGCTGATTTCCTTTATCTTCTTCGGCCCGACAAGAAAACCACGCCGGTCGATGACGGTGATATCCAAAACCGAACCGCCCGATATCAGGCAGCAGCTCTAATCAATGCTGTAGAAGCTGGTGTATAATCACCTTTTCGATAAAAAGCCCGGCTGTTTGACGTCAAAGATTCGAAGCGCCCAGATTTCAATCCAGTCATTAAATAGAAACCAGACGAACGCATATCCCCAAACAATCAAGGCCCAGCCCCAGCCGATAGGATTCATAAACAGGCCATAAACGGCAATCACTGTTGCGACGAGTTGTGTCCCGACAACTGCCCCGAGCAGGATATTTGAAGGCCGGTCCTGCCAGAAATGCCCGCGTGTCCGGGTAAGAAATATGGTCATATGTCCTGCGACGGAAAGCTTCAGGTACATTAGCGTCTGAATCGTTTCCCGGTTGAGCATAAAAATCCTCTCGGCAAGATAGAAAAGACCAAACGAGGCTACTACGCCTGTCATGCCTAAAGTCGTCGCCACGCCGAGCACCCGTGTCATATTCCAGGCCTCCGGCTCGTTTGAGATATGCGCCCTGTCATACGCTATTGAAAGGATGGCGCCGTCGTTAAGCAGCGCCAGCAGAACAATCATTACCGCGGTCACGGGATAAAATCTGAAAACCAGAATGCTAAGAGTCATAAAAAGCAGGACGCGAATTGTCTCGGCGATGCGATAAGTTGCGTAGCTGTTCATTCTCTGGAAAATCTTTCGGCTTTCCCTGATGGCATCAATAATCACGGACAGCCCCGGCGACAGCAATACCATATCCGCAGCGGCCCTGGCGGCATCGGTTGCTCCGGACACGGCCACGCCGGCGTCGGCCTTCTTGAGCGCCGGTGCATCATTAACACCGTCGCCGGTCATACCGACTATGTGACCGCGCTTCTGCAGAACATCGACTATATGATATTTATGCTCAGGGAACACCTGCGCGAAACCGTCCGCCCTCTCGATGGATTCGGCCAGTCTTTCCGCCTCATGGTGCTTTGTATCACCGAACATCCGGGCGTCGAGGATATTGGTGCCAAGCCCTGTCTGCCGGGCTATTTCCCTGGCGATGGCAACCTGATCGCCGGTGACCATCTTCACTTTAACACCCATTTTCCCGGCCGCGGCAATGGTCTCTTTGCAGTCCTCGCGCGGCGGGTCGTAAAGGGGAATAACTCCAAGATACTGCCATCGACCCTTTTTGTCGGTCCTGGCAACACCAAGAGAGCGGTATCCTTTGCCGGCAAACTCATTCACTGTCTTTTCCAGGACATCTTTAACATCGCCCTTGTTAGACGCAAGCTCAAAAATCACCTGCGGGGCTCCCTTGCTGACTTTAAAATGGTTTCCCTTATTATCTTCGACATCCGCCTCAGTCCGCTTGTGAACGGGGTCGAAGGGCTGGAAATGAATTATCTTATACGTATCCAGGACATTACTGTCTTTGAGTCCGCTTATAACGGCCAAATCTATCGGGTCCTTGTCCTCCGCCCGCGATGCAAGGGCACCGCAAAGTGCAATATCATCTTTTTCGGCACTGCCAAAGCTGACGGTCTTGCCTGGCGTGAGCTTATTTTGTGTTAGCGTTCCTGTTTTATCAGAGCATAGAATGTCTATACCTGCCATCTCTTCTATGGAAGCCAGTCGTCGAACGATTGCATTTTGGGCGGCCAGAAGCTTGGCGCCCACCGCCATAGTCACCGACAGCACCGTCGGCATCGCTACCGGGATAGCCGCCACCGTCAGCACAAGAGCAAATCGCAATGTTGTCAATAAGCTCTCGTGACGGAACAAAGCTGTAACCAGAATCAAAACGACGAGTGCAACAGCAATCATTATGAGGTAATCTCCAATCTTCAAGACCGCTTTCTGGAAATGGCTTGTGGCCTTGGCTCCCTCGACCATTTGTGCGGTTTTGCCGAAATATGTGCCTGCACCGGTCGCATACACGATTGCCTCTATTTCGCCCTGGTTTACTATTGAGCCGGAATAAACGTTATCTCCTTTTTTCCGTTCGACCGGCAGCGACTCTCCGGTCAGCGCGGACTGGTCCACCTCTATAGGGTCTCCTTCAAGAAGTTTGGCGTCGGCCGGTATTATGTCACCGAGACGAAGACGAATAATGTCGCCGCAAACCAGCTCCCTGGCGGAAATATTCTTCCATTTTCCGCTTCTAAGAACGCGGGCCTCAAGCGCCAGTTTCTTCTTCAGCGCCTCTATCGCATTTCCCGCCTGGTATTCCTCCCAGAATCCCACCACCGCGTTCATAATCAGTAGAATCAGGATAATGGTGAAGTCGGTCCAGTCACGCACAAACGCCGACAGTATAACCGCCGCCTCAATCATCCAGGGAATCGGCCCCCAGAAATAGGACAGGAACTTCAGAACCGGATTGGTCTTTTCCTCGGGCAGCTCATTATATCCATATTTACCGATGCGATTATTCACTTCGGCGTCGCTTAGACCCTGGGCGGGAGATACACCAAATTTAGATATGAGATTCTCAAGAGATGCTTTTTCTTCCACTTTTGGCGGCTTTTGTGGTGAGGTTAAGTTATTCAACATTTGTCTTCTCCCCTGTATAACCGTCTATATTCTCCGCTTATTTAATCTCTAAATTCAAAGCGGTTTCAAACTTGCGTTTATTACGCCCGTAATCAACCGGGTGTTCCAACATTTTAACCTTTTATCGCTCATAATGCATGCCGGAACTACGTCGGAGCCGTTCGGGGACCGATAATACCTTTCGGAAGGGGCAGGAATTTATTTCAGCGAGGGTGGTTTTTCGTCGATAAACACCATAAATGGAATACAATAACCTTTCCAGCAATAACCAACGATGCGCAACCATCCAGTCGCCTGTTGGGCCGGCAACGGCGGCCGCAGATTCTATATACTGCCAGAGGTGCGGCCAGCACAACGAGGCAAATAACTTCAAATGCACCAGATGCGGATTCGTGCTTCACGTGCCTGCTCAGCCGCAATATACCGTTACAAACGACAATACTCTGGGCGGGCTTATACCGACCAAAAATCCGATGGCGCTATGGGCATATTACCTGGGAATTTTCTCGCTGATTCCGATGCTTGGATTGCTGCTGTGCATCCCCGCTTTTGTGCTGGGTATTTTAGGTTTAAGACACGGGTGTTTACACCCTGAAGCGAAGGGCAAAATTCACGCGTGGGTCGGGATAATTCTCGGCGGATTGTGCGCCGCCAGCTACGTAATATTTCTCGTCCTTCCACTTTTTACCCCAAAATAGCAGAAAGGATAGTGTATGTTTTGCAGAAAATGCGGGGCACAAAACGCCGATAACGCCTACAAATGCGTCCAGTGCGGCGAGGAGCTGCAGCAGGTAACCGTACTGCCGCCGACGACACAGATGAAAATACCCAATTATCTTGTCCAGGCAATTTTAATCACCTTGTGCTGCTGCCTGCCTTTCGGCATCGTGTCCATTGTTTACGCCGCCCAGGTGAACAGCAAGGTCCAGGCGGGCGATATTCAGGGGGCTCTCGACGCATCCGGCAAGGCAAAGATGTGGTGCTGGATAGGTTTTGCTTTGGGGCTGGTCGCCAATATAATCGCCATTGGTGTCCAGCTTATCAGCGTTATAGCCGCCAGCCGTCAAGGTTATTGATATGAAAGCCGAAAAACGTTACTTTTTAACCGGCTTTCTGGCAGTCACTCTCGGCCTGATATACTGGTTCGACCCGGCCGAGACGCATATATTTCCGTCGTGCCAGTTTTATACATTGACGGGTTTATATTGTCCCGGTTGCGGCACAATGCGGGCCTTTCATCAGCTTTTACACGGCAGCTTAACCGGCGCGCTTTCTATGAACCCGCTGATGGTTATAGCCCTGCCTGTTGTTCTTTTGTTGTATCTGCGAAAAAAATGGGCTTACTATCCCTGGGTCGCGTGGTGCTCATTTGCGACGCTTGTCTCGTATGGAATTCTGCGAAACATTCACCTGTGGCCGTTTATTCTTCTGGCGCCGAAATAACAGAAAAAGGGACATTCCACTTTTTCCCCTTTTTCATTTTGCTATTGCAGTTTAGCCGATTCTTCTTTAGCCAATTCTACCGGGATATCGAGCCAGAAGGTCGAGCCCTTTTCAATCCGGCTTTCAAAGCCGACGGAGCCGGCGAGCATATCGGCAAGCTCTTTGCTTATGGCAAGGCCGAGCCCGGTGCCGGTGGAACGGCGCGTCAGGGGATTGCCGAGCCGGCCGAATTTCTGGAACACCTTTTCCCTGTCGGCGTCGGCTATCCCGCAGCCGGTATCCCTGACCGAGAACCGCATAGTTTTGTCGTCGAGCAGGGCCGCCGTTAATTCTATTGAGCCGCCCTCGTGGGTGAACTTGACGGCGTTGCTCATATAATTTTCGAGAATCTGCTGGATTTTGCCCGCGTCAGTCACAAGGGCAGGGATATTTTCCTGCACAGTCGAGCTTAACTCGATTTTTTTATTTTTAGCCATAAAGGATGTCGAGTCGAGCACGGCGCCGATTATCCGGCCCGCGGTGGTTTGCTCTATGTGAAGTTGAACCTTGTCGGCCTCGGCCCTTGCCAGGTACAGTAAATCGTTAATCATATTGAGCAGACGCTGGCCGCCGGCGATTATGTTTTCGGCGTATCTTTTGCCCTTCTCTTCTTTCAGCAGGTCCGGCTTGTCGCGCAAGACCTGGGCAAAACCCATAATCGAGTTCAGAGGCGTCCTGAATTCGTGCGAGATATTGGCAAGAAATTCGCCTTTGACCTTGTTGGCCTTAAAAAGCTCTATGTTTCGCTCTGAAAGCTCGATAATTTTTTCGTCCAACTGCTTGTTGGCCTGGCGAAGCTTCTCCTGTGCGGCCTGCAGCCCGTCTAACATTTTATTGAACGCCTCGGCCAGCTTTTCGTATTCGTCGCGCGTTTTTATCGAGCTGCGAACGTCGAGATTTCCCTCTGCGACGTTGTTGGCCAGTGCGCGCAACTGCCGCACGGGGCTCAGGATTACCTTCTGGGTAATGATATAAAAAGCGACGAAGGCGCCGACGCCGCCAATCAGCATCGCCACGGCAATCCAGACGCGGTTGAGAAGAACGGCCTTTTGTATCTCGCCGGCGGGCCTTTCGACAATCACAGCGCCAATCGGCTCATTGCGGTTAAACGCCTCGGCTGAACCCTGCGGGTTGTGGCAGTTTACGCAGCTCTCGGTTGCCCTGAAGACGCGGACGTAGCTGGTGTATGCTTTTTTTCCCCTCGTCTCAAACCGTATCTGGTCGGGGGTATCCTCGTCCTTCCTCAGCTCATCGAGCATAAACCTCTGCTGCAAAGTCAGTCCCCGTATCTGGGTATCGTCTTTTTTGAAGCGTATCCATCGCATATCCGTTTTGTTGGGGTCAACGACGTGGCCGCGGTCGTCGAGCATTACGAGGGTCGATTCGCCGGGTCCGCGAAGGCGGAAATGCCTTCGAATCAGCGACTCGGCCCTGGCCCTGCTGGATTCGAGGAGAATCTGCCTTGTGAGCTGGCGCATCCAGGCGTAAGGGATGAGCAACGCAAGAAATAACGTCAGCACGACAGCCAGGCCGAAAGCGAGCCGGCACTTCTCCGCCAGAGACAGCGGCGAAAGATGAAGGAAAACAAGAATCCTGTGATAAACTTTGTGAATCCGTGCAAACATAACTATTGACGCCTGCCCGCCTTTGTAACGGGATTAGGCCGAGGCGGTCCCGGCCTAATGACGGAGTAACGTTATATAATAATACAGGTCGCGCACACAATAAAAATAAATAAAAGGCGCAAGCAAAAGAAGCCACAAAACCGTCTTTCTCCATTTTGTTGCAAAGAACAGTACTGCGAACAAAAACGTCCATACGGCCGGCAATACGCTGTAAAGGCCGGGCACAAAGCACTGTGAATTACCCCCTGCAAAACGAAGCAGTTGAAACCAGTGTGCAAATATCGGCAGAAAAATCAATACAGCGACCGCCCAGAACGTCAAGCGGGTTGTCGCGATTTTCCTGCCTGCTTTCTCAATGAGAATCGGCAGCCAGAAATACCATGCCGTGCCCACAAATGAATAAAACATCGTAAAAATCATTAGTGTTTGTATCGTCGTTGACATAAAAGGGTCATTAAACGGATTGCGAAACAATACGGGTAATATTACCTCTGTCAGCAACAAGGAAACGGGAAAATCGATGTAGCCGCAGAGAATCCAGTAGATATGCCACCTTCCCTCGTCGTGCCAGACCATATAAAGAGTGTTCCAGACAAACAGAAGAAGGTGTGCCGAGGCCAGAAACAGTCCCGCTTTGAACCCCGTGGAGTATTCTTTGGGCCAGAGTGGAATCTTATGACTGAAAGCCCCTCTTAAAATACCTTTCAAATTGAGCGCCGTATGGCTCACTGTTCAAATCAATCCTGTTTCTTGCCTTCAATTTCGTGTGAGTGCTTTTGCACGCGCAGGTTCAGCTCGTCGAGCTGTTTTGTGTCAACCTCGCTTGGCGCGTCGGTGAGCAGGCACTGGCCCCGCTGGGTCTTTGGAAAGGCGATAACGTCTCGTATATTGTCGGTGCCTGTAAGCAGCATAACCATACGGTCCATCCCGAGGGCGATGCCGCCGTGCGGGGGTGCGCCGTGTTCGAGGGCCTTGAGGAAGAAGCCGAAGCGCGCCTGCGCCTGCTCTCTGGTTATTTTGAGAAGGTCGAAGACCTTTGTCTGAATTTCGGGCCTGTGGATACGGACGGAGCCGCCGCCGATTTCCGAGCCGTTGACGACAATGTCGTATGCCTGGGCAATGATGTGGCCGGGGTCTGTATCGAGCTTTGGCACATCTTCCGGGACGGCTGCGGTAAACGGATGATGCATTGATTCAAAGCGTTTTTCGTCGTCGTTCCACTCGAAAAGCGGGAAATCCACAACCCAGACAAACTCGAATTTGCCTTCGTCATAAAGCTTCAAATCCCTGGCGACCCTGCATCGCAGTGGAGCAAGGACCTTATTGACGCCTTTTTCGTCGCCGGCAACCAACAGCACTAAATCGCCGTCTTTTGCGCCGAAACGGTTTGCCATATTTTCAAGCTGTTCAGGGCTGAAAAACTTGGAAAGCGTGCTGGCCATTGTAACTTTGCCATTTTCGTTTTTTGCCTTGAACCAGGCCAGCCCTTTTGCCCCGTAGTCGCCGGCGAAGGCGGTGAGGGTCTTTTCTATGTCGTTTCGGGAGTATTTGTTGCCGCCGTCGGGGGCGCAAAGGCCTTTGACAATGCCGCCCGATTGTATCGCCCCTGTGAAAACCTTGAAAGTGGAGTTGGCGGCGATATCAGAAACGTCCCTGAGCTTCATATCGAACCGCAGGTCGGGCCTGTCGGCGCCGTAGCTGTCCATCGCTTCCCTGTAGGTCATCCGGCGCATAGGCGTCTTGATATTGAGGCCGAGAATCTCATTGAAGATTTTGGCGACGAGCACCTCGTGGACGCCTATGACATCGTTGGCGTCAACGAAGCTCATCTCGACATCGATTTGGGTAAATTCGGCCTGCCTGTCGGCGCGGGGGTCTTCGTCGCGGAAGCAGCGGACTATCTGAAAATATTTATCGACGCCGCTTATCATCAGGATTTGCTTGAAAAGCTGCGGCGACTGGGGCAGGGCGTAAAACGTGCCCGGCATCAATCGGCTGGGAACGAGAAAATCGCGTGCGCCTTCGGGGGTGCTTTTCGCCAGCATCGGCGTTTCGATTTCCCAAAAGCCGAGCGAATCGAGGTAGTCGCGGGCGATTTTGGTCGCGCGGTGGCGGATTTTGAGCTTTTCCTGCATCGCTTGACGGCGAAGGTCGATATAGCGATGCGCGAGGCGCACCTCCTCGCCGGTCTTTTCGGCGGTATCAATCTCGAAAGGCGGTGTCTTCGCGGAGTTGAGAATCTCGATTTTTTCAACAAGCACTTCAATTTGCCCGGTGGCGAGCTTTGGATTTTCAAGTCCCTGGCCCCTCGGCTCGACGACGCCCTCTGCGGCGACAACCCATTCGCTGCGAATCGCCTGCGCCTGCTGATGCGCCTCAGGGAATTTTTCCGGATTAAAGACCAGTTGGGTTATACCTTCCCTGTCGCGGAGGTCGAAAAACACCAGTCCGCCGTGGTCCCGATATGACCTTACCCAGCCCGCCACTATGACGCGTTTTCCCGTATCGCTCAGCCGAAGCTGGCCGCAGTTTGCCGTCCTTTTGAGCATTCTTTTATCGCCTAAAAATTGATTTCTTATGCAAATTCAAGATTTACAGGAACTTAAGCATATCTAATAGACCGTCTGGCGTCAATAGTAGTTGACTTTGGTGATACAAACCCGCTATACTTATAGCATTACAGAGGGACGAGTTATGAAGACAAGCAGGGTCAGCAGGGTAGTGCAGATGCTTACGACGCTTCAGTCGGGCCGGCCGAGAAAGGCGGGCGAACTGTCGAAGATATTCGGTATCAGCCGACGGACTCTTTACCGCGACCTGAAGGAGCTTGAGCGTATCGGCGTAACGCCCTCGTTTTCGCCGGAACACAAGGGTTATCAAATCAGCCGCGAACAATTTTTGCCGCCCATTAACCTGAACTTACAGGAGGCGTTAAGTGTATTGCTTCTGATACATAAAATGAGGGGTCAAATTCAACTGCCCTTCAAAAACGCCGCCCTTCTTGCCGCGCTGAAAATCGAAAGCACTCTCCCGCCGCGGGTAAGGCGATACTGCGAAAGCGCACTGGAGAAAATATCGGCGAGGGCAAATGCGCAGGCGCCTACTCCGAAAACGCCCGGCCTCGACAGGGTATTTGGCATTATTCAATCAGCAACGGCTCAGAGGCGTAAAGTCGCAATTCGATATGACTCCTTTTTTGACGAGCGGGTCATAGAGTGCGATTTGTCAGCGTATCATTTGTTTTATAACCAGCGAGCATGGTATGTTGTCGGCTATTCTTCAGTCCACAAAGAGGTGCGCACCTTCAAGCTCAATCGTATAAAAGACGCAAGAATCCTCGATACCCAATACAATGACGGCGAGAACTTTGACCTGTCGGACTATATAGGCAGCGCCTGGTCTATGATTCCGGAGGGTAGAATCTATAACGTTCGTCTGCGATTCTCACCAAAGGTAGCCGGCAACGTTGCGGAGGTCCAGTGGCACGGCTCTCAAAAAGTAGAGCGAGATGATGATGGCTCCGTCATAATCGAGTTTCGGGTTGACGGTTTAAACGAAATAACCTGGTGGGTTCTCGGTTACGGCGACCAGGTTGAGGTTCTCGCGCCGTTGCAACTGCGCAGACGGCTTGCAGAAACAGCAAAAAAAATGGCAGAAATTAATAGCGACTAAAAAACGATTACTAATATTCCTTCGTTATAGTTGTTAAATCCTGTTAGATACTAAAGTGCTGCTTATTTAGTAAATCCTCTCCTGTGAATACAAGGAACAAAGCTATACTGAAATAACAAGTTATCCACACGGCTTGGCATAAGAAGATTTCACATAAACGCTGCTCTGATAATGGTTAACGCATCAGTCAACGATAAGTTATCACAATCGAACGCTCCTTTTGACTTCTAATACTACTTAGTTCACTTCAATAGAACTACTTATGGTTTACCTTACTTCCAGAATCAAACAAATAATAAGAAAAATAAGAGCAAAAAAACAGTTGTGAAACAGAGGGGATTTTAGTAACTTACCTGATTAAAAAGAAGGACTAAAAAAACAGAATAACAGCAATAGCAGAGGGATACTGTAATGAAGGTTCAATTTAACAGAGAGGCATTAAGTCAGGCGCTTGCATTATTAACCACAATAGTTCCCGAAAGGACGCCTAAGCCGATTTTGCGATGTGTCAAGATAGACGCGGGCAAGGATAGCGTCCGGATATACGGGACGGACCTTGAGGTAGGTGTGAACTGCTTAATTGCCGCGGCGGATGTGAAACAGGAGGGTCAGGTTGTTGTGCCGGCCGGGCGCCTGGCGGCAGTTGTGCGGGAAAGCGCTGACGAGACGTTGCTAATAGAGGCGTCTGAGGGCAAGTGTGAGGTTAAGGGCGCCGACAGCCACTTCTCGATTTACGGTCAGGAGGCCTCTCAATACCCCACAGTCCCGACCTTCGAGGACGGCGCTGATATCGAGCTATTACTAAACACGCTGCGAACAGGTATTCTACAGTGTTTATTCGCAACCGCAAAAGAGAGCACACGTTATGCGATAAACGGCATACTGTGGGAAATGAAGGGAAAGAAGCTGACTCTCGTTGCGACAGACGGCAGACGGCTGGCACGGTGCAGAGTAAATCTGACTGCTAATCCCAGTGAAAAGGCGTCCGCAACAAAGATAATAGTGCCGGCCAAGACAATGTCACTGCTTGAGAAGCTGACCGGTAGCGAGAAAGACAAGGTTATGGTTCGGCTGGTTGACAACCAGATAATGTTCGCCTGCGGAGACGTTGTGATAAGCTCAAATCTGGTCGATGGCAATTTCCCGAAATACGAGGACATAATACCCTCCGACTACCAGAAAAAGCTAACCCTGCCGACAGCCGTAGCGTTAAGCGCTGTAAAGAGGGCGGCGTTGCTGACAAGTGAGGAATCGAGGGGAATCAAGCTGGCAATAAGCAAAAACAAGCTCGTATTCTCAGGCAGGGCGCCTGAAACGGGCGACGCGGAGGTGGACGTTGTTGTCGAATATGCCGGAGAGCCGATTGAAATCGGCTTTAATCCGCAGTTTCTCACCGATGCAATACGCGTTATCCAGGAGCCGCAGTTTGAACTGGAACTGGGTCAGCCGGACACCCCCGGAGTCATAAAGGCGGGGGCTAACTTTTTGTACGTGGTGATGCCGATAAATTTATCATAGGAATTGCAGATTTCTCATAATAGCAGGGTAGTTGAATGGATTCGGAGCAAACCAGGTATGGTTCCCAGCCGGCTTACTTAGGCGATGTTCTGGCTAAGTTGATTGAGCCGGGCCCGGCGGGGCTTGCCCGGCGATATGAGACGTGTGATAAGCTGCGGTTTCTGTGGTCGCAGCTTTTGCCGCCTGTAATGGCGGAGCATTGCCGGCTGGTTGACTTTTCGCAGGGCGTCCTTGTCGTTGAGGCCGATTCGCCCTCCTTTTTATATGAGTTGCGTATGAGCAGTAAGGAGATTGTGAAGCATCTTAAGCAGAGCTATCCCGCGGCGAAAATCAGGGAAATTAAGGTAATCCTAGCAAGATAGTTAAAAACACTACTGTCCCATTATAAATCGAACAAGGACAAATAGTTCTGAAACTAATAAAGTTGCACTAGGGCTTTACACGATTTTGAATTCTTTCTTGACAAGGGCTGCCGATATTGTAATGTGGAGCTTTGTAAAGGGATACGTTTATAAACTCAGCATAGGTTTCGTACTATAGCTGTTGAGTGCTAAATGACTCCGAATAATAAGAGGGCAAAGGACAAAAATAGCATAAACTCCCAAGCCAACAGAGTGGTAGGCAGGGGTCGATGTATAGCTTCATTTTTTATAGGAATGGTCTTTTCTTCTCTTGTTCTTCTGGTTACCTGGCAATTTTCTGGTAACAAATCCCCTGAGCCAAGCGTTCAGTTAAAGCCCCCATGTATCGATGTTGTTTTTTCATCTAAAATCCGTTCATTAAACCAGCTATTGGCGTTAACTCTCGAACAGCTTGAAAGCGTCGATATCGGCTTGATGAATTTGTTATGCGCCCAAGGCCTTGAAGACGCTGAAGATATTGATATCGATAAATATCTGGCAATCCTGGACGAATGGGCTGAGGCCGTAAAGAAAAGCACTGAAGAACGAATGGACTTTTTCCGGCAACACTCAAAAGAATATGATAACTCTGAATCTGTTTTCAAGATGGTAAATTGCGTCTTTGCTCTCAAGCATATATATGGCGTTCATTACAATCTTGAGAATATGAAAACTGTCGATTATTCCGACAGCACGCAGATTTTTATACACGGCCTGCTTGGTCCTAAACGTAACGGCAGTTGTGTTTCAATACCGGTGCTATATGCAGCAATTGCACACAGATTAGGATACCCTGTCAGATTAGTACCAACAAGCCAGCACACTTTTCTTAGATGGGAGGACAACAGAGAGCGATTTAATATTGAAGCAAGCACTAAAGGATGTGCAACTCCGCCTGATGAGCATTATAAAGAATTTCCCAGGGTGCTGACTGATTTGGAATTGAAAACAGGGCCGTATTTGAAGTCAATGTCTGCCGCTGATGTTTTATGCTCCTTTCTTATTGCGAGGGGATATTCACTGATGGATACAGGGTGTAGAAATGAAGCCCAGATAGCATTTGCCAACGCTTACCGTTATTCTCCCAATTATTCCAATAATCTTATCCCGTTAGCAGTTGCCGTTGACAAGGAAATGCAACGGCACTGGGAATCTGACTGCAAAACGATGGGCACTAAAAAAATCAGATATACGAATTATAGCGGCTTTACTATCGACCCTTGTGAGGCGGACTGGATGTACCCACCATTACCGCCTGTAGAGGTAATGACTGACGCTGCGAAGAAAAATAACATAACCCAAGAGGAATTACTGCACGCTCAATCGCCAAGAACGGTGAAACTGCCAAGGCCACATACAGACATCATATACACCTCGACGCCTCCTGCGCTGCACAAATATCTGAAAAATCCTTACCAACAGCAGCAGATGAATACCGCCGTCCCACAACAAAACCAGCAAATATCACCACCTGTTACAGGTTTTTCTCAGCAAATGACAAATTATACGAATCCCAGTCAGAATGATACGGAAAGGAACAAACAATGAAAAGGTTTAATCGAACAATCATCGTTCTTGCAACGGCTGTAATTTTTCTGACTTCTATCAATGCTTCTTATGCTCTTTACAATCCGAGCACGGGCCGGTTTGACCGGATGGACCCGTTTACCGGCAAGAAAGAAGAGCCGCAGAGTTTACACAAATATACATATTGTCAGAATAATCCTGTCAACAGGGTCGACCCGTCCGGTAATTACAGCACAACCGAGACCTTGACGGTAACTACCATAACGGCACAAGAAATAGGTATATCCTTGTGGGCAAGCTGGATGGTATATAATGCTGCAAGAGATATTGACGCCACTATTGCCCGCAGGGTGGTACAGCAGGAAATAGATTTATTTCTGCAAACTAATCCGCAGCCATTTACGCAATATCAGTTTGAGCAGCTTGAAAACAGAATCAGGGCAAGAACTCGCAGCAGGCAAACAGAACTATTGTACCTTCATTACAGCTACGAGGATCAGAGAAACTCCTTACTGCAAGGATTATACCCTGGTTCTTATGGCACAAGACAAGTTTATCCTACTGGTTGGACTGCCAAATGGTTCCTCGCTCTTCCCGGAAGCTTCCATAATGGCAATCCACCGAATTCGGTTTATTTTGTTTATCCTCGAACAGGTTTTTCCCCTTATGGACCTACCGGGGTAAAAGGTGATTGGGATGCAGCAACACCCCGAAGATGGATGGGAGGAGGTGGCAAGCAGTTTCAATTCATATCAGGTTCTGGAGGTATAGGTACCGTATCAGGGCCTCTTCGGATTCCCATTGGTGAATATAAAGATTGGACAAATTTCGCGAGGTGATACGTGCCTAATGGAAGTTCTAATTGGTTGGAACAAGAGCATCCTGTATTGGAGGCTTTTTTTGAAAAGATTTCATCTGCAATATATAGTTTTTCACAAAAGCACAATTTATTGATAGATAAATATTATCATCAATTACCTAATTGGAGCTTACGTTTTAAGCATCCTCAGGGAGGAGTTGGAAACATAACTATTCAAAAGAGCGGCGATTGTCTATGGATAGGTGTTTCGTGGTGGATAGATGATTACGATTTGAATACCCGACATACTAAAGCCGCAGAAATTGGAGAATGTGATTTGGATGTAAATCTTCTATATAAAAAGCTAAAGGAATGCTTGGAAACCATACTATCGTGGAAAAAAGAAGAATTAGAGGCATGCAAATGCCCTGATTTAAGAAAGAAAATTGGCGAAGTGGCAGAATGCGAATATCCTGTTTTAAAACCTTGACTTATTTTTAAGGTAGCTTTACGCCTAATGAAAGAGCCAAATAAAAAAGAAGGATTAGATGAAACTTGCGAAAGTTTTGTCGGCCACCTCTTAATGGTACACCCTATATATGGATGGGGATGGGAAGGAAACGAAGAGACCCCAAACCCTCCTTTACCATTCAAGATGCGTTTGGAGCGGCTCTGGTGGCATGATGGAATTAGGAGAGGTGGTATAGGTGTAATTGAAGATGCTGGGCACAAGTATAGTGGTTTTAAGGTTATTTTTGATTTACGACATTATGGCGAATTCAATTTTACAACAAAAACTGGACACTATAACATAGAAATTGCCGAATCTTGTGTAGTCGAGAATGATAAATGGCCTTTGCCTGTAGTCAAAAAAGGCAATTGTGGCGGTTATGCCGAGATTAAAGCTTACGAACAGAAAAACTGATACCGTAGCGTTTTTTCCTTTTATGTGCCATTTTTATACACATGTTGCCAGCCCTATGATTATTCCAATAGGAGCGTATGGTGATCAGGTTGGTTTTGGAGAATAAATTTAATGGCTGATGATAGTGTTTATTGGCATGAAAAGAAATTATCTGTTCTTAGATAGTTTTCAAACAGAGGCCGCTTATAAATGCCTGAGAAAAAGATTATAAATCTAATACGTTTGAGACAAAAATGACTCCAATATGAAACCTGTGCCAACACTAAATGAATGGAAGTATATGTCTGAATCCGAGCGTAACGGAATGCTTAACAGTTGGAATCCCAATAGTGATGATGGTCGGCCATTACTCAATCAAATTGCTGAGGAATTTAGTTGTGAGTACGGCCATATTCACGGCCTTACAATTCATGGTATTGGAAATTGTCACGGGAGCACAGCCCTAGGGGGCACAAGATGTTCTATGCAGATGGATGAATGGTGGATGGCGACAATACAAATTTGGTTACGAATCTGGATGATATGGAACCGTCTCAGGGCCGATTAGAATAAGTATTGGAAATTACGGCAATTGGTAATCGTTTAAAGGTGTTTTATGCCCAATGGTGATGCTGAACAATTCGAAAAAGAACTTCCTGAGATAGAAGCCTTTTTTCAGAAATTTTCTGATTCATTAGTCATTTTTGCAAAAAAACATAAATTAGTAATTGATAAATATTTCCATCACTTGCCTGACTGGACATTTCGATTTCGTCATCCTAAGGGTGGACAGGGATGTATCGTAGTGCGCAAGGAGGATTGTCATAACGTATTCGTTTCAAGTTCATGGTGGAAAGATAATTATGAATCTAACAGAAGAGATTTCATGGATGCCGATAGCAGGATTTGCGCAGTGGACCATGTAGTTAAAATACTAGAGAAAATACTTCGAGAAATTCTATCATGGGATATATCAGATTTGAAAAAAGGAACAGCAAATCCTTGCTTTGTATGGAAAAACGAGATGACAAGAGAGGAATTCGAAAAAGAAGACGACCATTATCCTATCGCTAAACTTTAAAATGTTCGTTTTGCATGCATCGGTCAATTATTTACATGTAGATACGTCAATTTCTTAAAACGATAACGGGACAGTAGTTAGTTAAAAACATAGAACACAGAACAAAGAACTCAGAACAATAAAATGCAAGACCATAAATACGACGCAAGTAAAATCAAGATTTTAGGCGGGCTTGAAGCCGTCCGCAAGCGTCCCGATATGTATATCGGCGACAGGGGCGTCGGGGGGCTTCATCATCTCGTTCACGAAGTGCTCGATAATTCAATAGACGAGTCGCTGGCCGGCTATTGCGATAAGATTACCGTCCAGATAAACGCCGACGGGAGCTGCACCGTCGAAGACAACGGCCGGGGGATTCCAATCGAGGAGCACAAGGAGGCCAGGAAAAGCGCGCTGGAAGTCGTTCTTTGCACTTTGCACGCCGGGGGCAAGTTCGACCGAGACAGCTACAAGGTGGCAGGCGGGCTTCACGGCGTAGGCGTAAGCGTCGTCAACGCGCTGAGCGAATGGCTCGAGGCGGACGTCTTCAGAGAAGGCCGGCATTATCATTTCGAGTGCCGGCGGGGAATCGCCAAAGGCAGCGTCCGGGACGTTGGACCGACTGCAAAGCAGGGCACGGCCGTCTCGTTTATGCCCGACGAGGAGATATTCGGCGAGAGCGAATTCCAGAACGATACCTTGGTCAAACGCATCCGCGAGATGGCCTATCTTAACGCGGGTTTACAGGTAACCTTCAAAGACGAAAGGGTCCACAAGAAAGAGGTATTCAAATTCGAGGAAGGCATCCGGGCGTTCATAAAGCACCTCAACGAAGGCAAAGAAGTTCTGCATAAAGACGTGATTTACCTGGCCAGGGAAGATAAAGAGTCAATGATGAGCTGCGAGGCGGCCCTGCAATATAATACCGGCTATGCTGAAAACGTCCTGGTATTCGCGAACAACATTCGCAATATCGACGGCGGGACGCATTTGTCGGGTTTCAGGACGGCCCTTACCCGCACGATGAACGCATACGCCAGGGCCAATAACCTGCTCAAGGAGGGCGAATCAGCCAGCGGCGAGGACTTCAGGGAAGGGCTTACTGCCGTCGTGGCGGTAAAACTGGCCGAACCGCAGTTCGAGGCGCAGACCAAGGTCCGACTCACTAACCCGGAAGTCGGAAGCTTCGTTGAAACCGTTGTAAATGAGCAGTTAGGCCATTACCTTGAGGAGCACCCTGCCGAATCGAAGCGGATTCTTTATAAGGCGATTCAGGCGGCTGCGGCCCGCGAAGCGGCGAGAAAGGCACGAGAGCTGACCCGTCGCAAAGGTGCGCTGGGCAGCTCGAATTTGCCCGGAAAACTGTGGGATTGCGCCAACAAGGAAAAGCAGGGAACGGAGCTGTTCGTCGTCGAGGGCGATTCGGCCGGCGGCTCGGCCAAGGCGGGCAGGGACAAAAATATACAGGCAATCCTGCCCCTGAAGGGCAAGATTCTCAACGTCGAAAAGGCGCGGCTCGAAAAGGTGCTCGCACACGAGGAAATCCGCACGCTCATCAGCGCGCTGGGCACTGGAATCGGGGCGGACGAATTC
The DNA here is from genome assembly GCA_016932095.1 of Sedimentisphaerales bacterium. Classification (GTDB taxonomy): domain Bacteria; phylum Planctomycetota; class Phycisphaerae; order Sedimentisphaerales; family Anaerobacaceae; genus Fen-1362. The sequence continues at coordinate 64,931 of JAFGDN010000020.1, forward strand.
GACGTTGAAAAATGCAGGTATGAAAAAATTATCCTGATGACCGACGCTGATATTGATGGCGCCCATATACGGACGCTTCTTATGACGTTTCTTTTCAGGCAGATGCCGGAGCTGATAAACCGGCAGATGATATATATCGCCCAGCCGCCGCTTTACGAGGTCCGGGCGAAGGGGCAGAAAAAATCCGAATATATCCTGACCGAGTCGGTGATGCACAAGCGCCTCATTGACCGCGGCCTGCAGGGAACGACGCTTGTCATCCGCGGCAGGAAGGAACAGAAAATCACCGACGCCAAGCTGGCAGAGCTGGTCAAGATTCTCGTGGATATGGATAGATGTATCGCGGTGCTGGCCAGGCGCGGCATAAAATTCGACGAATTTCTCGAGAAGTTCGGCGGCAAGGAGCTGCCGATGTACAGGGTGCGATACGAGGGGCAGGATGAAATTATCGACGACAAGGACGATTTCGAAAAACGAGTCGATGAGCTGACCGGGAAGGAACGCGGTCGCCCGGATTCGACGAAGCGAAAGGAGGCGGGCAATGACGAGGCCGAAGAGCAGGTGGCGGCCGAGGAGCTGCACGAGGTAGGAAGAATCAACGAGCTTGCCAGGAAACTAAAGCACGACTTCGGTCTGGACCTGAAGGACTACCTGCTCAAGCCGGAGAGGTCGGTCAGCGGCGAGCAGCTGGAAACGAAGTTTCAGCTTACAATGAACGGCGAAAGCTTTGACGTTGCGTCCTTAGGCGATATCTGCGCCAGTATAAGGAAAATCGGAAGCGAAGGCGTTGAAATAAAGCGTTTCAAAGGTCTCGGCGAAATGAACGCGGAGCAGCTCTGGGAGACGACCATGAATCCCTCGACGCGGACGATTTTGAGCGTCAGGCTCGACGACGCGGGCGAGGCGGACCGGCTGTTCAGCATCCTTATGGGCGAAGATGTCGAGCAGCGGCGAGATTTCATCCGCGACCATGCGCTTGAGGTGCAGTTCCTCGACATATAGACGCAGGCAGACACGGAGCGAAGCGACGGGCCCGCTTCGGAAATTTATTTTTTGCTTGCTATTGATAATTGAGTCGGTACGGTTTATCGGTTATAAGATGTGTTATTAAAAATCGAAGAGGGGAATATGAATGCCGGAAAAACCGTCCAGTCGATAATGGCAATCGCCATAATGAACACTATTTGCCTCGCAAGCCCGATATGGTGTCCGGATTTGTTGCAGGATGAGGCCGTTAATTTCAATGACTTTGTGCTCTTTGCCGATAATTGGGGGCAACTCGGCTATTCGCTACAAGGCGACTTTGACAACAATGGCTCGGTAGATATATACGACCTTAAACTGTTTGCCGACTGGTGGCTCGCCGATTACGGATGCAAAGAGGCTGATTTCAATCTCGATTACGCCGTCAATTTCCTCGATTACGCCAAGCTCGCCGATAAATGGCTGACCGATGCCAATGATGCAGGTTGGGAAAGCAGTTACGACCTTGATGACAGCAATTCAATCAATATCTACGACCTCCAGCTTTTTACCTACCGCTGGCTTGAGACCTATCCCGAGCCGAACGACGTATTCGATGCCTTTAAGGATGCTTTGGCAGCCGACGATTTGGACACTGCTTTAACATTCATCGCAGACACAGCGAAAGAGCAATATACTGATACCCTTTCTCAGCTTCAGCCGTATTTCACGCAAATGGTGAATGGGATGGGTAATCTGATATTTATCTCGAAAGACGAATATATGGCAAAATATGAAATGCGCCATGATGAAGGCGGCGGCGTGATATCGACTTTTCCAGTGTATTTCAGCAAGGACGAAAACGGTAATTGGAAAATTTATTGCTTCTGAACAGGAGTATATGCAATGAAAAATATCGATTACGAAAAAGGACTCGCGAGAATGGCCTGGACTTTTGGCATATTCGGCGTAATTGGCTTAATTCTATTTCTGCTTCCTTATCTCCCTCCCCAGATATCTTTTACTATAGCGTCTCCGTTTTTTATAATGATATTCCTTTTGTCTTTTATTGCTTCAAACCCCGCAGGCAAAATATTTATTTTTCTTCTTGGAATAACTATAGTTTTCTTGTTGATTCGCTTTTTTATTAAAGGTTTTTGTTCTCACGCTTTAACTAAACAACAAGGATCGATTGCAATGAAAATTAATCGTCGAATAATCATTTCTGCCATCATTATTGCGATTGTTGGATTCGGAGGCAGCGGACTTTTGGGTTACAAATGGTATTGGCAGACTCATACCGGATCGAGAAGCGGACAAGTAATTGATGCCATAACAGGAAAGCCTATAGAAGGGGCTGTTGTTAAATATAGTTGGAAATTTTCTATGCTTTTGGGTGGTGCTCTTGGCAGCGGCAGCGGAATTCCTGCTGTATCGTATGAAACGTTATCTGATAAGGAAGGAAAGTACTATATTCCCAATCTTAGGGTTAAAAGAAAGGCATTATATGAGATGGATTTGTACCCGGAAGAAGTGCTGATTTATAAAGATGGTTACGCTGTTTACAGGGCTATTCTTAAATACTTTAAGTCGCCTATTCTTAAACCGCTCGGATACCCTACTGTTGAACAAATATATAGTAAAAAAAATAACATTGCTAAATTATATCCATGGAAGGACGGTGAATCTCATGAGAAACATCTTGAACTGGTCGACGAATGGACGTTTCCTTCCAAGGAAAATGAACTATTATTAAAGGAATTGGAACTTGAAAAAATACGTGCTGAACAAGAACGTACAGAAAAACAGAGGCAAAAATGAAAAATTTCATTACATTATTGTTTTTTGGGATATTGGCCTCAAATGCAATCGCATGGGAAAATCATCTTACGCATCCAACAATAACGGAAAAAGCAGTGGAACGTTCTGTTTTGGCTGGTGATTATTTTCAAACACAACTTGACTTAAATAGCGGATTAAATACAAATCTCATATTAACGGCGCAGTATCAAGATGACTTGGTTAGAAGAGCGGGTCAGGCACGTCCTCCCGAACTATGGGAAGCAACACAACGCTCTATTAAAAACTGGTTAAAAGAGGGAAGTAAATTTGAGGATGTTCCTAATCCGAGGGCTCGACATCATTTTCATGACCCTCTTAGAGACACTGGCCTTAACAATTCGGATGCAAATCCGGATCTTATTAATGCCCTTTGGATTGGTTCGGTAGCTCTTTATTGGGATTACTGGGGTTTTGATGCCACTGGCGGCTCGGCTCTCAAGAGGGCTGTCGGTTGTGCGGATGATTGGGGAGTTAATTGGGAGTCGGAGCCGGAATATCTCACAACCAAATATAACTGGCCGACGGCTCGAAATTTATTTTATAGTGCCTTGACTTCAGGACAAAAGATAGACAGGGAAAAATATCTTGGCTCAGTGTTTGTTGTACTTGGCCATATATGCCATTTATTAGAGGATATGGGCGTTCCTGCTCATACGAGGAATGATTTTGTATGGGGTCATCTTGTTGCGGGTTTTTATAAAGATGTAACTGGAGTGCAGAACCCTTGGCAGCTGGGAGGTCATCCCTTTGAAGCTTGGATGGAAGTTCAGATTAGCAAAAATGACAATAACATTCCCGGCGCATACTTGGCCAGATTGATGGATACGCCGCCTGCTCTTAGCAAATATAAGGATTACTGGGACAGAGGTTTGTGTGAATTAGACGGTGTCACTCAATGGCAGGGAGATAGCCCTGGCTGGCCTTCTACCGGCTTTGGCAATCCCCCTCCTGAAAAATCGTGGGGTTTGGCAGAATGCAGCAATTATCAATTCTTATCTTTCAGCACAAAATTTAAAAGCAGCGGATTACAATCATTTCCTCATCCGGCAAAAAATCACACCAGAGTTGATTGGTATCCAACTGGTCCCGATGGTGAAAGACAATATTATCGTCTCGGATACGATGTGCCACATCTTGCCCGTGTAACTTATACAACCTTTTATGCCTATCTGATACCGATATACACCGTCGAGACATCGACTACCGAAGAAGAACGGGTTTTTGAAGATTATGCCAAGAGGACTATCTCCAGAACGGTTGATTATACAACCGGCCTAATCAATTATTTCTTTCGGGGCAAATTATCCGTTTCCGCAAGCTGTTCTAATGCCGAATGTAATCCGATTGAAATTTATATCACTAATCAATCGGTCAATACAAACGCAAATCAGACGTTAAAAGGCGGCTCTTTCGGGCTTTACTGGGACGAAAACGTTGGCAACAGAACACAGGTTTCAGGGCTTACTGTCTATGATTCCAATAACCCCGATAACCCTAATCTTTGGGGAGCGACAAAGACGTTGGCAAAGGGGAGTTCAATTCGGGCAACATTCAATAAGCCGTCATCAAACGTTTCCAAATATACCCTCGTTTATTCCGGCTCAATCAGCGCAAATCCAAATGACCCTGACACCAACGATGTTAATGCCATTGCCGTTTGTATGTTTAATCCGCCGGGGCCGCCCAGACCATCAATTGACCTTATCGACCCTGCTATTTATGGTTGTCCCGGCTCCGTTTTGCTTATTGAGGGATCGGGTTTTTCAAAGACGCCTTCGAATAATATAGTTCTTTTCGAGGACGCAAATTCAGTTCGTTCCGATGTATATGGAATAGTTCAGGCAGCAGACGTTAACGGCCAATGGCTGAAGGTGGAATTACCTTACTTCTATGCTGAAGACGTTGATTACTATTGGTCCAATGCGACCGTTACGGTTGACGGAAATATGAGCGCCCCCTATGCTTACAAGTTAAGCAATTATGTCTGGTTGACAATATGTCTTTGGGATGATGGAACATCAATAGATGATGATTTTCAACTTTGGGTGAATGGTTACTATTGGGATACCTTTTATGCGCCTACTCCCGAAGACCCTGTTATCGTCGAATATGGATTCTGGTATGAAGATGAATATTGTTACGTCGATACGTATCTTATTGACAGTTACAGCGAGTCAGGAGGAACATTAGGTGTAGCAATGTGGGATTATGTGAATAGAGTTATTGCCTACAGATGGAACAGCAGTTCGCAATCGCAGGAATTTTTGTATGACCAGGAGTATTGGTGGTCTTATCTCGATTATTTCGGCATCGATGTATTAGATATACCGGGCGATGGAGTTCTTCTTGATGTTTACGCTTTCCCAACATATACTGGCGATTTAGGTTCGAGCGGTATGGCCGCGATAACGATTCCCGAGAAAGGAATTAACATCGGCAAAGGCGAACAATTGAAGCGATTCGTTCCTGCTGATATATCGCAGCGCGCTCTTAAAGCGAATATTCCCAGAAAGCGGGGAGCTAGAGGCACCGCCCCCAATAGAATCGGAACAAAAAAGTGATAAGAAAAAATTTTCTTCTTGCAAATGCGTCGCGGCAAATAGAAAATAGAAAATCGAAAATATTAAATAGAAAATAAAGTATGGAGGCGAAAAATGAGTTCTAAAGGATACGCGATGGTTTGTGCGATGGTTTTGTGCTCGCTGGGATTGTTCGGTTGTCCGCCGACGAGGCCGGCGAGGGTCGCTCAAGGCGTGAATACGGCTTCTGACATTCGCAAGGCCGAGCTGCTTCGCCAGCTCGACAAGAAATGGGAAAACCCGGTTACGCATTACGAGCTGGGGCAGTTATATCACGCCGAGGGCGACTGGTCGAAGGCCGACTGGTATTACGACCAGGCAATCGGGTTTAATCCCGCTTACCGAGACGCCCAGGCGGCCAAGGTCAAGATGCAGCTCGACAAGGGCGACAAATCGAAGAGCGAGTATCTGGCAAGTATGTTTATGACGCAGGTTGTTTCGGCGCCGGAACAGCTTATGCTGCTGGGCGAGGCCTTCGAGAAACAGGGACTGGACAGTTATGCCCTGAAGTGCTATCGGGATGCGCTGAAGGCACAGCCGGATTCATATAAGATTAATCGGCAGCTTGCTTATTATTATCTGCACAAGAACGACAACGAGCAGGCCAAGGAATATTTTATCCGGAGCTTTAATATGAACTCCAATCAGCCGGACGTCGCCAACGAGTTAGGCAAGCTGGGTGTGGCGGTAAGGAGCCCTGAGCCGGGAACAAGCCCGAGTAAACTTGGCCAGCCCATAAGGCCTTAAGGCGTGCCCAGGGAGAAGATGTTAATATAAAATCATTTGTCCTTACGCCCTGTGGTGAACGGATTTGCCGCGGGGCTTTTTATTTTCAATTTATTATTTTCTATTTTCCATTTAAGACAAGGCCAATGATAAACGTAATTCAAAAATAGAAAATAAAAAATGGGGTTCTTGCCGATAAATCAGTGAGTGTTTTTTGAGGTGTGGTGCTCTGTTATTATCGCGTATGTTCTATTTTATCGGACTTAAATTATGAGCCGTGTCAAGGACAGGAGAATAAGGTTGAAGGCCCTGCAGTGCCTTGTTGTGGCGGTATTGCTGGTGCTGTTTTGCAGTTGCCTGAGTTTTCATATCGGGGACTGGCCCAGCCGGTTTGTATATCCGCATAACAGGCCGACGGCGAACTGGTGCGGGCCGGCGGGGGCGCTATTGGCTTATTATTTGCTTTATTATGCAGGGCCGGGCGTCTTTATCGTGCTGATTTGCGGCATATATTTTATGGTCGCGAAAATCGCCGACGCGGAGATTGAACAGCCGGTTTTACGAGTCGCGGGATTGGTTTTGGTAACGACCGCCGCATCTACTACTTTTTATTGCTTTAGCCCATACGGCGTTTTTGGCTTTCCGATGGGGAGTGGCGGCGTACTCGGCGTGGGGGCGGCGCAATTTCTGCGCAGTCATTTCGCCTCACTGGGTACCGCGATACTATTAGGCACAACCTGGGTTGTCGGGACGATTCTTCTGGCAGACCAGATGGTCGCCGGCGTTTTTGGCTGGCTGGGCTTTATCCTTCGCAGGGTTGTCGGGCTGGCTGCGCCAAAATGGGCCAGAGCCCCGGAGCACGCGAGAGCGCTTGGTCAGATTTGGAAGCGTTTGAGCGTTAAACAAAAGCGTCAGCCGATGACGATAAAGCCATCCTTGCGTTCGGAAACGGCTGCACAGTCAATTGGCTCGTCGCACGAGGTTGACGGTAAGCTTGAATCAGCCGTGGCAGAAACGGCAACAACGCCCGCCGCGCAGCAGTTGAAAATTCCGCCGGCAACGGTCAAAAAGACAATGAAACCATACGAGCCGCAAAGCTTCGACGATTACACCCTGCCGGGTATCGAACTGCTGGATGAGCCGCAATATACGTTTGCGGCGGTGCAGGAAAAGGTGGTCAAGGCAAAGGCCATAGCCCTCGAGGGTTTGCTGAACGAGTTCGATATCTCGGCCCAGGTTGTTGCGGCTGAGACGGGGCCGGTTGTAACAATGTTCGAATTACAGCTTGCCGCGGGGGTCAAGGTCAGCCAGATAAGCACGTTGGCCAATGATATTGCCCGTGCATTGGGCGTTGGGGCGGTTCGCGTTGTTGCGCCGCTGCCTGGCAAGCACACAATAGGCGTTGAAGTGCCCAACAGCGAGAAAGAGCGAGTGCGGATGAAGGATATGCTGCGCCTGGCGGGCAGTCGGCCGAATAGTATGGCTATACCGCTGTTTTTGGGCAAGGATTCGTCGGGCGAGGCGCTGGTTGAGGACCTGGCTGGTTTACCGCATCTGCTTATCGCGGGCACGACCGGCTCCGGCAAGAGCGTGTGTATCAACAGCCTAATCGCCGGCATTTTGCTTACCCGCAGGCCTGACGAAATAAAGATGATTCTCATAGACCCGAAAATGGTCGAGATGACCGCCTTTAATACGATACCTCACCTTATGACGCCGATTGTTACCGAGACGCACAGGGCAGTGCAGATTCTCGAATGGGCGACAATCAAAATGGACGAGCGATACGCCCTGCTGGCGGAGGGGCGGGTCAAAAATATAAGCGAGTTTAACGCGCTGGGGACCGAGGAAATAATCAAACGTTTTGAGCCGGCGACCCCGGACGAGGAAGCGCAGATTGCGAAAAAGCTGCCTTATATCGTGATAGTAATTGACGAATTAGCGGATTTAATGATGACGGCGGCGAAGGAAATCGAGGCGCATATCGTTCGACTGGCGCAAAAGAGCAGGGCGGTAGGGATTAACATAATTTTGGCGACGCAGCGGCCACAGGCGACGGTTGTAACGGGGCTGATTAAGGCCAATATGCCCACACGCATCGGCTTTCGGGTCGCCGCCCGGATGGACAGCCGCATAATACTCGACCAGAACGGCGCTGAAACACTTTTGGGTCAGGGAGATATGCTTTTCCTGAAGCCCGGCACCAGCGACCTGGTTCGGGCGCAGGGCACATTCGTCAGCGAAGAAGAGGTCAGGCGAATCGTCAAACACCTGAAGGAAATCGCCGAACCGCAGTTCCATCCCGAACTTACGCAATTAGGCCAGCCCGACACTTCCGAAATGGTAGAAGACGAGCTGTTCGACGACGCGGTGAGAGTTGTTCTCGAAAGCAAACGGGGCAGCGTCTCATTGCTTCAGCGTCGCTTAAGCGTCGGCTACGCAAGGGCGTCGCGGATGATAGAGCAAATGGCTGTGCTGGGCGTATTAGGCGAATACAAGGGCAGCCAGGCGCGAGAGGTAATGATGGCCGTCGAGGACTGGGAGCAGTTGCGCGAGCAGATGCAGGCCCAGAGGGCACAGGACGCAGGACAGATGACAGATGACCAAGAGCCCGGCGATGGGCCGGGTTACATTAATGAGGGACAGCGGGGTTACGCTGCGGTTGATAAAGAAGAGGAATAGCAAAAATGCCAAACATCAAAACACAAATCCCAAACAGAACTCAATTTTCGTGTATGCGTTGATGAGTGAATGAGTAATGCGTAAATGAGCTAATGAGTTTCCTGCAAACTTTTCTCATCACTCATTACCCATCACTCATTTACAATCATCAGCGGCTGACGCCCCTTGATTGGAACATTGAGTAATTGAGATTTGGAATTTGTTCGACATTTGGGTTTTGTTTGCAGTTTTTATTTCTCGAATGAACTAATTCCACCAATATTTGGTAGAATATCATTATGGATAAAGACCTTAAATCAATGACGTTTCCTCAGCTCGAAGGGCTTGTTGCCGGACTTGGTCAGAAAAAATACGTTGCCGGCTATATATTCAGCTTCATTCATACGCGGCTTATTTCGGATATTTCCGCGATTACTCCTTTGAGCAAGCCCTTTCGCAGCGAGCTGGTAAAGCAGGGTTACTACATATCGAAACTTGAGGTAGCCGATAAATTGAGCGACCCTGACGGGACGATAAAATACTTTTTTGAATTGCCGGATAATAAACGGGTTGAGGCGGTTTTATTATACGATGACGGCAGGGCGACGCTCTGCGTTTCGACGCAGGTTGGCTGCGCGATGAATTGCGTCTTTTGCGCCACAGGCCGGCTGGGGCTTGCGCGCAACCTGACCGCGGGCGAGATTGTTGACCAGGTCGGCCTCGTCGTGCGTGATGCGTCGTGCGTCGCGCGAGCAAACTGCGAGATACGCAATGCGCACGACGCACGACGAATTACGAATGTCGTGTTTATGGGAATGGGTGAGCCGCTGGCAAATTATGAAGCGGCCCTGAACGCGGTTCGGATACTCAATCACCCGGCTGGGCGCAAAATTGGTATTCGTCGCATCACCATAAGCACCTGCGGGCTGCCGCCGGGGATAGAACGGCTCGCGGATGAAGACGTAAGCCCCCGGCTGGCAATATCATTAAACGCCCCCACCGACGCCATCCGGCAAAAGCTTATGCCAATAACCAGAAAATATCCCCTTGACCGGCTGTTTGAGGCGCTTAAAGTTTATCAGCGAAAAACCCGAAACAGGGTTACGTTTGAATATTGTCTTATAAAGGGCGTTAATGATACGGTAATGCACGCAAAGATGCTTGTAAAATGTTTACGCCCCTTTATGCCCGCCTCGACTCGCCCGCGAGTCGCCCGTGGTGGGTGCAACGTAAATCTGATAGAGTATAATCCGTATGAGAGTTGTGCCTTGAAGCCAAGCGCCCGGGAAGCGATTGAACGGTTCGCCGGTGTTTTAAGAAACAGTGGTTTTGAGACGACCATACGGCGTAAATTCGGGCAAACTATAAAGGCGGCGTGCGGACAGCTCGGCACGAGTATAAAATGAAGAGTTTAGAATTAAGAATTAAAAATGAAGAGTTGAAAGCCGGGGATTGCGTTGCAGGATACTCAGTTCTGAATTCTCGATTCTTAATTGGTGTTGCCGTCTTTGTCTTTATGACGCTAATGGCAGGGATTGGCCGGGCCGAAGGAGAATTGCGGTTCAGATTCAAGGCGGGGGATAAGTATTTTTTAACGTCGGTGGTGGAACGCAAATCGATACAGTTGGTTGGCGGCAAAGAGATTGTTTCGGAACAAATGCAGCGCCTCGGGTGTGATTTGGATATCGAAGAAGTGGATGAGAATGACTGTGCCTGGGCAAGGTACACTTACAGGCGGGCGGCATTGAAGCGTAATGCGCCGGATGCGAATTTTGAGTTTGATTCAAATGTGAACAGTCCAAAGCTGGCTATCCTGGCGATTCCTACGAAGGCGGCTGTCGGCGAAGGATTTTATGTAAGAATAACCCCCCAGGGGCGACTGACCAACATCAACGGATTGGTCTCGGTCGTAAGCGCGGCCAAGGGGAAAATCCCTCCGAATCTTGCCAGCAGAGAAGAATTGTGGCGGACTATCGAAAAACAATACGGCGAAGACACTATAAGACGCACTCTGGAAGAACAGTTTGCGGTATTTCCTGATGCCAATGTGAACGGCGACGAAAACAGGCCGAATGTTTGGAGCAGGACGGACCGTGTTGAGAAAGGCGGCGCCACAGTGCTGACGGAGAAAACGTTCCAGCTCAGAGAAGTTGTAAATGATATCGGCCTCGTGGATGTGAATCTGGTCGTCTCCTCAGGCCCTAATACAGATCAAATCGTCCAAAGCGGCGTCCTTGTAAGATATAAAGTTTCAGGCCTGGGCCAGGGCACGGTTGAGATAGAACAATCATCAGGCCGCATTAAAAATTACCGGCTGACCCAGCACATCGTTGAGTCGGTCGAGGCGACTGCCAAGGGGCCGGTCCTTCGCCTGCCGCCTGTTTCTGAACCGATTCATACGTATATTAATACATCCTTCCAGATGACAAAACGGGACTAAACAGATTCCGAACCCGTATGTTCCAATGTTCAAAACAGCAGGCGTAAGCCATTTGAGACCTGTCCGACAGGGCCTAAGCGAAGGTGGATTTGGCACTTGAGATTTGTTTTGTTTTTTCAAAAAAGCCCTTGCAGGACGGGGGGTAATGTTGTATATTGACAAACCAGCTTCGTCGCAAGGGGTAATGTGGGTTGGCAGTATCACGGCTTTGCCGGCTCAGGCCTCCGACGCAAGCCCGGTCACCCCGCCCAGCGATGGGCAGGGCCGTGACAACTTGGATTTTCAATTTATTATTTTTTATTTTCTATTTAACAGATTGCAGCCCCGCTGCCTCAAATAGAAAATTGAAAATAGAAAATATTAAATGAAAAATGTTACCCGGTGGTGTAATCGGTAACACAGGAGGTTTTGGTCCTCCCATTCCAGGTTCGAGTCCTGGCCGGGTAGATTGGTTGTGAGTCGTGCGTCACGCAGTACGTAATACGTTATACGCGAAACAGATATGCAGAGAGCGGCGATAATATTGGCGGCAGGGATAAGCAAGCGGATGAATACCAAGCTTGCAAAGGTCCTTCACGAGGTTTGCGGAAGGCCGATGCTGGACTACGTCATTGACGCCGTCAGGGGGGCGGGTGTTGAAAAAATATACGCAGTGGTCGGCTTCGGTGCGGATACAGTAAAACAACGCTATGCCGGCAGTAATGATATCGAGTGGATAATCCAGCCCGAACAAAAGGGCACGGCCCACGCGGTAATGTGCTGCAGAGAGCTTATGAAGGATTTTACGGGTCAAACGCTGGTGCTTTGCGGCGACGGCCCCCTGATTTGCGCCGAAACCCTCAAAACGCTCATAGACAAGCATAACGCCGAGCATGCGTCGGCAACCCTCGCGACGGCCGTTCTCGACGACCCGACCGGTTATGGACGCATCGTCAGGGACGCTTATGGTAATATACAGGCCATCTGTGAGCACAATAACTGCACGCCGGAACAGCTAAAAATCAGGGAAGTCAATCCGAGCTATTACCTGTTTGATAATACGGTGCTTTTCGACTTCGCCTCCAAAGTGCGGCTCGATAAGGCCAAGGGCGAGTATTACCTCACCGATGTGCTGGCGATGATTATTGAAAGCGGGCACAAGGTCATTGCAATAACGGCCCTGCGCCCTGAAGAGGCGATAAGCGTCAACAGCCGGGAGCAGCTAAGCGACGCCGGCAAGATTATGCAAAGACGAATCCAGAAAAATCTGATGGAAAACGGGGTCACAATCGTTGACCCGCCTAATACGTGGATAGACGCCAGGGCCCGGATAGGGCAGGACACGGTCATTGAGCCCTTTACGTGTATTTATGGCGAGGTCGTTATAGGCAGTAATTGCCGCATCGGGCCGTTCGGATACCTGCGAGATGGCGCCAATATCGGCGATAACGTTGTCCTCGAAGCGAACATCGAGCATCGAGTAAAGGAGTGATAGATGTTTTTGAATGACCATATAAAGGTTTTTTCCGGCTGCTCAAATGAGGCGCTTGCCAGGGAGGTCTGTCGGTATCTCGAGGTGCCGCTGGGCGGGTCCAGGATAGATACGTTTCCCGACGGCGAAAAAATCATACGTATCGAGGACGACGTTCGCGGCAGGGATTGCTTCGTGATTCAATCGACCAGCAAGCCCGTGGACGAGCACATAATGGAACTGCTGATTTATCTGGATTGCCTCAGAAGAGCGAGCGCCAGCAGAATAACGGCGGTCATACCGTATTTCGGTTATGCCCGGCAGGACCGCAAAGACGAAGGCCGAGTTCCAATTACCGCCAAGCTGGTCGCCAACATCGTTACCGCCGCCGGCGCCGACCGGATACTGGCAATCGACCTGCACGCACAGCAGTTACAGGGCTTTTTCGATATACCTGTGGACCACCTGACCGGAGAGCTTGTCCTGAGCAGGTACTTCCGCGATAAAAAGATTCAAAACCTCACCGTCGTATCACCCGACGCGGGAAATATCAAAATCGCCTCCCGTTACGCCACAGACCTCGGCGGTGATTTAGCCATCGTGCACAAAAGACGAACAAACGCCCAGGAAGTGCAGGCCCAGGAGGTTATCGGATGTGTGGAGGGCAGGAATATCCTGATGTGTGATGATATGATAACGACTGCCGGCACGGTCTGCCAAGCGGCGGAGCTGGTGAGGCGGCGCGGGGCCCAAAAGATATACGTCGGGGCGACCCACGGGGTGTTTGCCGCAGGCGCCGCAGAGAAGCTAAGCAAGGCCCCTATCGACGAGGTCGTGGTTACTGATACCATACCGCTGTCGGCTGAGGCGTCAACATTAAGCAAAATAAAGGTTTTGACGGTGGCTTCGATGCTGGGTGAGGCAATCAAAAGAATTCACAGAAATGAGTCGGTCAGCGCACTGTTTAGTTAAGTTTGTTATGAGGGAATTATGGCAAAGACAGAAGTGTTAAAGGTGGAAATCAGGCAGCAAAAGGGCACCAAAGACGCGGAGAAACTGCGTAAGCAGGGCCGGATTCCGGCCATCGTATATGGGCACAAGCAGGAGCCGGCGGCGATAACACTCGACAGGCGAAGCTTCATTGAGGGTTTGCACCTGGGACGCCGGCTGATGGATATCCAGCTCGACGGCAAAGACGAGAAACTGCTCATCAAGGAAGTGCAATACGACCATCTCGGCAAGGAAATCATACACGTTGACTTTATGCGGGTTGATGTTACCGAAAAGGTCACGGTCGCCATCCCGATAGAGTTCAAAGGCACAGCCAAGGGAACTCACGAAGGCGGAATGGTCGAGATACACTGCGACCATCTGGACGTCGAGTGCCTTGTAACGAGTATCCCGGAACGTATTACGGTGTCAATAAAGGAAATGGTGCTGGGCGACGCGATTCACGCAAAAGACATTCAATTGCCCGAAGGGGTCAGATTGATTAGTCAGCCGGAATTGTTGATGGCTACCTGCCATGAGGTTGCCGAGACCAAGAGCACCGAAGAGATTGAGGAGGAAGCCCCTGTTGCTCCTGAGGTCATAACCGAGGTCGAGAGGAAAGAACGTGAAGCAGCGGCCCAGGCAGAAGCAGCCGAACAGCCGAAGGAAAAGAAAGAAGAAAAGGAGAAAAAATAGCAAAACCGCGTCATACGATTGCGGTTACGCGGCTGGTTTCGGTTGCGTTAACCGTAAAACGACGGGCGTAACGAGCATCGCAATCGAGAGACGAAATATGCGAAGTAACTGGTATGCGGATGATAGTTGGGCTTGGCAATCCCGGCAGGAAATATGCTCAAACGCGTCATAACGCGGGCTTTAAAGTGATTGATATGCTTTCAGAGGCATTCGGAATAGAGGTTGGCAAGAGGAGTTTTGGCGGCCGCTTAGGCAAAGGCGGATACGCGGGCCAGGATGTGCTCTTGCTGAAGCCCTGGCAGTATATGAATTGCAGCGGAAGGCCCGTGGCTGACGCGGCTGGTTTTTACAGGATTAAATTGAGCGACGTGCTTGTAGTGCTCGATGATATGTGGCTTGAACCCGGCCAAATCCGGCTCAGGGAAAGGGGTTCGGCGGGCGGCCATAACGGGCTTGCGGATATCATTGAAAAGCTCGGGACCGAAAACTTTCCCCGGCTGCGGGTCGGCATCGGGCATGCGCCGGCCGACGGGGCGGTCGATTATGTTTTAGGCGAGCCGGATGAAAAGGAAGACGAATTGATAAACGATGGTCTTGAGCGGGCCAAAGAAGCGGCGATTTGCTGGCTCGAAGAAGGCACGGGTGCGGCTATGACAAAGTTTAACAGGTTTGAAAAAGAGAAGAATAAATGATTTTTGTTGGAGGTAAATAAATTGGAGTCAGTCAAAAAGCTCTACGAAAGTATGTTTTTAATCGATTCAGCCGAGGCGGCGAGGGACTGGGACGGCATTCTTGACTTTATCAGGAAGATTTTAACGAAGGCCGAGGCCGAAATCATCTCGATGCGCAAATGGGACGAACGGCCGCTTGCTTACCCAGTCGGCAGATGCACTCGCGGAACCTATATCCTCGCTTACATCAGGGTGAACGGCCAGAAGGTTGGCGACATTGAGCGGGACGTCCGGCTATCGGAGCGCATTATGCGGGCGCTGATTCTCAGGGCGGACCACCTCACCGAAGAGGATATGGCTAAAGATACCCCCGCGGAACGAACCGAAAAACAGAGAATCTTGCCCGAAGTGAAGCCATCCGCCGAAGGCGAGACCTCGCCAAATGGCCACGTGGCTGTGACCGACGAGGTTGTGCCGGCGGCAGCGGAAGCTCCGGAAGCCGTCGTTGAGGAGTCGGGCGCGCCGGGAGATTTACAGGGAACATGAAGCGATACGTTACGATACCCATAACGGGAATAAATACGGTTTCGGTAACGGTAACGCCGGAAGGAGTAACTTATGGCAAACTTTAACAAGGTTCTTTTGATGGGCAACCTGACCCGCGACCCGCAGTTGTCGTATCTGCCGAGCCAGACGCCGGTTGTGGAATTCGGGATTGCGGTGAACCGCAAATGGACCAGTAAAGAGGGCGATAGCAAAGAGGAAGTGTGCTTTGTTGACTGTCGTGCCTTTGGCAGGACGGCTGAGAACATCAATAAATATTTGCACAAAGGTCAGCCGCTCTTTGTTGAAGGCCGGCTTGTGTATGATACCTGGACGGCGCAGGACGGCTCCAAACGCAGCAAGCACAGGGTCCACGTCGATAATTTTCAGTTCATTGGCGCTCCCGCCAGAACGGCCGGCTCTGCGGAAGCCGGTATGGAAAGTCAGGCCGAGCCGGATAACAGCAGCCAGGCGGAAACGGCAAACCAGGCACGACCAAAGGATGATATACCGTTCTGAGTGATAGCGTTAAACGGTTACGGTTACGCGGCTCGTATCAGTTGCGTTGAGCGTAAAGCGCAGCTAAAGACGCAACCGTAAAACGATAAATGAAACAAGCCGCGCAACTGATGAACAAAATACGAGTTTTTAAAAAGGTGAAATATGGCCGAATACGGCGAAAGAAGATTTGACAGAAGAGGCGAAAGAAGAAACGGCCCCGGCGCGCCGGGGGAAACGACCCGCAAACTGACCGCACCGCAGCAGACCCAGTGCCGGTTCTGCAGACGCGGCGAAAAGTACATCGATTACAAGGATATCGAGACGCTTCAAAAGCTATTGACGCACCGCGGCAAGATATACTCGCGCAAACGCAGCGGCAACTGTGCCGGCTGTCAGCGAAAGGTCAAAAGGGCAATTAAACGCGCACGGTATATGGCGTTATTGCCGTTTACCGCTTAAACCGCGACTCGGCATTCGGCCCTCGTCGCACGAGTTACGTGGGCCGAGTCACGAGCGACGATTATTAATGTGGAGATATGTAAATGAAGGTGTTACTGACAAGCGACGTAAAGAAGCTGGGCTGGCTGGGAGATGTTGTCGAAGTGGCCGACGGATATGCTCGTAATTTCCTGTTCCCGCAGGGGTTTGCCAGGGAAGCTACGGATACGAATATAAAACAAATAGCCAAGGAAAAAGCCAGGCGCGCTGAAGAGCGTCGTTTCGAACGAGAGCAGCTCGGCAGGGCTGCCAGGGCCGTCGAGGGGGCCGAGGCAGTTATCGCCGCCGCGGCCAACGAACAGGGCCATTTGTTCGGCTCGGTTTTCAAACATGAGATAGCAGAGAACCTGCGGAGCCAGGGCTTCGAGGTTCCCGACGATGTTGTGGCCATTGAGGAACATATAAAACAGGTCGGCACGTATAAAATTAATTTACGGTTCGATGAGGATATTACCGCTTCGGTCAATCTTGTTGTTGTTCCTGAAGGGGCGGACATCGAGGCGTTCAAGGCGGCCCAAAAAGAAGCGGAAGCCGCGAAGAAACCTCAAGAGGCGGCGGAACAGCAGCCCGCCTCGCCTGACTCGAAGGCAAGCCAAGGCGAACCAGAAGCTCCTCCTGAGGAAAAAACACAGCAATAACAAGAACACAAGAGCATAAAGACACAAGAGCACCAGAAATTTATGTCTTGTTCGGTAGTGTGCTTGTGACTTGTGCCCTTTCTTTTTTTGCGAATCTCGGCAACAACTGAGCGAGGAGTATGAGTAACAGGCCGTAAAACAGGTCATTTCTGACAGCCAGCACGATACCAGTGATAATGAGAATACACCATAAGATTAGCTGTGCCCGCTGAAAGCGATAGACCTTTTTCGACGCGGTTTTTTCCCATTTTCTCAACGCCAGTATCGCGGCCATAACCGTAGTGGCACCGACAAAAATGTACAGGCCCAGCATCCAGTAAACAGCGGCGGGCAGCGGGACGTTTTGGGCTACGATGGGTTTGTCCTGGGGCATTCGAGTGAATGAGAAAAGCAGGCAGGCCTCGCCTGTAAACTTGGCGTGGGCGGCGTTTGACAGGTACCTTGCCGTAAGAAGCGTGCCATCCGGAAGGGGGGCTGACGCGGCAATCACTTCAGCGCCGAGCTGGTAAGCATTGTCGAAGCGGTTATTGGCCCGTGCTGCGCCCACTCCGAAGGCGCAGGCCGAGGCGCCGAAGCCGGCGATAACGGGGCCTGAATCAACGTCTATATACCATTCGTCTGCGTAATCGTCTTTCAGGAACTCTCGAAATCCGACGGCGCCGAAGCGACGCTGCCAGAAGTATTTTTCGAAATTGGCATACCATTTATTGGCGGTTTCGGGCCAAACTTCCGCCGCCCAGGTCGTGCCCCACTGGTTTGAGCAGCCGCGAGCTATATCGATGTTGCCGCTTGTAGCGCCGGCGAAATAGGGTGGAAGGCCGGTTGTCGGGTCGAGGAGATTGCCTTCGAATCCCCTGATTGAGCGTTTTATGAATTCCGAGTGGTCGGTTCCGAGAAGTGAATCCGCTCGTTTTATGGCGGCGATTGCCGCGGCGACATCGGTGGGAAAGCACTGATTGGGGTAATCATCAAGCAAACCATATTTCGACTCATCAAGCTCTTTTGACAGCGTCTCAACCTGGTCTCGGAGCAGGTCGAGATACTTGTCGCCGCCCAATAGCTTATGGTAGCTGGTCAATCCGCCGATGAGCAGCATTCGATAAAATACGTTCTCCTCGTGCAGGTAATCGTCCCCCCAGTGCTGCCTGACCCAGGATGCGTGGCCGGGGTCTGCGACAAGGGCGGCGGCCGCTTCGATTGAGCCCGCTGCGTAAACCTTCGGCGCGACTTTCGAGAGGGTTTTATCCTGCTCCCAGGCCTGCTGCAGCGACTCGTTCGCCCAGAGGTAGAAAACTGACCCGAATACGGGCCATTCCGTTGGAGCGATTACATCGGTACCGAGGTCTTTTGCCTTGCCTGATTTGATGCGATGAATTGCCCATTTCTCATATCGCGGCGCTAAACTCTTATGTATCCTGAACGCGAATCTTGGGATGCCCCGGCCTTTCAGACCCGGGTCGCTTAAGTAGTAAATAATTAAAATAACGGGAGTGAAGAAAAAATACACCGCCAGGAAAAGCCAGATAAAGGTATTTCCGTATTTGCAAATTGAAGCGGGCGTAAGGGTTTTAGCAGTCATTTTTCTCCTGTTTAATTACGATTCGCCTTATCACGCATATCGGTCTGCCAGATATATTTCTGAGTTCGATAAACGACCACGCAAAGGAAAATAACAGCGAGTATAAGAATATACACAAGCAATTTTTCGAGCCAGCCGGTGCCGAAGAAGATTATTGCGCAATTGAGAGCAATAAACCAGAGGCGGATTTCCGTCGGCCCCGTGCCAAGGTATGTAATCTTGAACTCCCCCGTGGCTCCGAAGGCGAGAAACGAGCTTGCCATAAAGCAGCCGAATACAGGTATAAGTAAAAGCACGAGTAATTTGCTCGTTCCATCGACGAGAAAAGAATAGCCGACGAATATCGAGCACATAAAAACAAAATCGAGCAGGTGGTCCATATAGTAGCCCCATTTTGGGATTCCCGTATCACGGAATCTGCCCAAAGCGCCGTCGAAGCAGTCCGTAAACCATTGCAGCACAAGCATTAACGACGACAGCCACAGCCATTTGAAATTGTTTTTCGCCAGATACCCGAACGCAATCAAACCAGCCGACCATAGAATTGTCGTAAGCGTCAGGTGATATCCCTGTATCCATTGCGGAAACATTGGGACCAATGCGTCGATAAATTTCCTTTCCCACCTTGCCAGAAATGTCCTCATCGGCAGCTTCTTATCCCCGCCGAATTCTCGTTCTCTCATAGTATTCACACCAGCGTTAACTCCATAAACACCGCACCTTTTAACGGATTATATCGATATGTGTCTATTTCCTTAAATCCCAAAGATTTGTACATATTTCTGGCGGCATCCATTGTCGGAGCTGTATCCAATCGCATTCGAGTGTAGCCGGCCTTTTTAGCTCGTTCGATTACCGCTTCAGCCAATGTTCGCCCGATTCCCTGACGTCGAAATTGCGGCCTAACGTATAATCGTTTCATTTCGCATACACCTTCGCTTAATCGCCTTAGCGCAACACATCCAGATGTTTTGTCCTGATACATCGCAAGCAGTAAACACCCTGTCGGCGGCATATATTCTCCGGGGAGCTTGGCCAACTCCTCATCAAAATTCTGAAAGCACAGGTCAAAATGCAGTGAGCCGGCATACTCTTCGAAGAGTTTTCTCACAACCTCAAGATTTTCGCCTGCCTGGGCATCAAGAATCTTCAGCACAATCTCATTTATCCTCCACAAGAATTACTTTCACTGATTTTGTGAGGACCTTGGCTTTATGCCGATGTTCCTCGCCCGCGGGAATGAAGATGCCGTCGCCTGGATTAAACTCGACCGTTTTTCCGTTGAAGTCGATAACCATCTGTCCTTTAAGGACATAGCCGATATGGCCTTTGGTGCACCAGTCGGTCTCAACAAACTCCCTGCCAAACTCCGCCAATCGCAGCTTTCTTCCTCCCTGCTCGTATGCCTTGAATCTGACGCCGACGGCAGGATTTTCCCACGGCATTAAATCAAAATCTATTTTACATTGCTCCATATTATGTTACTCCTGACAATGCCTTGTTCATTTTATAGTAATGTAGTTTTTTATCGTTCTCCACCTTCACGTAAGTTTTTTTGGAGGTTTTGTAACCCATCGAATCGTAAAACTTTTTAGAAGGGAGCGACGCATCTAATTTAACCTTTTTGACCCCTGTTGAAATCGCTTTTTCTTCGAGCTTACGCATAATAAGCTTCCCAAAACCGCGTTTCTGAAATTTTGGGTTTACAAAAACTCTCATAATATGGTTATCAATTATTGTGCCTGTGGCGATTATGCGATTATTTTTTACCAAAACGATGGTCCACCCGTCTCTCGCGTCCTTTAAAATGTTCTTGTCGGAATGATATTCCTTAAAGTATTTGATGGCCTCTTTTGGATAGTCGGCTGAATAACAAATGTCGATTGTATTACGTATCAACTCCCTGATGGCGGGCAAATTGCTTCGCTTGAACCGCCTTATACGAATATCTGTTCGTTTAGCCATTTTCTTTTACAGGCGCTTCTGCCATCGCTCAAGCACCAAATTAAAGCCGCGACTCTGCCAGAAACCTCTGGCCTCGTCGTTATCCGGCACTACGTAGAGATGCACTTCCTCTATTCCCCTGGACTGGAACCACCCTTTCAACTTTTCCCACATACCCTTGGCTATTCCTTTTCGCCGATACCCTGATAAGACAACAGTTGTACCTACATATCCGATTTTATCGGGAATAATAATAGGCCCGTTGTCGATTATTCTTCCTGCAATCAGGCCGATAATTTCACTTTTTTCTTCCGCTATGAAAATTACTGCGTCTGTATCGCTTAGAACCTTCCTTGCGGAATCACAAAAGGCGTATCTATAATCAGGCCGATACGTCAGTGTCTTGTTCGCCGATACGAACTGGTCAACCAGAGGCCAGAGCGAGTCAAGGTCGGTCGGTTTCAAAATTCTAATCTCTGCCGTTGGACGCCTCCTTTGCGACCGGGGTAATCTTCCCGTCGTAAAACACTTTTATCATTTCGTTCAGGAACAGCCGTCTTATGGCGTCGTGGCCTCGTTCGTTTGCGCTGGGGTCTTGCGATTTTGACTGATACCAGAACGTCGGGTCATCGCGAGTATAACTCTCAATCCAGAATTTTTTGCAATGTATCCCGTGGCCCAGAAAGGGCTTATGAATATCGACCAGATGGACGTATTCATATTTATCGGCGCATTCCTTTATAATCTGGTTGTAGGCCTCAAGAATGGAAAGCCCGTCGGGCCAGGGTGGCGCCTTCGTAAACCAGGCGGTGGTATTACCTGTGCCGTCGGTGAGGTCGTAGATATTGGCCAGGAATATGTGACAGCCGCCAGGGAAAAGGTGTTTTATTTGCGCCACCATTTCGGACATTCGTTTTTCAAAGTTATCCATCCACGGCAACGCCTGCTCAAGGGAAGCGCCATACATAGCACCTTCCGCCGGCGGTTCTTTTCCGTAACTGTGAAGAATTTCATTTAAGCCGGTTGACATCACGACAATACCCATCAAATCTTCGGGGTGTCTGCTCATCATTTCGACCGCCTCGCGGTGATGGATAGAGTTCGACCAGGAGCTGGCGGTATTTGTGGTTGTCAGGTTCGGGAATACCGTCGAAAGGTTCCTGCCGAGCATATCAGGGCTGTCGCCGGGGGGATTTTGAACCAGCCGTTGAAAATATGAAAATCCCTCCCTAACACTGGAGCCGTCGGTAATGTTATCGCCGATTCCGAACAGCATCACTTTTTGCTCGCTCCAGATATGATTAAACGGCTCGGCCGGCACATCGGGTCCCGCGGGTCCTGTGCCCTGGGGCAGGTAGATATTGAAATAGAGAAATACGCCGCCGCCAATCACGATTATCAATACGGCTGTAATGAGGTATTTCACGAAAGTGAACCATCGCCTTGATTTTTGAGAGGCGGGCGTTTTTACTGTTGGGTCATCATTGGGCATAGTTTTTTAATTCCTTTTCAAGCATTATCATTTCGTTAAGAAATAACCTTCTTATGGCATCGTAGCCGCGTTCACTCGGGTCTTCAATGTTCAAATAGTACCAGTATGTCGGGTCATTACGGCGATAGCGCTTAATCCAGAATTTCCTGCAATGTATCCCGTGGCCCAGAAAGGGCTTATGAATATCGACCAGGTGGACGTTTTCATATTTTTCGGCGCATTTGCTTAAAATGTCGTTGTATGCCTCGAGGATTGCCAGGCCATCCGGCCAGGGGGGTAATCCCGTAAGCCAGCAGCTTGTATTGCCCGTCCCGTCGGTGGGGTCGTATATATTGGCCAGGAATATATGACAGCCGCCGGGGAACAGGTCTTTTAATTCTATCATCATTTCGTCAAGTCGGCGCTGGAAGTTATCTATCCACGGCAGGGCCTGCTCGATGCTTGCGCCGTACATTGCGCCTTCTTTAGGCGGTATGCGTCCGTAGTTTTGAATGAGGTCGTTGCCGCCGGTGGTCATCACGACAATTCCCAGAACGTCTTTCGGGAATTTTTGCAGAGCTATAATTGATGTAAGATGGTATATGGATGTCGAACCTGAGCTGGCGATGTTTATCGATGTCAGGTTTGGAAAGACGACGGAGAGGTTTTTGCCGAGCATATCGGGGCAGTCCTCATCGGGATTTTTTATAAGCCGGTCAAAATACGAATAGCCATCACGTGCCCCGAAACCGGCTGTAATGCTGTCGCCGATTCCCAATAGCGATACCTTTTTCTCGCTCCATATATGATTAAACGGCTCGGCCGGCACATCCGGCCCGGCGGGGCCCTTGCCCTGCGGCAGATAAAAGTTGAAATAAAGAATCCCGCCTGCCAGAAACGCAACTGCCAAAACCGCTATAATGAGGCATTTGAGGAATCGAATAAGCCGCCTCGGTTTTTGAGGGGAGGGCGTTTTTATTTTCGAATCATCACTGGGCATAGTTTTTGAACTCCTGCTCGATAACCTCCTGGTTTCTGCCGCCCTCATAGATAATCAAACGGAATTTGAAAACAGCGCTTTGGCCGGGCTGCAAAGTCAGGTTGAACGGCTGCGGGTTTTTGAGTTTCGTCGCCTTCTGGAATTCGAGCTGGCCTAAGGGATTAGCGGCGAATAATCCGTAGCCGCGCGCCATCCAGTAAGTCGGGTAATTAACACTATGGGGATGATTGAGAATCGCGACCCCGATTGTCTGCCCGTCTTTGTTTCCCTCCAGCCGGACCCATTTGGCGCGTCTGCCCCAGATATTCGGCTCATTCTTTTGGCCTTGCGAATTGAGATATTCACCAGTTCCGCCGTCTTCCCTGAGCCAGTCAGCCAGACGAATTGCGAACATCCCTTCTTTTGTATCCCCGAACACGACCTGTTCATCCTGTGCGGTCAGCATAATATTGAAATCAATGGCGTATTCATTTGGTTTAGCGGAAAATGACATAATCCTTTTTTCTTCCAGCAGTATTTTACCGTTTTTGCCGACCCAGCGAGAGATTACCGATAGAATTCCGTCGCCTTGTGTCATATTTTCGATGTTTATGTGTTTAATCTGCGGCGGGATTTTTGTGTTGTTCCAGAAACCGCTGTTATTGACTTTGTCATACGTAAAAAATACTCCCGTATGATGCGGGTGGTCGTTGCTCTCTCCCGGTATCACTTCAAAAGGAAAGCCGCGAGTTACTTTAATCCCAGAAGTGCTTTTCACCGGATATAAAATCGGCTTGGTCAGCTCAGAGCCATATCGATAGGTTGTAAAGTGTTTGCCGTTTATAAGGACGTCGATATTATTCTGGTTCTTTTGGAAGCAAACGCAATTCGGTTCAGGTATGGTTTTCGTGTATGGCTCTTGAATGTCTTGCGCCGCGGGTGAAGCAGGCGTCTGGTTCCATTTAATTCCCGGAAAGGTAATTTTCAACCGACCGTCAGCGAGGGGCATATAATTGGCATCCCAGATTATGTTGCAATCCGCAATCTCACAGAAATTATTTAACGCATTCACCGCATTTGTGTCGAATGTTTTTGCGAATGTTTTTAACTCCTCACCCGAGCGCGGCCATCGGCCGTTGTGACAATAGTAAGATTCTGCCAAAAAAGCAGCCACGCTTCTCCCTATAGGATTACTAAGGGCAGTCGTTATAAGCTGGATTACGTTACAATCCACAGCTTCGCAAGGATCATTCATCGCACGTGCAGATACGCCATCAAGTCTAATTGCTTGTCCAAGAACCGCGGCAAGTACTAACATGGTCGCTTGGTCTGATTGATTTGAGCAACCGGTCTCAAATAAGAGCAACGTTAAAAAGCAACTCACTATCGCCTTTTGTTTTCGCATAAATACACCCTGACCTGTAGCGTTTGATTGTTTTGCAATTAATATATAGAATTGCCCCTCTTAAGGCAATAAGGTTTGGGAAAAGATGTTTCGTAAGATGGCTTTAATTCATCATATATTCGAAAGTGTTCTATGATACTTCAACGAACCTATCCCACTCTAAGATATTAACGGTTTCCCCGCCGGCAAGATACTCATAGCTTGTGACCGCGTTGGGAATGCCTAATAATTCCGCAAACTTATTCATCGAGTCACCCGCAAAAAGCCCCGGGGGCGGCTGCAAAGGTTCGACTTTGTCAATAACGTCTTCTTTGGCTTTAATCTTATTATCAGTGGGATTTAAGGGAATTTCAAACATATCTTCTTTCCACGTTCCTGTTTCATTCAAGAATCCTTGCGTTTTTAAAAAAGCAGGGACGATTTTTCCTATGAGATCTCGAAGGTTTTCCGATTTTGTAATGAGTTTTTTAATTTCTTTAGGCGATTTCAGACATTTATTTTTTGCTTCTTGAACCAAAGACTTTGTCTTTTCGTCCAATAAATGAGGATTCTCAGATAGGAATTTTGCGATAGCATTAGGGTCATAAAAGAATTTCTGTATTTTCTTGCTTATTTCCTCAAACCTTTTTGCTTTTTCCATAAATTTTGGGTCGACTTGAACATTCTTATTAAATGCACTTGGTGCGCTCAGGATTTTGAAAATCTCGTCCATTTTGTTTTGGTTGTCGACTAAATCTTTAAAAACTTCGGGGCTGCCTTTTAGTTTCTCTCTTTTTTTGCGTGAGACAAAATTGCCAAAATAATCAGGTCGTGAGTTATACACGTCGAATAGAGTTCCATTGCGATAATACCAATAACAAAATATGTCATCGTCATGAACCATAAGATGCAAAACGTCGTAATCGAGTTGCTTGGCAATGTGTTTGCTCACGCGTTCGTCTTGCCCGTAACCGTCTGGGAAAATACCGACCCAGCCATTTATTGGAGGCGATAAGTAAAACTTGTGCCTCTTTTTCTTTGCGATTTTTTCTAATGCGACTTTGATTAGTTGATTTGAATCTGCTCGCACATGAATGGAACCATAAAAGCCACCCATTGGAATATCCTTTCGAAAGATAAAAACTGTAATTATTATTGCGTCTTCAGCGTCACTATCCTTTATAACATTCAGCTAAAACTTTAATGGGGTGAATCGCGAGTTTATCGCTGATATGCTCGATTTGCATTGCGCAGGCGGCACACTCGGTCAGGACGTATTTTGCGGGTGTTTCGTCCAACGCCTTTTTGAGCGTCTTCGCAATCGCTTTCGACAGCTCATAATTTTTCTTTTGCATACCGAATGTTCCTGCCAGGCCGCAGCAGCCCGCCTTCAAGTCGGCCACGTTTAATCCGCACAAATTCTTGAGTATCTCAATGCTTGCCTCGTATGTTCCCGTTGCAAACAAATGACAAGGCGTGTGGTAAACATACTCATCTTTACTTTTGCGGCTCATTTTGGCTGGTTTCAACTGCTTTTGTTTCAGCAGGCCAAGCAGGTACTCCATAAGTTCGTAAGTGCTTGCAGATACTATACTTGCGTCTTCACCTTCGACGTAATGGCGCAACTCCTGTTTGAGGCACAAAGCGGCGCTGGGTTCGGAACAGATAATCTTGTAGCCCTCGCGCACGACCGCAGCTAAATGTTTGACGCTCCAGGACAAATCTTTTTCCGCTGTATTTACGTCGCCATAGACAATCGCGGGCAGAGGCGCCGGCCTTTGCTTCGGCAAAATCACCTCGATATCGTTGTGGCGAAGGATGTTGATAACCGCGAAGCCAAGCTCGTGGTCGTTGTAGTTGACATACGTATCGACGAAGTACGCGACCTTGTCAATTGGCATCTCGTGTGGTTTGCAGGAGTCGAGGTAGTCGCGCCCCGCCTTTAAAAAAGTCCCGAAGCTGAATTTCGGCATCTGCCGCCTGCGGTCGAGTCCCAGCGTCTTTTCAAGAAACCATTTCGTGACCGCCCGCCGCATAACAAAATTGGAAATAGGTGCAAAGGCGCTGCCGAGAACGCTCAGGTATCTGTTTTTGCCCAGAATTCGTTCGGTCAATCGAAGGCCTTTTCGCCGGACGTATTCGGCGCGGGCGGCCGCCATTATTTTCGAGACGTCCACCCCCGCGGGGCACTCTGTTTGACAGGCCTTGCAGTTGACGCATAAATCGAGAAACATTCGAAATTCAGGCGATTCGAAATATTCCTCCTTCATTTGCCCGCTTGACCAGAACCGCAGGACGTTCATTTTCGCCCTTGAGCCTGCAAGCTCATCGCCCGTCGCCCGGAAAATCGGGCACATACGCAATTGATTTTCTTTGCCCCGGCATACCCCGCAGCCGCTGCACTGTTCAAGCTCAAGAGCGATTTCGTCGTTCTCGAATATTACGCCCGTTTGAGCGAAGGTTCTTTCCGGTTTCACCCTGTGACCGGCCTTGAGGTTTTTGACCATAACGTCGGCGTCTTCGCTGATGATTTTGCCGGGGTTGAGAAGCCCGTCGGGGTCGAAAATCTTTTTTATTCCGCAAAGCAGGTTGTAAAATTCGTCGCCGTATTGCCTTCGCAGAAACGCCGCCCTGACTAAGCCGACGGCGTGCTCGCCGCTGACGGTCCCGCCCAATGACCAGGCCAGTGCGAAGACGTCATTGGCGACCTTTACCATTTTTTCTAAATCGCCCTGCTCGCCCAAATCAAGATAAGGCCTGATATGCAGTTCGCCGTCGCCGGCGTGGCCGTAATAGCTCGTCTCGATGTCGTATTTTTTGCATATCGTCTGCAGGCCAGTTATATAAGCGCCGAGATTTTTATGCTCGACCGAAACATCCTCAATAAAGGGCACAGGCCGCTTTCTCCCTTTGCCTCTTTCCAATAGCGGGACTGCGTCTTTTCTTGCCTTCCACACACGTTTTTGAATCTGCTCATCAAGGATAATCGTTCGATTAACCGCCAGATTACCAGTCGTGGATTCCGTCTTTTTGATTTTTTCTTTTACTTCTTCGAGCGACTCGCCGACGTGCTCGACTAAAAGCGCTGCCATAGCATTGGCAGGCAGAACATCCCGGTATTCGGGTAAATGCTCAATCGCCATCGCAATAAGAGTTCTATCCATCAGCTCACAGGCCGACGCCCCGCAATCAACGATTATCGGCACTGCCTTTGCCATTTTCTCTAATGAGTCAAATTCGAGCTGCAGCAAACCCCTGTCTTTCGGCAGCGGGACCGTTCGCAGCCAGATTTTCGTGAAGAGCGCAAGCGTTCCTTCGGAGCCGGCCATAAGCCGGGCAAGGTCTATTTTTCCGTCGTGAACTACGCCGGCGATGTTGTAGCCGCTTCGGTTTCTTTTTGTAGCGGGAAGCGCATTTTCGATGACCTGCCTTTTGCCGGAAAGCAGCTCTACGCAGTCCTTTGCGAGCCGGCTTAAATTTTTATTCAGGTCCTGCGGGTCGGCGTTGTTGGTAAGTTCGACTATTGAGCCGTCCGCGAGGACCGCCTCGATTCGTTCGACGTAATCGCCGGTGTAGCCGAATTGAAGGGAGTGCGCCCCCGTGGCGTTGTTCGCCACGCATCCGCCTATGGCCGCTCGGTTGGCCGTCGATGGGTCAGGGCCGAATTTCCTGTCGTATCTGGCCAGGAGATTATTCAGGTCGTCGAGGACTACACCCGGCTCGCACATCACAATCTCATACCGGCTGCCTGTTATCCTTGTCCGCTCATTCCCTGATTCCCTGATTCTGGTCATATACCGGGTTACATCGAGCAGGATTCCGCTGCACAATGATTCGCCTGCCACGCCGCTGCCCGCCCCTCGGGCGGCGACCGGTATATGACCTGTTTTGGCGAATTGAACCACGGCGGAGATGTCTTCGGCGTCGCGTGGATAAACGACGCAGCTCGGCAGAATCTGGTAAATACTGGCGTCGCTGCTGTATGCGGCCCTGTGAATGACGTCCGTAAATACCTCGCCTTTTACGAGTCGGGCCAGGTCGGCAAAATGATGATTGATAATCGATGGTTGATTGTTTCTTGGCACACTCATGCACCTGATTATCAATTATCGATTATCAATTATCAACCCTGAACCGCTTCTGGTTCGGGACAATCATCATTCTTCGCTATCCCGGCGTGCGGCGCCCGCCCCGCGCCCGCACTTGTCTTCGACAATAAGACGCGGGGGCTCAAGGCCTCATCGAGACGGAGATGTCGTTTCGGAACCCCGATTTATCGGGGTTTTCGGGAGAATTCCTGTTTTGTCGTGGCCGGCAGTTGTTTTATATAGCTGCTCAAGCTCCTTTTTGCTGATTTCACCCTTGATGAACTGCTGGACCACAGGGTCTGGATGGTTATGGATGTAGTCGGCGTCGCCGTCGGCGATGATTTTACCGTTATGCAGCATCACGATTCGGTCCGCTATCTTATATGCGCTTTTCATATCGTGCGTAACCGCGATGCTGGTTACGCCAAGCTCCCTTTCGAGCTTTAGGATAAGCTCATTTATCGTATCCGCGCGAATCGGGTCAAGGCCGGTCGTCGGCTCGTCGTAAAGTATCACTTCCGGGTCAAGCGCAATGGCGCGCGCCAGCGCCACGCGTTTTCTCTGCCCGCCGGAAAGGTTGGCGGGATAAAAATGCTGAAGGCCGTCCAAGCCCACCATTCGCAGTTTGTTTCGCACAAGCTCTTCTACGGCCCTGAAACTGGTTATCAGGCAGTGCTGCCTGACCGGGAACATGATATTTTCCGCCACGCTAAGGCTGTCAAACAGCGCCCCTCCCTGAAAAAGGTAGCCGAATTGCGACCGCATGCCTGCCAGATTGACGTCGTCGAGGTTGTCAATTCGCTGGCCTTTGAAGTACACTTCGCCTGCGGTGGGACGCATAAGGACTATCATATGCTTCAGCAGCACGCTCTTGCCGCAGCCGCTGGGCCCTATGACGACCGTGGTCTTGCCTTTTTCTATCGCAAGCGATAAGCGGTTGAGGACGATATTGTTGCCGAATCTCCTTGTGACGTTCTTGAGGACAATCAGGCCGTCATCAGGAACGATTTCGTTTTGTTTCTTTTTGTCGTTTTCCATATTAACTTGCAACTTTCAACATTGGACGTTCAACGTTGAAAGTTCGATGTTCGAAGTCATCACCCGACCAAACTTTTCAGCGGCCAGAAGATACTGTAAATCGCCTTGAAAATCACCACTAAGGCAAAATCGATAATCAGTATTGTGATGAAACTCATTACGAAGGCCTCGGTGCAGGCCTGGCCAACGCCCCTTGCGCCCTCTTTACAAGTGAATCCCTTGTAACAGCTTATAACCGCGATAGCCCCCCCGAAGAAGAATCCCTTGATGATGCCGCAGACGACGTCCCACATTTCCACGCCGTAGGCGCTAAAGCTCCAGTAAGCCCGTGCGTTAATGTTGAGCAGGACCACGCTGACAAACCAGCCGCCGATTATACCCAGCAGGTCGGCATAAACGATTAAAGCCGGGGTCAGCAGCAGACACGCCAGCACTCTCGGCGATACCAGGTATTTGACCGGGTCGGTTCCCATACTTTCTATCGCGTCTATCTGTTCGGTAACCTTCATTGTGCCTAATTCGGCCGTCAGTGCCCCGCCGATTCTGCCCGCCAGCATTACCGCAGAGAGCACAGGTCCGAGCTCTTTGACTACGGAGACGTTTATAAGGACGCCTAAATGCTCTTCCAGACCCATACCGGCCAACTGGTCGTATGCCTGTATGGCAAGGGTCATTCCCACAAACGCCCCTGTTATCATAATCACCGGCACACTGCGAACGCCTATCTGAAGCATCTGCAGCCATATCAGCGGATAGGTCTGACTGGCCATTATACTTTGTGAGCTGGTTACTGCGGCCCGCCAGGCAAACCTGCCGAATTGCCCTACACTGAGCACCTCTTCGCCGATTTTTACTATCGCAGTTCCTATCATAAGTCATTAGTACATAAGTACATAAGTCAAAAATCCACAAGTCATAAGTTTCTTGTTCTCCTAATCTCTTAGGCACTTGTGCTATTATAGTAATCGCCAAATTCCCAATGCTTCCTGAATACAAAATAACTCCAACGCTTCTTCAACACGTGATATACGCTGCATAGGGTCGATGCGTCTTATAACAAAGCAGTTTTTAACACTAAAAGTCGTATTTTCTGGTTTAAGGATTGCGTATAACAACGTGGCGCGGGTGTTTTAAGCCCGTGCCACGAGATAATTGCATGCGTTCGATTGTTGTTAGGCGCAGTATGCCTTATCTGCGCTGGTAGTTTTGTGAATTTATTTGATTGTGAGAACAGTTCGGCCACGGCCAACCACAGAAATCGTTATCGGGGTCATCCTCATAACTCAGCAGGCATAACGCTTCTTCGAGCCGTTCTATCGTCATATTGATGTGCCGTGAGGCCATATCTTCCTGAACGATGGCAATTTGAATCAGGGATTTGGCTCGAATCGCCTCAAAGAGTTCTTTACCCTTTAGCTGTTTTTTGAGGTCGTTAATCAACTTTGCCGAAGCCCACTCTTTGGCCTTGGCGTCGGCGATAAGCTCATTGGCAAGCTCTTTGTTTTCGGTTGCCCCGAGGAGGTTTCTGAAAATAACCTGCTCGATTGTGCACTCACTCGCTGACGCATCCGATTCAATCCAGCAGGGGTCAGCAGCATCAGGTTCCGGACTGTCGCCAAGGATTCCATCATTTCCGTTTCCGGAAACGTCTGCGGCTGTTTGCCCTTCGCCTTCATCGAAATCCCAGTAGGCAACCAGGTTCGGCTCACTGCCGGCAAGTTTTGTGTTCATTATCGCCTGAATTTCCTCAGCCGATAATGCCCGGTCAAATACCGCCAGCTCATTGATTGTTCCGTCAAAATAAAAGTATGGATCTA
This sequence comes from Sedimentisphaerales bacterium, assembly GCA_016932095.1. Lineage (GTDB taxonomy): Bacteria > Planctomycetota > Phycisphaerae > Sedimentisphaerales > Anaerobacaceae > Fen-1362. Next base: position 96,429 of record JAFGDN010000020.1, read on the forward strand.
CTGTTCTTCCAATCATAACCGGGGCATTAATCATTGATGGTATTCCATAACCATTATCGCTTGACGTACTTAACGAGCCGTTAATGTAGATACGTATTTTACCTGCATTGTCACTAACGCCAATGTGATACCAGTTACCCGGAATCAAATTTGTTGAGCTTATACAGTTATAATAGGCGCTGCCGCTCGAATCATGAAAAACAACCTGATTGCCTGTAGAACCGTCATAACCATTTCCAAAAATCTCCAGCCCCCAACAACAGTTATATACATAGCTTGGCTGCTTGCAGATTATTCTTCTTTGTGTGTTGCCGATGTTGCTGTTGAGCTTTATCCAGGCACTTATTGACATCTGGTTTGTGGTTATCTGATTGTGCGGCCCGTTTGGGATTTGAACGAAATCATTCACGCCGTCAAACTCCAGTGCCGTTTCTGTCGGGCAGACGGCAAAAATCGAAACCTGCTTTTCGGCGTCAACGGTAACATCGTTTTCAGTGAATGCAGCATATATTGTTATATCCTGCTCTGGGTATAATAATTGTTTCGTTGTAAGCTGGCCTGCATCAATGGTCGCCGGCTTATTCGGCTCAACCGACCATTCGGCAAGGGATGTAACGTCTTTTGTTTCACCGTTGTCATAGTGGGCTATTGCCTTGTATGAGGCAGTGGAATTCTCCGCAACTTCATCAGGGCCGACTATCTCGAGGCCTGTCAATTCCGGCTTGGGAAGCGCTTTTCCTATTGCGATACATGTTGGCTGGAGCAAATCCGTCGCGAATAAGGACATGTTTCCGCTTTTATCGAATTTTACAATCGTATGCGCGAGTGTATCGGCTACAAAGAGATTGCCCATGCTGTCGAACGCCATACCGTAAGCGGATTGGTGGAGCCAGCCAAAGATTGAGCGGTTTCCGCTTGAGTCGAGTTTATAAACCTTTCCGGTATCGGATACATATAGATTACCGCTGCTGTCAAACGCAAGACCCCAAGGGCTGCTTAATCCCGATGCAAAGACAGTCCTGTTTCCGCTCGAGTCGAATTTATCAATCGTCCCGCCTTTCATATTGGCCGAATAAAGATAGTCGCTGCTGTCACACGCAAGACCCACGGCCTGGGTTGGGGAAAAGATTGAACTGTTTCCGCTCGGGTCGATTTTCGAAATGATGTGGATTGAATAATTAGCCACGTATAGATTACCGCTGCTGTCAAACGCAATACCAGCGGGATATGTCCCTCCGCCAAAAACGGTTGCGTTCCCGCTCGAATCGAATTTTCGAATGTAGCCGGTTTGCGCAAAGGCCGCGTAGAGGAAGCCATCGCTGCCAAAGGCAAGCCCCATAGGCCACTCATCGTACGAGGCGAAGGTGGACTGGCTGCCGCTTGTATCGAACTTTTCAATCGTCCCGCCAAGATAACACGACACATAGATGTCGTCAGGTTGTGCGAAGGTCGTGAAGCTCCAGACATCGCCTGTAGTAGTTCCGCCGGCATTCTTTGAGTCAATACGCCAATAATATTTTGTGTTAATCTTTAATAATCCCGGCGGGTCATAATATGTCATTGTCCGATTACTTTTGAACGTGCCGGGGCTGGCTGTGCCGAAATATACATCGTAAGAAGTAGCGCCTGGGACGGCACCCCAGCTTAGAATGACGTCTCGGTCAACATTGGTCGCACCGTCAAGAGGAATCGGTTCCGTATTCCCTGCGGTCGTAAAGCTCCAGACCTCACCCGTAGTCGTGCCGTCTTCGTTTTTCTCATCGATGCGCCAGTAATAAGTCCTGCCCGATACTATAGTTTCAGTCGGTTCGTAAGTTGTCCCTGTCTGGTTGCAGCGAAACGTGCCGGGACTTACGGCCCCGAAATATACATCGTGTGACGCGGCGTAAGAGCCGGCTGTCCAGCCGAGAAGAACACTATTTGCATCAACGCCTGTCTGGCCGTCGGCCGGACTCGGAGCCGATGCCTGTCCCGGCAATTGAAAGATTCTGGTTCTAAAGCTCCAGACCACCCCAATCGTTGTCCCGCTGGCGCTAACCTCATCAATACGCCAATAATAAGTCGTGTCAGGGTTCAAACAGGGACCCATCCCGCAGGCGATAAAAGTAGTTCCTGTCTGATTCCAAAGGAATTCAGGCGGATAGGAAGTTCCGAAATACACATCATGTGAATATGCGCCCTCGCCGGCTGTCCAGCTAAGGACCGGATCAAAGCCGACGCCAGTTGCGAGGTTAGGCGGATTTGGGTTGGTCGCCTGGCTGGACGATTGTTCTACAGTCGTAAATCTCCAGACTTCACCTGTGATTGTGCCTGCAGCGTTCTTTTCATCAATTCTCCAATAGTAAGTTGTGCCGTTGGTCATAGGGCCGGGGCTAAAAGTAGTTCCTGTCTGATTCGTAACGAATTCCGGCGGATTGGCAGTTCCGAAATATACATCATGTGAGGTTGCGCCCGCACCGGCCGTCCATCTAAGGTTGCTTATAATACTTACCCCCGTCGCGAAGTCGGCTGGATTGGGATTGGTCGCCTGGGCAGACGCAGTCGTAAAGCTCCAAACATCGCCGGTGATTGTGCCGGCAGCGTTCTTTTCATCAATTCTCCAATAATACGTTGTGCAGGCGGTCATTGTCCCTGTATCAAAGTTTGTTGCGGCCTGATTGCCGCGGAATATTGGTGGATTTGTAGTGCCGAAATATACATAGTGTGATGTGGCGCCGATGCCGGCAGTCCAGCTAAGGTCGGTTGTAATTGCTACTCCTGTTGTTCCGTTAGCCGGTATTGGATTACCGGCCTTGTCGGTGGCAGCAACATGAATCACAATTAACTGTGGTCCTATAAATCCCGAGGCAAAGGTGGACCTGTTTCCGTTCGGGTCGAACTTCTCGATGGTTCCGCTGCCGTTGTCGACCACGTATAGATTTCCGCCGCTGTTAAACGCAAGACCCATGGGGTTGTTTAACCCCGAGGCAAAGGTAGTCCAATTTCCGCTTGAATCGTATTTTCTAATTTCCCCGCTGTAGTCAGCCGCGTATAAATAGCCGCTGCTGTCAAGCGCAAGACCTTGATGTATTCCCCCCGAGGCAAAAGTGGCCCCGTTTCCGTTTGAATCGTATTTCTCTATCGTCTCTGCACCCATGGCAGGGCAGGACACATAGAGATAGCCGCTGCTGTCAAATGCGAGACCTAAAGGCGTGAAACACGAGGCGAAGATGGACCTGTTTGCGTCTGGGTCGAATTTTTCAATAGTCCCGCCGCCGCAATTGGCCACGCATAGATTGCCGCCGCTGTCAAATGCAAGAGCCCAGGGGCTGCTTAGCCCTGAGGCAAAAACAGTCCCGTTTCCGCTTGTATCGAATTTCCAAATCACCCCGCCGTTGCAGGTGGCCGCGTAGAGATAGCCGCTATTGTCAAACGCAAGCCCCGTAGGATAGTCCAGACCCGAGGCAAAAGTTGTTACGTTTCCGTTCGAGTCGATTTTCTCAATCGTCCCTTCGTAGAGACTGTTGCCCCAACACGATACGTATATATCGTCGGCCTGTGCAAGGCCGCCAGCCGACAAGATCAGCATTATCACGGCGTACAACACCTTGCGAAGTTGTTTAAGATTCGTTTTCATCTTCTTCTCCTTCCCAAAATGATTTATAGCTCAGGCGTGCGCAGCGCGCACAGATTCACGCTCATTGAAAACAACGAACTGAAATCCTTGTTCGGCCATACCCTACTCCATCATTGCCTTTTGCCCCCGGCGGTTCGGCTCCGCTCACCGGTGCCCAAAGGCGATTATCATTATACCCTTTTACAGTCATTGGTCAAGAGGAGGAGTTCACAAATAACCGTCCAAAAGATTGTGGGGAAATTTTGGGCTTTTCTGAAACGCCTGAATGGTTATAATCGGCGGTTGATATGAAAAATAGAATATCCTTGCTGTTGAGCTTTTTATACATTTTTGCGGCTGGTTTGGCTGGCTGCGTCGAGCGACAGCTCACCATTGCAACAAATCCGGCAGGGGCGCAGGTCTTTCTCAACGACGAGGAGATAGGCACATCCCCTGTAACCACGTCGTTTAACTGGTATGGCGATTATAACGTTACGGCTCGCAAAGAGGGGTTCCAAACGCTTAACACACATCGAAAGCTGGAATCGCCCTGGTATGACTATTTTCCCTTCGATTTTTTCGCGCAGGTCTTGTATCCCGGCCGAATCGTCGATTTATACGAATGGTCATTCGATTTGACCCCGGAAAAGCAGGTAAACAGGCAGGAACTGATTCAGGATGCCCAACGGCTTAAAGGTCAGGCATCACCGTAATTCGTAAGGTTCGTATCAGACAAGGTTATCTCTGTACCACTCGATGGCCTTTTTCAGACCTTCCTGGAATGATACAACCGGTTTAAAGCCGATGAGCTTTGTTGCCAGCGTGATATCGGCAAGCGAGTGTTTCACGTCACCCTTTCGGGCCGGGGCATAAATCGGTTTAACCGATTTACCGACGAGGTCGTTTATCATTTTGATAATTTCGTTTACGGTTACCGCCTCGCCGCAGGCGATGTTGACGACGTCGCCTGTTGTCTGTTTGGCCCTTGCGGCCAAAAGGTTTGCTTCTACGACGTTGTCAACGTGAGTGAAGTCCCGGCTTTGTTCGCCGTCGCCGTAAATTGTGGGGGGATTGTCTTTCAGAATCGCCGTCACAAAAGCCGGTATTGCAGCCGCGTACTGGCTTGTCGGGTCCTGGTGCGGACCAAAAACATTGAAATATCGCAGAGAAATCGTCTCCAGGCCAAAAACCTTGTAAAAGACCGAGCAGTAATACTCACCCATCAGTTTGGCCGCCGCATAAGGCGAAAGGGGATTAACGGGCATCGTCTCCACCTTAGGCAGCGTCGGAGTATCTCCGTAAGCGCTTGAGCTTGCCGCATAAACGAAGCGTTTTACATTTGAGTCGCGTGCCGCCAAAAGCAGGGTAAAAGTCGCATCAACGCAATGCCTGTGAGTTGCGGCCGGGTCGTCAACGCTGCGTGGAACCGATGGCAATGCCCCCTGATGCAAAACGACATCGATTCCTTTCATAGCCCGCTTTGCTACTTCAGGGTCCCCCATATCGGCTTCTATAAACTCAATTTTGTCAAAGACAGGGGCGAGGTTAGTTTTTTTACCTGTAAGAAGATTATCGACTACGCGGACAAAACAACCCTCGGATACAAGTTTGCTACAGATGTTTGACCCGATGAATCCGGCTCCGCCGGTAACAAGAAATTTATCCATATTCTTATAATCCCTGGTTACGCCTTTGCTGGTTCAAGCGCCTGATAATCCTGATATGACCTGAACAGTTCGCGGAAGTAGCCGCCCTTAAGCGTTTTGACTCCGAGCAGCACACAGCCGAATATCTCGGCATTGGCCTGCCTCAGCTCGCGGATGGTTCGCAAGGCCGCTCCCCTTGTGGTAGAAGCCGCATTGAAAACAAGAATCGTTCCATCAACGCACTTTGACAATATTTTCGTCTCACTTACCAAAAGCACGGGCGGCCCGTCAATGATGACGCAATCATAGTTTTCCCGCTGCTGCTTTATAAGTCGTGCCATTGTCTCGCCGCCGAGGGTTTCCGCCGGGTTGGCGGGCATTTGACCGGATTCGATTATTTCCAGCCGCTCCGTGCCGCTGGGTCTTATAGCGTCCTGCAGGTCGCAGTGGCCCGCCAGTAGTGCGCTAAGCCCGGTTGCATTCGTGGGTGCCGGCTTCCCTTCGATTCCGCTCGGGGCGGTAAAAATCCTGCTCAAACCCGGCCGGCGAAGATTGGCGTCTATCAGCAGGACTTTTTTGCCGTCGACAACGAGCGTCGTTGCGAGATTGACCGCCACGGTGGTCTTGCCGTCGCCGGCGCCGCCGCTGGTAATCAGTAAAGTTTTGGCTTTGTCCTGTGGAACGGACAGCTTCACATTTGTCCTCAGCCGTCGGAACGATTCTCCTATGATGCTGTTTGGCGCCTCTCGCGATATAAGCGCCGGCTCGATATCGCCGATGTAGTCATCCTCCTGGGCGTCCGGTATGACGCCAAGAAGTCCGATGTGAAGGTACATCGTGACGTCTTTGGGCGTTCGCACAAGGTCATTGAGCATCTCAATAAGAAACGCAAGGCCAAAACCTGCCATCGCTCCAAGCACAAATCCCGCCGGAAGGAAAATTTGCCATTTCGGGAAACTTGCTTCAAGGGGCTCCGGCGCCAGGCCGGCGAATTGGACCTTCGGGGTTTCGGGGTCGTCGTAAATGATTTTGAGTTTTTCAATCTGCTCCTTTATGGAATCGAGCATCACTCTTCTTTCATCTCTTATCTTTACCCGCTGCTGGTACTGTGCACGGGCAAGGTCTAATTCCTCTTTTCGCTTGGCGGTTTCTTCCCGCATTCTCTCGAGCTCATCGTAACGTCTTTCGAGCGCGACGAGCTGGTCTTGCGCATTTCTGAGGTTCGATTGCCTGGTTTGTTCCCCAATCGCTTCCTTTCGTTGTAATCGTTCTGCCTGTATCGAGTCGATATATTCCCGGGTTTGCTTAACAATGCGGTGGTCCTCGCCGAATCGAGCAAGCGCGCTTGAAAGCGAAGATTCCCGCAGTGCCAGTTGCTGAGCCAAAGATAACATCACGGGGTCTGTCTCCACCTGCCGTTCCACCTGAACCTGGATAGGTCCCTGGGCCTGCATCGCCAGGGTATTGATAATCGCGCGGATTTCGCTGATATCCATTAACACTTCGTTTTCCTGAAATTCCAAATCGCTGAGCTTTCTGTCGGTAACCGATTGGAAAGCATGCTCTTCGAGGTCGGAAAACCCATACCTGCGTTTGACATCGTCGATGTTTCTCTCCGCCTGGTCCAAATCTCTTTGAATGCGAATCTGCTGCTCTTCGAGCCGGGCCAGCTTCTCCGCCACGTCCTTGCGTTTTTCTCCTCCCTGGCTGCTGACGAACAATCTTGCCATTTCGTTGACTATAAGCGCGGATTCGGCCTTGTCCCCGCACGTCATTGAAACAGTAATCGAGTCGCCGTCTCTCTGTGGCGAAGCTCCGAATTTCTTTTGCAGTTCTTTTACGGCTTTTCGTATGCGGATGTCTTTTATATCGCCGAAGCTGCTAAACCATTTCGTTTCCTGTATCTTGTCGCGGTCTATCAGTTCCTGCAGCATGCGTTGGCTTTTTAACTGCATAGCCATCGATACTCGATGACCATATTGTATTTCCTTTGCCACAATAGGAGTTTGTATTGTAGTGGGGTCTTTTTCGACCGGCGGCAGGACCCTGATAAACGTCTGGGCCGTGAACTCCGGAAGATATCTCTTACACAAAAACCAGCTTACAATTCCGCAGCCAAAACCGATTATCGTCATGAAAGTTATCATCAGCCAATGCCTGCGAAATATCATCAGGATTTCTTTAGGCGTCATTGTGGCCGCGGTTGTCGCCGGTCTCGGCGTTATCATTCTAGCCTCGCTGGTCATCGGTTTGTGTTCCGCTTCTGCCATTTACTCTCCGATAAAAAATCAGGCGACGATTATTTCTGTTCCGTTTCGCCGCTTTTGTTTTTTCCAAGTCGTTCGAGCGAGGCGTTTATCCTTTCCTTTGTCGACTTATCCAGGTTTTTTCCGCCGGTTTCCAACGCCTGCTCATACGCCGCGTGGGCCTGCGACAATTCGCCGATACCCTCCAGGGATTGCCCCAGGTGCTCGTATGCCACCGCCGGCGGTAATATTCCCTGTGCCTGGTACTGCTGCAACGCCGACTGTGATACACGCATTGCTTCTGCAAACTGGCCTTTCTTGTAAAGTGCCAGGGCGTAAGTATCAAGATACCCCGGCTCATCCGGTCTCATTTCGCAGATGCGTTTAGCGTATTCCAGCGCCTTGTCGAGGTCCAGGTTGTTCTCAGCGAGTATGTAAGATATATTATTCAAGACATATGTATTGTTCGGCTTTTTTTCCAGCAAACTTTCGTATGCCTTTATTGCCTCTTTGAGGTTGCTATTATCGGAAGTTTTGTAAAAGTTCAGGATGAAAATCTCTGCTTTCTGCATCAAGCTTTTTTCCTGTCTAGGCTCGTTTTCACCGGCGTTCTTAAGGCAATTGTCTATATACTGAATTGCCTTGTTGTAATCGCCTCTGAGCTTGCAAAGGGTGAGCATCGCCAGATTGGCGGTATAAGAGTCGGGATTTTCCTGCAGTTTTTGGTTGCACAACTGCTCGACTTCTTTGTCCCCGACGAGGTAGAACATATTTTGTATTTGAATCGGGATGTTTTCGTCGGTTTGAGCTTTTTGAACGGCGTTTGTGCAGTATTGAACGGCCGATACGCGGTCCCCAAGCTTGAGCTTTGCTTCAGCCATTCTGTAATAAGCCATTGTTGCGAGGTTTCCGTCGATATATTTGCCTGCATCCTGGAACAGCTTATCGAATTTTTTTGATAAAAGCAGGGATTTTAGATAGCCGCCCAGCGCCTCGATATTCGGCCGGCCTCGCTGCTCGCTTTTTGTAAGCGCGATTTGATACTCTTTTTCCGCCGTCTCGTAATCCTCCGTTTCTCCGGCAAATCCTCCCGCTTTTATGTGCCATAAAACACTGTCGGGCAGTTTTTCAATCATTGTTGTGTAAAACTGCTCGATTTGCTCTTTACGCCCGAGGCGTCTATAGATTTCTTCAAGCAGCAGCCGGGCTTCATCCGGCGCCTGCGGGTCCTCGGCCGTTGGCTTGAGTTCTGTGATGGCGTCTTCTCGGTGACCTGTCCTAAGGTATGTTCTGGCAAGTAAAAGTCGCGTCGCCGGCGAATCGAGCAGGACCTTGCTTTGCTTGAGGTCCATTATTGCCTGTTGATAGTCGGCCATCATATAATTCAAATTTCCTCTTAAAAGCCACGCCGACGAATCGCTCTGGTCGCTTTCGAGCCGTTTGTTTATCATCTTCATCGCCTCTTTAAGATGCCCCTGCCTCATCGACAGCCACGCCGCTAGAAACAGCCCTCTTCCATCCGCCGGGTATTTTTCTCGGAAACTTGCCAGCTTTTGCTCGCCTTCGCTGACGAGGCCCATTTTAAGATAGGTCTGCACCAGTGAAAGATGGTTATCAGGCGTATTCTCAACGGAGATCAACTGGTCCAGATATTTTTTCACAGCGTCTTTGTCGGATGCTCTTTCGGCGACAAGAAGCAGACCTTTGATAGTGTTAACGTCTTTAGGATTTTTCTCAAGCGATTGTTCAAGAACATTTTTGGCCTCGTCATATTGCCCAGACCTTAGGAAATGGCGCCACAACAGTAAGGATTGTTCCGCAAGCATCTGTTCGGCCTTTTCACTCTGTCCGGTTTGACGGTAATATTCAGCGTAGCTTTCCAGTACGGCCGGATTCTGAGGGTCAATGCTTTTGGCCTGTTCCAGCGTCGTTTGGGCCATCTGGAACAACGCATCTCGTCGTTTTCCGGCCTCTTCGGCCGCAAGGCGAGTAGCCATTCGCGCAAGCAACAGCGAGTTTTGTATACTCGGAGCGTTTTCCTGCAAACTTTGTCTTAGCGCCAATGCCCGCTCGGGGTCGCTGTCGCTGATGTACTCAGCATAGAAACTCATCAATCTGGTGTCTTCGGGATTCAGCCCGATTGCCCAGTCCAAAGCAGATTTCATCTCTGCAAGCTGTGCCGACGAAACACTGCTGCCGAGCCGCTGGTTGCGTTCATAAAGCTGGTAGGCAAAATCTTTTGTGATGGCTTTGTCAAGCGGATTAATGGTGGCGGCGGTTCGTGTGTCGGCCAAAGCCGCCTCCTCTTTGCCGAGCAAAGCATTAATGCGGGCCCGAAAAAGATACCCGTAACCGAATACCGGTCTTTGTTTCAAAGTGCTGTCTATCTTGGCCAGGGCTGTCTCGTATTGTCCCTTGGCAAGGGCGACTCTGGCAGCATAAAGGTCCCCTGAACAGTCGTCCATATTTTCGTGTTTGGCAAGCTGGGAGATGCTATCCGCCAGATCCCAGTCCTTCTTATCCAACGCTATTTCAAACAGGTATCCCGCCGCTCGTTTGTGCGTCGAATCGTCTGCCGCTAATGTCGCTTTTGCGCCTGACACGCCGGCCAGCTTTTTGAACTGCTCTGCGGCCTTGTCCGGCTCGTCGTTCATCTGGTAGAAAGCGCCGAGAGTTAAAGTTTGCCTTATGGGGTCTGCTATTTGTGTTATGACCTCCTCTCTTATGGACTTGCGTTTTTCATCGGTTATATTTGCGGGTTCCGGCTCGGCGAGCAGCCGTTTATAGAATAGTCCCGTTGAATTGTCCGGGTCGTACTTCAAATATTTATCTGTTATCGCCGTTGCCATATCGAGATGGCCGGTTGCTATCGCGTCTTCGCACAGCGAAGTCATCATAGCGTTAGGCACGAGGTTCGGATCTTTTGGGAGCAGTTTATCCATTGACTCGATAAAAGCCGACAAGTGGCTTTTCAAGTCCTGCGTCAACTGTTCGGTTGAACGCTGTTCTATCTCCGCCTGCTGTGTCCGCTGGCTGAGTATCTTTTGTAATGCAATACCTGCCCGCGGTTTTTCCTTGCGCTTTTCGAGAATATAGCGAATCTGCCTGCATTTGCCCGTAAGAATCGCCGCTGTCAGTTCCATCCGGTTGGGATCTTCATGCGGTATCTGTTCCAGGTTTCGCTGTGCCTCCTCGAAGTCCCGTGCGAGAATATTGGCTCTGATTCTGAGAATTCTGCTTCTATCAGTCACTCCGCAGTGTTGCTCAAAAATATCGATGCCCATCACCGCCCACGTCCACAGCGTCGCCTTGATTAGTAAGTCGGAATAGTCCAGTCGGGCATTCGGGTGCAGCGTTTCGATGCCATGTAGTATTGCGTCGCTTAAAAACTCGCCGACCGCGCCGCTTTCCGAGCTGTTTGCAAAGACCTTGGCAAGGATATATGAAAGAGATGCATCCGACCTGGCAGATGCTTTTAGCTGTGTGTAGGTATTGTACAGCTTGCGAATTGCCGCAGAGGGGTCCTCATTGTTTAATCTGGCTTGGGCAAGCTCTGCCATACCCTGCCATTTAATAACCTGGGGGTCGTCTCCGCTGCCGTAAAGCTGCTCAATTTTGCGAACTGACTGTTGTGCTTCGGTAAGCATCTGCTGGCCTTCGGCCTCATCTACAAGCATCTTTGAGTCCAGTATCAGGCCGAGGTGGTTGAGTATAAGCATGCTGTGCAGCCGGATCTGATTTATCCTGGTGACCATCGAACGCGGCCCGGTTGTTTCCTGTGCGTCGGGCAGCGTCAACGCCTGCCTGATTATATTGTTGGCCCTGTTTAAATCATCCTTTGTGTTAAATATATTGTATTTTTTACCGTATAGAGTGGCTGCGAGAGTTGCATATTCGACATTATTGGGGTCGAGCTTTATCGCCTTGTCGATTGCGGTGATTGCCTTGTCGAGATACACGTAACCGAGGCGATAGTCGGCGTAAAAAGAGGCAATCGCCGAGAAGGTTTCGGGATTTGAGCTGAATTTGTTCTCAAGCGCCACAAACTCGGGCTCCATAGCAAGGATTCTGCTTTGAACGTTGGGTTCAGTGTCGCCCTTAGTAAATGAATACTTCGTTACCAGCAGATTGACATTGGCCTGTACGCCGTCCTGTGCCGCATCTACACCCTGCTTCAGTATCGCCAGCGCTTCGCTCCTGCCTGTCTTTTCGGCATCGATGTCTCCTTTTCTTGTCTCTATGTCGCCTCGCAGCGTTGCCGCCTGCGCCAGGAACAGATATGCATCTGTATTTTCCGGTTCTGATTGTTGGGCTTTTTCGAGGTCGGCAACCGCCTGCTTGAGCGTTTCTTCTCTGTTTGTCACCAGCCCCAGCCGGGCGGTCTCAAGGTTCGCTCTTCCTCTTATCAGGTAAAGGTAAGGCCCAAGGCGGTGCGCCGACTCTTGTTTTTGCTTGAGCTCGTCTATTTCCAGTTTAGAAGTTTCCATTGAAGCCAGCTCGCCATCGGCGCCGGGCTTTTCAATAATTTCTATAAACTCCGACGCCTGTTCCGACACGTCCTGCCAAATTGAACCCGGGGAACTCTGCGCTGCTATATAAAGGTATTTCAACATGGCATATCTTGCCGGCACATCCTTTTTGTCCAAACTGATTATCTTGGTCCAGCATCCCAGGACCTTACGCCATTCCTCGCTCGATTTATAAAGCTCCGCTATTCGGTAAAGTATTGCGACCTTAAGCTCATCGGTTTTGGCAAGCCCCATGGCCTTGCCGTATTTTCGTTCAACCTGTCTGAAAATCTCTTTGCGCTGGTCGGGGTCTGTTGTTTCCTGCGCGAGCTTGAGAGCCGTATCGCCTTCTGCTATGAATTTATGCGGGTCTCGGCTGAAATATAACACCGCCAATATTACTACAAATGCCGCGACCACAAAAACCACGGACCCGATTAACGCAACTTTTCTGTTTAACCTTTTTTTTGCCATTATTTATTACTCCTTAGTCTGCTTAAACATCCAACTTCCGGTATCAATCGCTCGGCCGTTAACTTTTTGATTACCACCCCGAGTTGTCGGGATGTGGCCAATGTTCTTTTTCGAGTATGGGCAGAATAACAGCCAGCAATTTTTCGCTGGCTGAAAGGGCCTCTTGTTTTTTCGGATAAGTTACCTGCCCCAAACTGTTCTTCGACGAGAAGCTCCATTCAATTTTCGAGAAATAAGAATATTTCCCGAACAGGTTACTGTTCATAATTCGCCGGACTTCTTCTCTTCCGCCGGCGTATCGACCATTGGCGCTGAAAACGTATAAAACGGGTAGCGTGCTCTCCCCGCCCGCTATCAACTCCTGCGTGCCGGCAAATTCCAGATAGCGCGCGGTAATCTCGTCTTCGGTATCGCCTTTTTTGATTGTTAATTTAACCGGCTCTGAGTTTTTTGTCCTGAATCCGCCCCCGATGTAACACTCCTCGGGCACGTGCGGCACCTTGTCCGGCAGACCATAGTAGGTTATAAACAGCATGCAGAATCGCGTTTTACTATCCGCAGGGGCGCTTGCGTCCTCCAGATTCCATTGAATGTAGTCCTCGGTACCGAGTGTTTCCAGCTCGTCGGGATTGTCTATCACCTGTTTGGCCACCACTTTGTAAGGCATCAATTTTGAAATGTCCATCTGATTCAAAGGCGCCTTCAGCGAAAGCAGCTCTTTCTGTGTATATATTCTGGCAATATTAATGACCGCCGACATAGCGCCGGCTGATAGCATAAGCACGCCGGCGCATATCAAAAAAGCCGGCTGAAGATAATTGGCCCTGATTATTTTTAGTATGTTCTTTTGCTCAGTCATATATCATAAGCCCCCAGATTTATGTCGGGGATTCACCCCGGTTTTGTCTGGCGATTACAATATCAGCGGCTTTGTCTTCCTCGCTTTCGATAAACAGGTTCGACATAAACCACGCCAGGCATCCGTACAGCCCGAATGCCAGTGGCAGCATAACCATTCCCAGCAGGTCGTGATAAATCCCCTGTGCATACTGCGGGTCGATGAGCACGTGAATCAAGCCAGTAATGATTACCCTGACGATGTTACAGGTTATCGCTATCGGGATAGTGCTGGCTAACAGTGTTAGCCGCTGCCATATCGGTCTGTAGTGCAAATAAGCCATTGCCACGCCGAGCGCCAAAAACGTCGTCAATAATCTTATTCCGCTGCATGCCTCTGCCACCTCCAATCCCGGCTGGAGAGGCACATTTTTATATACTATTTCTATTATTACGCCGTTTGCTGTCGCCTCAAGCCGCGGCACAAGGTTTAATATGGCAGTAGCGGCCGTTGATGCCCAAATGCTCATCGGAATGGTGACGGGTTTTATGGCATAATCGGGCAAAGGAACGGCAAAAACAAGATAGGTAACTGGTAGCCACGTGTATTTCAGCAGGTACCAACCGCCGAGAAACAGCACAACCGCCACAAGGGCGCCGATTATAGAAATCTGGCGAAAATAACCGTAGCCGGACGGACTTACCGTATTGAAGACATAGAAAAGTATGACACACACTAAGAGAAACAGGCCCCAGTAACTCGGTTTGGCCCGGTGGTTAAGTATCTCTTTCTTGGTCTGGTTGAGAAAGTATATGCTGAAAAAAGGTATCAAGATGCCGTGCGACCAGCTCGCGTCGTTGAACCATCGGCTGACAATATCAGTGGTTTCTTTGCTGAAAAGGAAATACAGAAGTATCGCTATCACCAGAGCGCGGATATAGGCGTGTAGAGAGAGCTGGCTCCACGATTCGATTGAATCTGTGGAAGTCGGACCGCCTCTACTCGCGTCGGTCGAAACGGGTGTCTGTTCTGCCTGAATAATATTTTCCGCCATAGTCAAACTGGCTCGTGACCCGCCGCTCACGTAGTCAGCGACGGCTTAGAATAAAAAGTTAAACGGTCTGCCCGTGCCGTAATCACGGTCGGCGAAGTTACGGTCGTAAATAAAACCAAAACCATACGTCGCCCGAAATGAGTTTCGCAGCACGGCGCGGAATCTGGCTGTCGGGTGCGTCCCGACATTAATGAGGTCGTTTGGCTTGATGAAGAAATCGGGCTGTTCACCCGCGGCAATCTTATCCAGGTCAACCAACACGATTTCTTCACGTTTTTTGCCTATTCTCCTGACAACCTCACAGCGTTTAGGCCAGGCCAATGGTCCGAGGCCGCCGGCCGCGGCGATTGCCATTTTCAACGTCATCGGCCGGCCTGTTATATTTATGAATCCCTGAGCATTGACGTTGCCCATAATACAAAATTCGCCAATAATATCAACCGGCACGTGAATATTATCGCCTGGTCGAATCACAACGTTATAGCGGGGGTCTCCGCTCAACAGCTTATCCGCCTGAATCCTGATGACTCGTCTTTGTGAGCCGCCGGCGCCGATTTGGTCCCACGCCGCAATACCTGTTCGTCCGGCGGGAGGCAATTGTTCGCCGACGGGTGGTATTGATTCCCGGCCGCCCTCGGGGCCGGCCGTTGGTTTTGTCGGGGTTTCCGGCGAACTAACGCCTATTCGGACCGGCTTCCATTGACCATCCTGAAATATCCACTCGATTCTGAAATCATCACTCGCGGCTGGCGGCCCGTCGGTTGTCGCGTTGCTCGCGGGTTGCGGTTCATTAGTCGTAAATTCCCGCTCTTTCAGCAGGCGGTCCTCTATCTGGTCGTTGGTAATCAGTTCTGTTGAGGCGATTACAAAACTGTCGCTGCCGGCCATTGGCGCGATTATATCCATCATTTCCTGCTGACCCGTGTTTGGGCTTTCATCCATCATTTCCGGCTGGCCGACAGGCAGGTTATCCTGCCTGAGTTCTGCGTCTTCGGGCTGTTGTTCTATGGTTTCAGTTATCTCTTCCTGTCCAGTAATCGGACGGGATATGTAAATGTAGCTTATATTGAACTGGCTGATGCCGCCGGCGGCGGCCAGTGCGTCGGCAAGCCGATAATCATAACGCGGTATCTGGTATCGTCCGGACCTGGGAACGCCGCTGCCTAATATCGAAAACAACCGGCTTTGCGACTGAATCAAAATCACATTGACTACAGGTTCTTTGAGAATATTAGGCGACAGAATCTGTTTTATCTCTTCCTCTAACAGCGATTCGGTAAGCCCAGCCGCTGCCACCGTCCCAACCTCTGGAATCGACACTTTTCCCGTCTCGGTGATTACATACTGGTTAGTGAACATTATCGATTCGTTGAACAACTCAAAGATGCTTATTTGCACTATATCGCCGGGACCGAACACATAGTCGGTTTCGTATGCGATAACATCGGCGGGTTTCGGTTCTTCCCCTGTTTCCCAGGCGGCAGGGGTTTCGTCAGCCACTCCTAAAGAGTCCAGTATCACATTGACTGCCGGCACCGGCCTGAATCTGCCAACCTGGGTTGGGTCCCAGAATTTATCCGCGCAGCCGGACAACGCCCAAAGAGCAAATGTGCATAAGAGCAAAAGAACGCAAGTGCTGCTTATGACTTGTGCTCTTATGCACTTGTACTCCTGATATTGTGATTTTTTCATAAAATTATCACCCATCTTCTACGCTACGGCTGCCCAGACGTGCGCAAAACATCGTCCTTATTGAAGTTATCGGCTTCTCAGGGAGACCGCTTAACTTTCGATGCCCTCCTTGACACCGCCGCTCAACCCCCACCGAAAGCGTTCAAAGATACATGCAAAAGAAATCCGTCAACGGTTTTTATACTAAAAAAGGGGTTTCATTGTTCACCCTTTTTGGCCTGTTTTATACGTCTTATAAAAAAGGACTTGCAGTTACTATTAAAGCAGGCAAATTTCCCCATTTTGCGTATTTTTTCCAATTTTCCAGGGTGCGCTTTACGCAAAAAATAAGTCGAGAAAGGGAAAATTTATATGCTTTACCAAGCAAAGGTCTTTTGCCAAGCGTGTTTCAGCGACTCGATGCTCTCATTTATAATCAGCAGGCCTTTTTGGTCTTTTATCGATAGTTTTTGAGAGTCAGTAACCTTTGCAATTTGGCCGAATGGAGTTCCTAACATCATCCTGGCAAAGGAGTTATATTTAGCCGGCTCGACTTCGACAATATACCGCGACGTTGTCTCACTGAAAAGCTGGCTGACCACGGAGTCGCAATCCCTGCTTTTTGGCAGGCCACGCAAGTCGGCTTCTATGCCAAGACCACCCGCAAAAGCCATTTCAGCCAGGGCAACCGCTAATCCGCCTTCTGAGCAATCATGACAGCTTGTGACCAGCCCTTTAGCTATCGCTTCGGCGATTTTGCGAGCTATTTTTGGCGCTAATCTAAGGTCAACTTGAGGCACATTCCCGCGCGGTTCGAGCGACGAGTCACGAGCGACGAGCGACGAATATTGCGAGCCGGCAAGCTCGTTTTTGGTTTCTCCGACGATGAAAAGCAGGTTTCCTGTTTTTTTAGCGTCCATCGTTACGCATTTATTGACGTCATCAACCAGCGAAATCGCGCTTATCAGCAGCGTTGAAGGAATGCTTATTCGGGCGCCATCGTCGCGTCTGAATTCGTTATTGAGCGAGTCCTTGCCCGATATAAAAGGCGCATCGAAGGCGATTGCCCCATCGTAGCAGGCCCGGGCGGCCCGCACTAATGAGCCGAGGGTTTCGGGTTTCGTGCAGTCGCCCCAGCAGAAGTTATCCAATAGAGCAATACGGTCAATCCTTGCCCCTACGCAGACAAGGTTTCTGATTGCCTCGTCTATTCCCGCCAGTGCCATCCGGTATGGGTCAATATCGCCATAGCAGGGATTCATACCGCAGCTTATCGCAAGTCCCTTGTCTGAGTCGTATTTTGGTCTGATTACCGCGGCGTCGCCGGGGCCGTCGTTGGTTTTGCCGGTTAACGGCTTAATAACGGATGCACCCTGAACCTCGTGGTCATATTGCCGAATAACCCATTCCTTGCTGGCGACGTTATAAGCCGAAAGGATTGCCAATAGCTCGTGGTTGTAATTTTCTTTTTCTGTCTTCTGTCTTCTGTCTTCTGTTTTCGTTATTTGTGAAGACCAAACGGCTTTGCGCGAGTACTTTGGCACGCCCTTGTGAAGGAATTCCATTTCGAGTTCGCCGACTTGCGTTCCGTTGTATCGCAATTTGAGCTTTTTATCGTCTGTAAATTTTCCGATTACCGTGGCCTCGACGTTTTCGCCGGCGAAGATTTTCATTATTGCGTCTAAGTTCTCCGGCTTTACCGCTATGACCATTCGTTCCTGCGCCTCGCTAATCCAGATTTCGGTGTAATTCAGACCGGCGTATTTGAGAGGCACTTTTTCGAGGTCAACTTCCGCGCCTAACTCTTCGCCCATTTCGCCGACTGCGCTGCTTAAACCGCCCGCCCCGCAGTCGGTAATGGCCTCATACAAGCCCCGTTCGTTTGCCTGGATTAACACGTCTAACATTTTCTTTTCGGTTATGGCGTTGCCGATTTGGACGGCGTGCGAGAATATCGTCTCATGCTCGTGCGTCATTTCGCCAGATGAGAAGGTTGCGCCGTGTATGCCGTCTCTGCCGGTCCTGCCGCCCACGACTATGATGAGATTATCTGTCTGCGGGTGCTTGAAGCATTTGTTTTTATCCATTATGCCTATATTGCCGCAGAACACCAGTGGATTGGCTAAGTATCTATCGTCGAAATATATCGCGCCGTTGACGGTCGGTATTCCCATCCTGTTGCCGTAGTCGCGGACGCCTGCGACTACGCCTTTCATAATGCGTCGGGGGTGCAGGACGCCTTTAGGAAGGTCTTCGAGCTTCATATTCGGGTCGCCGAAGCAGAATATATCGGTGTTGGCGATGGGGCGTGCGCCCAGACCTGTTCCCATCGGGTCGCGTATAACGCCCCCGATGCCGGTTGCCGCCCCGCCGTAAGGGTCGAGGGCCGAGGGGTGATTATGCGTCTCGACCTTAAAGCAAACGGCCGATTCGTCGTCGAAATCGACGACGCCAGCATTATCGGCGAAAACAGATATGCACCAGGGCTTGTTCAATTCCTGCGTTGCTTTGAAGACCGTTTCTTTCAAGAGGTTGTCAAAGTGAACCTGTTTACCCTCGAAATCCATATCAATTTCGCTTCTGAAGGTTTTATGGACGCAGTGCTCGCTCCAGGTTTGCGCGATTGACTCAAGCTCGACATCGGTTGGTTCTCGTTCAATCTGGCGGTAATAATCGCGGATGGTCCTCATTTCTATCACGTTGAGGAACAGGTCTTTTTCCTTGCTCAATCTAAGCAGACCATCATCATCGAGGTCTCGTATCGGCCAGTGAATAAGTTTAAGTTCGTATGATTTTATATTTGGGCTGGGCGGCTCGGCTTCGTTGCCGATGACGCAGGTTTCGATACAGTCGTTGGCCAGGACCTTGCGGGCAATCGTATCGATTTGTTTAGTATTCAGCTCGCCCAAAAGAACGTATTTGCGTGCCGTGCGAACGGTTGATGGGTTAGCTCCCATATCGTTGAGCGCGCTGGTAACGGATTGAGCGACGGGGTCGGTAACGCCGCTTTTTAGATGGACTTCAATCAGCGTCGCCTTTGCCAAACCAGCAGGGGCGGTGCTCCTGCCGATGTAATACTCCTCGCAGACCGGGTCAATGATTAGCTCTTTGGCTACGCGCTCGGCGAAATCCTTTTCGAAATCCGCCTCGATAAGATAGACCCGCGCAAACTGCACGGCCTGAATAGCGCTTATGCCGAGTTCCTTTATATCGTTCAGGACGGCGTTACCCTGCACGTCCGCGAATCCCGCCTTATTAAAAACCTCGAATCGCCATTGCTTCACGTTGGAATCCTCAAAACATTCATTGAACGGTTGCGCTACTCGTTACGTTGTGCGTATTGCATCCTGCGTTGTGCGAACGAAACACGCAATACGCCCGTAGGACGCCTGAAGGCGCATCACACACAACGGAATACGAGAAAAGTGAATTATATGGTGAAGCGTCTGAATCGTCAAGAAATGTAGCGATTGGGAGGGTATCCTAATTTGAAAGTGTTCAGATTCCACCGAAAACGCCGATTTATTTTTGACTACTCGTTCTGACTTACATCGAGCGGCTTGGCTTTGGTTATCAACTTCTTTTGCTCGGCGGCAAGTTTTCTTTCCAGCTTTTTTGCATCCTCCGCAGGCGGCAGCTCTTCAGGTTTGATGTTTCGCTTGATAAGAAGTTTTCGCACCTCCTGATTATTTTTTACGTGTTCTCCGGTAATGCCGGATTCTGTCCGTAAATCATCCCGCTTGATATTGAAATTGGTGATTTCATTGGCGAAATCCTTGGCCTTGATTGTGATTGTCGGCAGAAAATCCGCCAAAGCCCTCGATTTGGGTATTTTCAATTTCTGTTTCATCCGTTCGGTAGTTTTCCCGCCGAATAAAGCCGTATCTCCCTTGCTTCGAATACGCGCAAATGATTTCTCATCGGATAATCTTTCGTATATTATTCCTGACAGTTCCTTTTCGGATATGCTGAGTTTGCGCCTTGCGTTGAGCCGTTCAATTTCGGCTATTCGCTTTTCAATAATCTCCTGTTTTCGTGTCTGGACGGCAAAATACGTCTGGGCGAAAGCAATCTGGTCTTTTGACGGGTCGCCGTTCTGAGCAATCAGGTAACATGCGTATCTTGTTAGCGCGATATCTTCAATTTCTCGTTTTGCTCCTGAGCCGAGGTCAACCATTTTCCTGATATCAAGAAAATGGTCGGAGGCCTCAAATCCTGAAGTTTTACAGGAGGTTTTGGCCTTTTCGATAACTTTCGCGAAATTCTCCCATTTGGTATATCCAAGCAGGTTTTGCAGATTGCGCGCAAGCCAGAACTCAACGCCGGTTTCCTGGTCTTTGAACAAACTCTGCTCAAAATCCTTATGCAGCCGTATGATTATTTCTTTTTCCATTCTCTTCCTTTTACGCCATAAACTCCTTCGGGGCAAATTATTTCACAATAGAGACACAAAGAAAAACAACTTTGCGGTCTCTGCGGTGAATTGTTTACCGAATTATATGGCAGGGCGACTGTATCGTCAAGAAATGCGGTGAGGTGGTCGCAAATTGCGACCACCTTTTATTTTTATAATAAGGTTAGTTGGATTCGGTGGGGCAAGCTCAGCCCTACGACTACTGCCCTGCAAATGTATTTATGAAATAGTATAGTTCCCAAGGATTTTCCGTTGATTATTCCAATTTTGCGCCGCAGTTGGGACATTGTGTTGGTTTAGTAAAACGACACCGGCTATAATTCGCCCGTCCGCATGATTGGCAAAATATGGCGTTCGACCTTATAACAAGAAAACAGATTATGGTGATGAAAAAAGCAGCAAGCAATAATGACAGTGGATTTCTGTCCTGGAAAAAAATGAGCACTTCAAAAGCAAGGCCAAGAAGAATAATGAGTATCGGCCAAAGAATTTTTTTGATTTTGATATATCCCTTGGAACCGAAAAGGAAAATAAACCCAGGGATGTAAATTACGATGATAAAAGCACCAAACCATAAATAAGGAAAAGACCAATTCATTATCCTCGTAATTATAAATGTACGAGTTAATACCTGTCAAGTAAATCGGTGGGGCAATCCCTGCCCTGCGATTTGATATCGCAAAATGCGATATCAAGGTTATTACATCAGTTCTTTCCTTTTCATTTTGTAATTAACAAGTTCGCTGCGTTTGGTTCGGGCGGATTCGAGCAATCGTTCGATTTTTTTTCTGTCACCGGAGCGAATGGCTTTTTTGAGTTTTGCCAGTTCTTTAATCAGGCGGTCGATACCTTTCGAGATATTTTTGGCGTTAGTCAGCAGGACGTCGGCCCATATATTAGGAGGGCCGGAGGCGATTCGGGAGCTGTCCATAAAGCCCTTGCCTGCGAATTTTAACTCCTCGGTGTTGCTGGCGTTGACCAAAGCGGCCGCGGTAATGTGCGGCAAATGACTTACGTTGGCCAAAATGTGGTCATGCTCAGCAGGGGGCATAATTTTAACGAAGCAGCCCAAAGCCCGCCAGAATCCTTTCAGCGTTTGCACCGATTGCCGATGGGTCGTTTTTGTGGTTGTCAGGATGCAAAGCGCCTTGTCGAAAAGGTCATCTCTGCAAAATTCAACGCCTCTTTGCTCCGAGCCGGCGATGGGGTGCGAGCCGACATAATAAACGCTTTTTGGGAGGTGCTTTTCAGCCCAGCGGAGGGGCATTAGTTTTGTTGAGCCGACGTCGGTTACGATACAGCCGGATTTTAATGCGATGGCGATTTCGTGGAATATGCCTTCAAAGGTGCAAACAGGCGTCGCCAGTATCACCAAATCGGCCTGTGCCACGGCTGCCCTGATGTCGTCAAAAACCTCGTCAGCCACGTTTAGCCGGCGTGCCTTTGCCCGCGTGCCTGCCCGATGCGAAAAGCCGGCTGTTGTAACGCCGGCAAGCGCCCTTTTAATCGCCAGGCATATTGAACCGCCCAGCAGACCCAGCCCAATCACGCTTACTTTTCGTAACTTCCGCATAGTAAAGACCTTACAAAACCTCGTCTTTCGTCTAACGGTTACGCTGCTCGTCTCGTCAAACGTCTTACGGTTGCGTCCTGCTTGCCGATTTACGATTGAAGTAACCGATATTTATCCGCCTGTGGCAGATGAGCCGCGCAACCGTAACCGATGAACGTTCGATAGTTGCAGTGAGGATAGTAGTTTTTGGGTATCGGTGTCAATTTTTTTCTTTGTTTTAAGCAGGACTGATGTTAATATAGGTGCTCACTCGATATCAAATATATAGCTCGAACACATAACAATACGATGACTTTGTGTCTTGCTGGTGTTCGTAACAAATGGCAACGACGAAACAAAAACCCGAAAAAATCGGGGACGGCGATTACCTCGATTTTGAGCAGAAAGTGGCGGACATTGACCGCCAGATAGATGAGCTGCGCCGGTTAAGCTCCGTAAAAGGCATCGATTATTCCGATGAGATTCGCCGGCTTCAGCAGGAACAGGTATTGGAGTTGAGGCGGGTTTATTCGAATTTGAATGCCTGGCAGACGGTGCAGATAGCCCGCCATCCGAAAAGGCCGTTATTGCCCGATTATCTCAATCTTATGGTCAAGGACTTTCGCGAGCTGCACGGCGACAGGTGCTTCGGCAACGACAGGGCGATTGTGACCGGTATGGGTCAGATTGGCCGGGAAAAGGTCCTGGTTGTCGGCCAGAACAAAGGCAGGGGCCTCAAAGAGAAAATGGCGTGTAATTTCGGCTGCGCTAACCCTGAAGGTTATCGCAAGGCCCTGGCCAAGATGAAATTCGCCGCAAAATTCGGCATCCCCGTTGTTACGCTTATCGACACGCCCGGCGCATACCCGGGCATAGGCGCCGAGGAGCGAGGCCAGGCGCAGGCCATTGCGATAAACCTTTTCGAGATGTCGCGATTACCCGTGCCGATAATCTGTATCTGCATCGGCGAAGGCGGCTCGGGCGGAGCTTTGGGAATAGGCGTCGGCGACCGGCTGGCAATGCTCGAGTTCGCATATTATTCGGTTATTTCGCCCGAGGGCTGCGCCGCGATTCTCTGGCGCGACGGCTCGGAAGCCCCGAAAGCCGCCGAGGCGCTCAAGCTTACCGGTAAAGACCTGCTCAAGCTCAAACTTATAGATGAAGTTGTCCCCGAACCTTTAGGCGGCGCTCATCGAAATATCCACGATACCGTCTATAACGTCGAGCAATATATCATAAGGACGCTGTCCGTTCTCAAAAACATAAAAACCGATATCCTTCTTGAAAACAGATACAGGAAACTGATGACGATAGGCAGAGTGGCAGCCCTTCCCACTGGGATTGGCGCAATAGAAACCCCTTGGGCAAAAGACAAGTCCATTCCGGCGAAAGTGTAATAACTGAAAGAGCACAAGTCATAAGTGCACAAGAGCACAAGTAATTATATTCTTTCGACTTGTGTACTTGTGCTCTTTTGCTCTTGTGCACATCATTACTCCGGTTCCTGTTTTTGCAAAAGCTCGATAATTTCGGCCTTTGCGGGCATAGCATCGACCGAGCCGAATTTCGTGCAGGCAATCGCTCCTGCGGCTGAGGCGAATTTGACCGCCTTTCGCAGGTCGTCGCCGACGGCTAACGACGCGGCTAATGCGCCGGCAAAGGCGTCGCCGGTGCCTGTATGGTCAACAAGCTCAATTTCGTATGCAGGAATGTGGTCGGCGGAAGTCCTGTCAACGACCATACAGCCGCGTTTGCCCATTGTTATAACCGCGGCCCCTGCACCCCTGGCTACAAGGTCCGAGCCGACTAATTTCGCAGTGCGGATATTGGCGGTAGAACGCTCGCTAATCATTCCCGCCTCATACAGGTTTGGTATCAGGACGTCAACTGAGAAATATTCAGCCGGCAGTTCTGAAACGCCGGGTTCAGAACCGGGCTGGCCCAGAGTGCCGGCAGGGTCCAAAATTACCTTTTTACCGTGTAATTTAGCTGTCGCAATCGCTTTAATGACCACTTCTTTCGGCAGGCGCGCATGTATCAGGCAAATATCGGCCTCGGCGAACGCCTGCTCCGCCGCGTCGATATCCTGCGGCACTAAGGCGATGTTTGCCCCCTCATACCGGACGCAGGCGTTTTCACCTTTCGTATCGACCAGCGTCAGGATTACGCCTGTGTTTTTGGCCGTCGCGGTGAAAAGATAATCGGTTTTTACATTATAATACTGCTGCAGGATGGATTTTATAAATAAGCCAAAGGGGCAGTTGCCTATTTTGCTGACCAGGTGAACCTCACAGCCGCAAAGGGCCGCTTCAATTGCCTGATTGAGGCCCTGCCCTGTTGGTGTAAATGATAGTGCCGTGCCCGAGGATGTCTCACCCGCCATCGGCACCTGTGAGCATTTTGCCGCTAGGTCGACATACGCGCTGCCGACGACGACAATCTTAGGATTCCTTCCCGACATTTTGCATCCTTTCCTGCTGCTATGGCTCGGCTTAAGCCGATACGGATTCGTTTGTGACTAATACTGCTGGCCGACGGAATTTGGCTCTCTGGCGCGTCTCGACCTGCGTTGGGGCTGTTCCTCGCCCTCGGTTCTGTTAATTCTTCTCGGGCGCCGCTCACGGGTCTGCTGCTGGCGTTCGGCCCGCAACTCATCGTTTAGTTTGGTTATCAGTTTGTTAAGGCGGTCCTGCCTTTGCCTTAAAACGAGCTCTATCGCCTTAACGGTCTGCTCGGCGTTCTCTGATTCAGCGAGTTTTTGAATGAACCTCAATTCTGCCGCAACCAGCTCGTCTATCGCCCTGACCATGTCCTCTTTTCGCTCAAGCGGCCCGAGCCACTGCTGCTCTTCGCTTCTGGTTTCTATGTTTATACGGATTAACTCACGCTGGAATGAGTTGAAATCGTTTATGTCAGGAGCGTCGTCGTTCTTTGATATTTTAATTTCTTCTGCCGGCTGTGGTGTTTGAGCCGGGGCGCTTTCAACAATGGGCGTTGCCTTGCTCGCGGCGGCAGTCGGGGCGGGGACCGAGCTTATACCGTTAATCGCCTTCGCCTCTTGCAGCATATCCTCAGGTATAAGCGTTGTCTTGCCGTCGCTGCCTTTGGTCGCGAATAAAATCACGTATTGTTTTGCCGGCATATTTTTGACGTTCTTGAAGTTATGACGAGTTTCGTCGTTAATGCCGACCTGGTAAACCTTCCCCGGCTCCAGTGTTACCGGCAGGGTGCAGGTCGTCTGGGCCTGGTCGAAGGTGGGTGGCGCCGCCATTTTGGGAAGCGTCTGGGCGCTGCCGGTCCAGGACCAGGACTTGTTCATCGGCTGGTCAAATGTAACCGTTATTTCTTTTAACGATGGGTCAACGTCGTTTGCAAACGCCGGGGGGCTTGTCTTTATGACAAGCGGAGCCGATGAGGATTTTTCCTGACCTGCTGCAGGGGCGTTGGGGTCTTGTGTGGTTGCCTGATTAAATTGCACGGCTGGTTTTGTAGCCGAATCCAATTCTTCCCCTAATGCCATTGTTGTGGTCAACTCCCCTAACGATTCGCTGTAAAGCGGCTGACAGTAAAACAGTGAAATTATCGTAGAACATAAGAAAAAAACGCCGATTTTTACGTAGTTACATCTTTTATTAGCGCCGGAACTTTCCCACTTCATTGCTTTTATGCCTTTCTTTTGCCCTTGTGGGCGATATAGTAAAAATGTTTGTTTACACTTCATCCGTGCTTGTTACGCCGATTCGTTCCATAATTCTATCAAATTCTTCGAGAGAATGAAACTCAATGACAATCCTGCCGCATTTTCCGTTTTTACGTGTTTCAATTGCTACGTTGGTGCCAAGGTCTTTGCTGAGGCGGTTTTCGAGGTCCTGGATATGGGCCGGCCTTGTTTTAACTGTTATCTTTTGCTTGTCGCGATCGCTGAGGAATATACGCACTAATCGTTCTACCTCCCTGACGCTAAGTCGGCCAGCCATAGCACGGTTGGCGAGTTTGCGACGCACCTCATCGGTAGGCAGCGCAAGTATCGCACGAGCGTGCCCCATTGTAAGCTGGCTATCGATTAACATTTGCCTTATTTCCGCAGGTAAGTCCAGTAGCCGCAAGAAGTTAGCTATAACAGACCGGTCTTCACCGAGCCGGGATGACGCCTCGGCTTGCGTCAGTGAAAGGGAAGTTAAATATTTTTGATAGGCAGTGGCTCGTTCGATAGGATTCAAGTCCGTTCGGTGTATATTTTCAACTAATGCAAGCTCTATCATATTATCATCTGTTACCTGGCGGATAATTGCCGGAACTGTCGTAATTCCAGCAATCCTGGCGGCGCGCCAACGACGTTCGCCGGCAATAAGCTGATAACCAGTTCCAGAGCGCCGGACAATTATCGGTTGAATAACGCCATTGGCCTTGATTGAATTTGCCAAATCAGACAATTCCTGTTCGTTCCAAATAAAACGAAC
The DNA here is from genome assembly GCA_016932095.1 of Sedimentisphaerales bacterium. Taxonomy (GTDB): domain Bacteria; phylum Planctomycetota; class Phycisphaerae; order Sedimentisphaerales; family Anaerobacaceae; genus Fen-1362. Next base: position 122,887 of record JAFGDN010000020.1, read on the forward strand.
CTGAAAAGGATTTGGCTGAATATCGCTAATGTTGAGCTCCTTAAGTGTATCGCCTAAGTCCTTTACAGGTAAGGCGTTAGAACCGATTTCCATAAGGGGAACAGGAAGGTGCGTTTTTCCAGTTATAGTAGTTATAGGACCTAACAATGATGCCAATCCCCTGCCCAAGTGTTTTGGCTTTTCGGTCTTCTCAGTCATTTTCAGCTCCTCATAAATAATTTTATCACAAAGATACCAAGAATTTTTCATTGATAATTGATTATTGGTGATTAGAAAAAGTATCAGTTTTCTAAGATGGATTGAATGCTACTGATGTCAGTCAAATTATCAATAATCAATCATAAATGCTTTTAGTATATGTCGGCGCTTTTAACAAAAATCCTGTAGTGAAGCAACGAGAAAATTTATAATACGTAAAAATGTTTCACGTGAAACATTTTGTTATTTATAATTGATGAGTGGTTATGTTTTGTAAGAAGGTTTATTTGTAAATTTGGCTGGAGCGAAGGTTCCATTTTCACATAGCTTCGCCGGACTGACAGCGTCGTTGAGGGGAGATACGGAGCGAAATGGGCTGGCGCGAAGGGGAAATATGTTAAAATCAACAGATTCCTCGATTTGACAGGCACGCTCGAAATGATAATTTTCAAAAAGCAAAGTGTTAATTGATGAGTGGATATTGGTAATCGGTGAATAGAGTGGGCCGTGCCCATCTTTCATAATATACTTATCGAAACCTACAACAGCTAATTGAAATTTGTTGTTTGTTTGGGATTGGAGATTTAGAACATACCTGAGGAGTGCTTACGATAAAAAACGTGTGTCAGGGCTTTCTCAACTTAGTCAGTGTTGCTCAATACAATGCATTGGATAACTATGGCTGACAAAGTTTTTAGCTTAATAATGATACTTAGTATTACTTTGCATTACGTCTCGTTATATTATGAAAACGGCCTTATCGTTTGTCGAATCTTTGCACAATTGGCAAATGTTTCTGAAAAAGAGGGATGTTTCACGTGAAACATTGGAGCAGAATTTAAAATAAGTATTTTGTAATTAAAACAAATATATTGCTTAGTTAATGTATTCTGGGAAGTCGGATTTATAGTCCTATAATAACAGTGCTGGTGATACAGATATGGCGTTTTATAGGTAAAAAGTGGGTTGTACGGATTATTCCGAAGATTTGGCTGCTTTTATTGCTTCCGTAAGGTTGATAGTTCCTTCGTATAAAGCCCGGCCAACAATGATGCCGGCAGCATTGATTGAAACCAATTTTTTGATATCCTCGACGGTTGTGACGCCGCCGGATGCAATAACCGGGACCGGAACGGAGTGAATGAGGGTTTTTGTTCTTTCGATATTAGGGCCGGCCAACATACCATCTTTGGTAACGTCAGTATAAATAATCGCTGCTATAGGAAGACGAGCGGCTTCTGAGGCAAGCTCAATAAGTGATTTTGGATTTTCAGTTCCCCAGCCGGCAGTTACGACGTGAGAACCGCGGGCATCAAGGCCGAGGGCGATTTTTTCCGGGAATTTTCTTGTCATATCGCTGAACCACTCGAAATCGGTAACGGCCTGTGTGCCTATTATCACTCGAGCAATACCGAGGTCGAGAAGAGATTTCAAGTCCTGCTCGTGCCGCAGGCCGCCGCCGACCTCGATTTTAAGTTTGCCTAATTTCGCAATGGCAGAAATGGTAGGGGTGTTGACGGGTCTTCCCACTTTTGCGCCGTCGAGGTCAACTATATGAACCCATTCAGCGCCCTGGTTTATAAAATCTTCGGCCTGTTTGACGGGATTTTCCTGGTAATTGATTTGGCGATGATAGTCGCCCTGTATCAGGCGGACACATTTGCCGCCCCTGAGGTCGATAGCTGGTATGATATACATTTTTTAGCCCCCTACAAAATCGACACAAGGCGATGACTGTTTATATTTGTTTTTTCATTAGGCATTGGGACGCCTGCGCCGGGATAAGCAAACTAACGCAATAAAATTATAAATGCAGCGTTATTACGTTGCAAGCCGAAAAGCGCCGACAAAACACTTGACCAGCGCAGTCAATTGTAAATAATCAATGTAATAGGTTACGTAAATAGGTTGCGGTTGCGCAGCTCGTATCGGTTGCGTTAAACGTAAAACGTCATCAGAGACGCGGCAGTAAAACGAAACGAGCATCACAGCCGTTTGACGAATGACGATTTTCGGAGAGGTGTCGGAGCGGCTGATCGAGCCGGTTTCGAAAACCGGTGTGCTCTTTATAGAGTACCGCGGGTTCGAATCCCGCCCTCTCCGTTGGCCTTTGGCCAACAGAGCAGTTGAGCATTTGAACAGTGGGGCAGGCGAAAATGCGAAACTGCGGTCAACTGTTCTACTGCTCAACTTTCGGTTTTGTGTCTAAGACAGATTCGGGCCAACCTAACGCCCTTGATAAAAAATTTTCTGTGGTAGTTCAGATGCGTATAGGTTTAGGACAGTTTGACGCGGTGGTGGGAGACCTCGAGGGTAACGCGAAGAGGATGCGGGAGATTTATAAACAGGCGAAGAGTGAGAGCGTCGAGCTGCTTTTGTTTCCGGAGCTTGCGGTATGCGGCTATCCGCCGGAGGATTTGCTGCATAAGAAGCATTTTTTAGAAGAGAACCACCAGGTGGTCGAAAAGCTCGCGGCGGATTGTCCGGATTTGACTATAGTTGTCGGCTTTGCGGACCTGTCTCGTGGCTTGACGTATAACAGCGCCGGTGTTCTGAGGGGCGGCAAAATAGAAAAGGTATATCGAAAGGGTTTGCTGCCCAATTATGGTGTGTTTGACGAGCAGCGATATTTTGAACCCGGTCATACACCGCTGGTCGTTACTCAAAACGGCATAAACTTTGCCGTTACCATTTGTATGGATATCTGGGATAACGACTGGCTGGCCAAGTTTCTCAAGAAGGCGGGACGAATCGATATGCTGCTCAACATCTCGGCATCGCCATTTCATCTCAACAAAATCGAAACGAGGAAGGAAATAGTCGCCCAGTGCGCCACGCGGTTCAAGTGTCCCGCCTGCTATTGTAATCTGGTGGGCGGGCAGGATGAGCTGGTTTTTGACGGGCGAAGTATGTTCGCCGACGCAACAGGGAAAATTGCGGCAATGGCCAAGGCATTTGAGGGGGATTTGCTCATAGCCGACGTCGAGAAAACAGGCAAGGTCGTTTCAATTGGGCCCGTCGGTGATTGCCAGGGGCAGGCGATTAGTACGCTTGAGGAAATGTATCGTGCACTTGTGTTAGGCACGAGGGATTACGTGCGGAAAAACGGGTTCAAAAAGGTAATAGTGGGTTTGAGCGGCGGGATTGATTCAGCAGTAACGGCGGCAATCGCGGTCGCGGCTTTGGGAGCCGAAAACGTTGTTGGAATCACAATGCCGTCGAGATTCAACAGCCCTGAGACGGTTGGCGACTCTGAGAAATGCGCCGAAAACTTGGGCATCCGGTTTATGACTATACCCATCTGGCCTGTGCTTGAGCAGTTTAATAAATCTCTTGAGCAGGCGCCCGGCTGGGACAATAAGGGGCTTGCGTACGAAAATCTTCAGGCGAGAATCAGGGGCACGATTTTGATGTCGTTGAGCAACCAATGGGGCGTTTTGGTTTTGACAACGGGCAACAAAAGCGAGACGGCCGTCGGCTATTCGACTCTTTACGGCGATACCGCGGGCGGTTTTGCCGTGATAAAGGACGTATTCAAGACAATGGTCTATAAACTTGCCCGTTATATTAACGACATCAATAAGCGGGAGGTCATCCCTCAAAGCGTGATAGACAGGATTCCGACCGCTGAGCTGCGGGCCAATCAAAAGGACACCGATTCCCTGCCCGAGTATGAACTTCTGGATAAAATCCTCAGGGGCTATGTCGAGGAAGACAAATCTGCTCATCAGCTTATCAAGGAAGGCCTGCCTAAGGACATCGTCAACAGGGTTATCAGTATGGTTGACCGCAACGAATACAAGAGAAGGCAATCGCCGCCGGGAGTGAAAATCACACCCAAGGCGTTCGGCAGAGACCGGCGTCTGCCGATTACCAACCGCTATAATCATAGGGTGTAATTTCGGATTAAATATGGTTTGTTTAACGGCTGATCGCCGGTGAAACGAAATACGAGATGCACGTCACGCCTCGCGACCATAAGATAAATTTGCTTAAAGCCCTGCGGATTGGTAAATTAAGGTAAATGAAAGAAACGTCACGAAAATCGCCGGTTCGCATAACAACAGGCTTTAGCCGGGAAATTCTTTTTTTTGTCTCGTTTTATCTTTTCCTATGGCTGGTTATCGATAGCCGGTTCATTTATTATGGCAATGGGATAATCAGCGATTGCCCCGTTTTTTTTAGCGGCTGGACCTTTTTCAGGGAAACGGCGTTTCAGCCCGGGGGATTTGTGATTTACATATCGGGATTTCTCAGCGAGTTTTTGTATTACGCCTGGACGGGCGCCTTGGTTATAACGGCTCTGGCATTGTGCTTGTACGAAACAACAAAAGCGATAATTAATAAGACTGGAGCTCGCCGATTTCAAGGACTAGCTTATGTTTTACCTATTCTTGTGCTGATTCTTTATAGCCGATATACACATCACATTACGCTTATTATGGCAGTACTTGCGGCACTGGTTTTCACGTATTTATACTTGGATTTCAGGTTTGCGGGCAAAGCAAAGAGTTTCCTGCTTTTCCTGTTTATGTCGATAGTGCTTTATATGCTGGCCGCCGCGGCGTATTTTGTTTTTGCTGCCCTTTGTGTGATTTATGAGCTGTTTTTCGGGCGCCGATGGCTTATGTGCGCGTTGTATTTATTGTCAGCGGCAGCGATTGCGTATTCAGAAGGAGTTATATTTTTCAACGTCAGCATAATAGAGGCGTTTAGCGATTTGCTGGCCTTTTCGTGGAAAATTGTAATCCGGCGCAATCCTCGTTGGGAAGAGACGCTTGTGCTTCTTTACATACTTTGCTTTTTTGTGCCTGCAGTGGCGATTTTGCTGGGGATTTTGCGGGTATTCATTAAAAAAGAGGTTTTTTTTACGGGAAGGCCGAGCAAGTCCATACTCAAAAGGTTTCTTGCGACCGCTTTTTTGTTTTTACTTGCGGGCGGGGCAGTTTTTTACTCATACGACGGTGAAACGAGAGGTTTTCTTGCAGTCAATTACTACGCCTGGCATAGCGAGTGGGACAAATTGCTTAAGGCATCAAGAAGCTGCTGGAGCGATTTTTACGTAATGCACGCCGTCAATCGTGCATTGTATCATACAGGCAGATTGGCCACGGATATGTTCGCTTTTCCGCAGCATCCGGGTGCAATGTCTTTTGAAGAGGAAGTTAGGGCCCCCTCTTTTAAATGGAAGAGATTCGATACGCATATGGAGTTTGGAGCTTTGAATCTTGCGGAAATGGATTTGACCAGATGCCTGGAGTTAAACGGGCGGCGTCCGATGATTTTGCAGGACCTTGCCCTGATAAAAATGGCGAAAGGCGATTTGGATTCGGCGAGAGTTTATCTGGGGGCCCTCAGCCAGACCATTTTTTACTCTGGCTGGGCAAAAAGGTATTTGGCGCAGCTTGAATCGGATCCTAATTTTGTGGGTGACGAACGCATTCGGTATCTGCGGCAGAATATGCTGAAAAAAGACCCTGTTGTATTTGAATCTTATCACTACGATGAAATGCTGGAGGGTTTACTGGAGGCAAATAAGCACAACCGAATGGCCTTTGAGTATTTGATGGCCTGGTATTTGCTTAACGGACAGGTGGATAAAATCGCCTCGAACATCGGACGTTTGAATGATTTTAATTATATGCGAATTCCGAGATTATATGAAGAAGCGCTACTGTTGTATAAAGGCGGCGGTAAAACGGAGGTGGACCTGCAGGGCTGGGAGATAAGCGCCGAATCGGCGAAACGGTTTAATGATTTTATTGAGATTTATAACAGGTATAGCTACGACAAATATAGGGCCGCTAAAGAATTGTGGGGAAGTTACGGCTATAGTTTTCTGTTTTATCGTTTTTTTAGCAACTACCGGCAGAAGAAACCCAATGAGCAAATATAGAAATTTAACCTTGGTATTAGCATTGGCGTTGGCGGCTGTGTCATTGTGTGTTTTGTTATATGGGTGCAGAGAGCGCATTGAAAGCTTCGATACGGTCGATCGTTTGCCGAGGATTCGGCCGGATTACAGCGGGATTGTTTTACCGCCAAACATTGCGCCGTTGAATTTTGCCGTTGAGGAGGACGGTTTGCATTATTGTGCAAAAATATATTCAAAGAACGGCGGTGTCATAGAGGTCTTCAGCAGGTCAGGTAAAATCGCGATTCCTCAAGAGGCCTGGCACAGATTGCTCGGTAACAATAGGGGTCAGCAGCTTTACTTCGATGTTTATGTGAAAGGACAGAGCGGCAGATGGAGCCGGTATGCCTGTGTTACCAGCAAAATTGCCGATGAGGATATTGACTCTTTTCTTGTGTACAGAAAGATGAACTATACCACTATCCATTTTAAGGGTCCAATGGCGGTTTACCAGCGCGACTTACGAAGTTTTGAGGAGATGCTGATATTGAATAACAGCAGCTATAAAGGCGGCTGTCTTAATTGTCATTCATTTTGCAGAAATCATCCTGATAAGATGTTGATAGGTATTCGCAGCTTCAAGGGATATGGCATCAGCACACTGTTTATCGAAGACGGCAAGGTTGAAAAAATCAGAGCAAAGTTTGGTTATACGTCGTGGCATCCGAGCGGCAAGCTGGCAGTGTATTCCATGAATAACCTGCCGATGTTCTGGCATCTCGGCAGAACAGAGGTTAGAGACACGGTGAACCTTGATTCGTCGCTGGCATACTTTCTTCCGGAAACGAGTCAGCTGAAGACGTCGCCGGAGATTTCCCAAAAGGAGCAGTTGGAGAACTGGCCTGTATGGTCGGCGGATGGGAAGTTCTTGTATTTTTGCAGGGCATTGAAGCCGGCGTCTGATACGAAAACAACGGCGGGTGAGAAATATAAAGATATAAGGTATGATTTGGTACGAATAAGTTATGATGTTAACAGCGACCAATGGGGGCAGGCCGAAGAGGTCCTTCTTGCTAAAGATGCGGGGCGAAGCATTGCTATGCCGAGTATAAGCCCAGATGGACGGTGGTTGTCTTTTTGTATGATAGATTATGGTTATTTTCCCTGCTGGCAAAGTGATAGTGATTTGTATCTGATGGATTTAGAAGCCGCGGAGCAGACAGGGAAGTTTGAATACAGGCGGCTTGACATCAGCAGCAGTGAGAGTGAATCGTGGCAGAGTTGGTCGAGCAACAGTCGATGGTTGGTGTTCAGCAGCAAAAGAGATTACGGCGTGTTTACAAGAACTTACATAAGTTATGTTGACCGGGAGGGCAAGGTTTATAAGCCGATATTGCTGCCGCAAAAAGACCCTGCATTATATGACAGTTGCCTGTCGACCTATACGGTGCCTGAGATGATAATTGAGCCGGTTAAGGTTGCAGGTGATAAGCTTGGGCGTGTTATTCGCGGCTCCAGCGAAGTCGAAGTTGATATGCCCATTACAATGGCCACTCCCAAAGCTGACCTATCCGAGGACTTTTAATTTTAGCAGTTTGTAGATGTTTTAGATTTTCTGGAGAGCGGCGACAATTGTCTGTGCGAAGGGAACGACAGCCAATGGGCCGCTGGCGGTTATTATCAGCATATCTTTTTCGACAGGCGCTCCGGTATATTGAGCGCCGCCTTTTTTAATTGACTCCCGCTGGGTAAGAAATCCGGTGGCGCGGATATTTCTGAGGACGCCGGCGTTGGCCAGAATCGTCGGTGCGTTGTCTATCGCGGCGAGAACCTTACGTTTGGCGGCCGCTTCACTGGCTATGCTGAATGTGGTTTTATTCTCGAAATATTCGCTTGCGCCGGGGCCGCCTATAAAGACCACCGCTTCAAAATCGTCAACGGACACCCTGTCGAGCGTCAGTTCGGAAGCGACAATGCCGCCTGAAGCGCCTCGTAAAGGTCCAATCTTAGGACCTGCCACGACGGTTATTATACCGGCGTTGTTCAAAATGCGCTGCGTCTCGAAAAACTCCTCATCCCTGAAATCGGCGCCGGGGACAATAAGGACCGCTTTTTTTACTTCGGATGCAGGTTTCTCGGCCTGATTCGGTTCTTCCAGCTTAACAAGCGGATACGCGATGCAAACAATCAATAATGGCTCGAGCTCGCCGGAAAGCTGGCATATTTTATGAACGGTTTTCGAATCGAAAGCCCCGACCGCTACCGTTGCAAGCCCCATCGCTATGCCCTGCAACTGGATATTCTCAGCGACGCAGCCGGCTTCGAGCAGCATAAACCTCATCGCCTTGTTCCCGTATTTGGCCGCGACCTTTCTGACTGAGCCGGCGATAACGATACTGCAAGGGGCCTCGGCAAGCCAATCCTGCCCTTGGGCTGCTGATGCTAATGGCTTTCGCAGGTCGGCGGTGCTTACCTGCTCTAATAAGTGTTCCTCAGGCCGATAAACGAACAACCCTTTTAGTGTGACTAAGTAAAGCTCTATCGGGTAAATGGCGCCGGCCGAGGGCGCGGCGCGGAGGTTTCGCAGCTTGTCGGTTACGCCCTGCCCGGCCCAGCACAACTGGCCCATCTGGACGAAATCAAGGGGTTTGTCTGCGAACTGCCGAATGCTTCGCCTCGAACTTATCGCCTCCTCCAGTGTTGCCGACCCCTTCGCAACCGGCGTTGGAAGCTGAATGACTTTCATCCCGGGCCGAACCCGTTTTGGCGCTTCGCTTGACGCTGTGGAGACAAAGACCGGCAAACTCACTATCGAAATGATTATTAAAAAGCATGCTTTACGAATTATGTTTGGGTGCATCATAATCTTTCTCCTTTTTGTTACATCATAAGCCGATTTCTGTTAAAATCAAAGCCCTTTTACTTATACTTATGAAATTGATAAGCAGGCAAAAAATAACGATTGCAGTCTTAGCTCCTTTTTGGATTGGGCTTGTTATAGTTTCTCATATACCGATACCGCAATTAGTCTATCGTGCGGAGGTTTCTGACAAGTGGCTTCATTTTCTGGCGTACCTCGATTTGATTTTTTTAGTGTGGTTTTCAATCAGCCCCGACGACAAGGTCAATTGGAAAAAACGGCAGGTTTTGCTGATACTGTTTGTTGTTTGTGCTTACGGCGGTATTGATGAGCTTTTACAGCCATACGTGGGAAGAATTAAGGATTTCGGCGATTTTTTAGCCAACGTAGCGGGGGTATTGACGGGCTTGCTGTTATTTACGTTTCTTGCTTTCTGGCAGGCATTATTGGCGGTGCTGGCGATAACCATATTCGGCCTGACCAACCTCGCCAAAGCCGACCTGTCGAAACTGGTTCCGATTCTAAACGCGGGCTTTCATATTTTCGCATACGCCGGCATAACGGCGGTCTGGATTAAATTTATGCGGCTCTATTTGCCTTATAAATCCTTCGACAAGCGGTTATTGTTGACCTGCGTCGTTCCCGTTGTTTTTTTAACTGTCGTGAAAATCGGCTCGCTTTTGCTGGGCAGGCACTTTTCCCCGACCGACTTGCTCTTTGCGGCTTTTGGAATTATTATCACAGCATTAGGAAAAAAGTATGCTCGAAAAAACAATCAGCCCCGAATCACCCCTGAGCCGGTTGGTTGAATGCTGGCCGGCAGCTTTGGTCGCTTTTATTGTTTCTGTCATTGCGACCCGGCTTTGCGAGAAAATAGCCCCGCGCCTGGGCATCGTTGACAAGCCGGACAATCTCGTCAAAACACACGGTAAAACCACTCCCTACCTGGGCGGCATAGCGATATTTTTAGGCATACTTTTCGGGATGTTGGTTTCTTTTGCTTTTGTGCCTGAAAGATATTATGGCTCGGTTGCTTTCAGATGGGGATTTGGAATACTCGCAGCCGGTGCCATTGCCTCCGTTATCGGGGCGCTCGATGACATCTTCGATATAAGACCCTGGCAAAAAATTACGGGTCAGGTTGCGGCTGCGGTTATATTAGTCGCAGTGGGGATAACGCCGAAGGTCTATTCGCTTGCCGGGCCAGTCGGGCTTGTTATCGATACTGCTTTTGTAATAGTTTTCGTGCTGGGGGCGACAAATTCGCTGAATCTTTTAGACGGCCTCGACGGCTTGTGTGCAGGTGTTACCGCGATAATGACTGTCGGTATGATGGCGCTCGGTGCGCTAATGGCGGTGCAATATGAAGACCCCGCAAACGTCGGTTGGTTAAGATTCGTATTATGCCTTACCCAGCTATCAGCCGTTTGTGGCTTCCTAATTTTTAATTATCCCCGACGGGGAGGGGCAAGGATATTTATGGGCGATGCGGGCAGCTTGCTGCTGGGGCTGAATATGGCGGTCCTGATGATTCTTTTTGCAGAAGAGAAGTTACAGTTCTGGCTGGGGTCGATTGTGATTTTCGGCCTGCCCATCCTCGATACCGCCATAGCGTTTGCCAGGCGTTTTATAAATAAAAGACCCCTGTTTATTCCCGACAGGGGCCATATTTACGACCAGATGGTGGATGCCGGCTTGGCCGTGAAAAAGACGGTAAATCTGTGCTATGTTTTTTCGGCTGGTTATGCCCTGGCAGGCGTCGCGGTCAGTCAGTTGCCCTTATTATGGGCGATTGTTGCCTCCTGCGCAGTCGCAGTGACATCCTGGCTGATTGTATGGAGGAAGGGTTACCTTAAAATGGCGGGTATTCGAGGCGCTGGAAGCCCAAAGGTTTAACGAACCATACCTTCGACGACGGGGTTTGTCGAGCCGCCTGACCGTAAAAACTTGAGGGCGTAATCGAATATTTCGAACATAAACGGCAGCGGGTCGGTCAATACGAAATCGTCGTGGTAGCAATTTCGCTGCGGCACGAGGACGCCGGCTGCTTCTTTGAACATTCTACGCTTAACAAGCTCAATAAAAGCCAGGTAATCGCCCGCTATCCACCTGCATTTTATCGCTGGATATTTCGACGGAATCTGTTCATTTGGGGCATTTCCCGTGGCCGTGAGATACCATAAATATGGAAAATCGACACCCGAAAACACTGACAGGGCCAAAGCGCCCCACAATCGGGGATTGACCTCGATTAGTTTGAACTCCCCGTATTTGTCCGCGACGAAATCGAGGTGTGCGACGCCGTGCCATTTCAGTTTATCCATCACCGCTGTTGCCTGCGAAATAAGTTTTGGATTATCCAGAGGCACCCGCAGGGTCGAAGTTCCGAACAAACCCGGCTCCTTGCAGCGGAGGTACTGCTCCGCGAAATTTGCCACGCATTTACCGTTATTATACAGGACGCATACGCCCGCCGCCTCGCCTGGTAAAAATTCCTGTAATAAAGGCCAGCGGTCATTTTGCAGGTGAAAGGTTTTTACAAGGTCTTTGTACTTTGTAAGAAGCTCATTGCTGTTCTTAGCAATTCGCACGCCTTTTGCGCTGTTGCCGATGTGGGTTTTCAGGACCACCGGCCAGACCAGTGACCGGGAAAGTTCTTCGAGGTGGGAGTATGAATGAACAGACAACGTCAGCGGCGTCGGACAGCCGACCCTCGATGCAATGTCCAAAACGTGTGATTTGTCCTCCGCAATTCTGTAGCTGTCCCAGGGGGGCAGGGCCGTCAAAACCCCCTTCGGCAGCTCTTTGGCCCGCCTGCAGAATATCCCGACGTCCTCGTGCGCGGGCAGAAGCACCTTTGCGCCGGTTTTCTCAAGGGCTTTACAGATTGCTTCAAAGTAATTGCCCGGCTCAGTGAACAAATCAGGAACCTTTGTGAATGACTTGCAGTGTCGTGAGTATCGAGACATTGCGGTCGATGACGCGTCGCAGACGTGAACGTCTATACCCCGTCTGCCCAGCGACAAAACGACGGCGTATGTGGTTCGACACCACCCGTAAGTTACCAGGACGCTGTATAAATTTTCAGTTTCCGATCTACTGCCGGCAATGAAGGGGCTTTGACCGAGATTAGGTTTTACGGTGTTTTCAGTTTTAAGTTGCGTGTCGGAGCAAAAGTAGTCGGTTCTCACCACATAGACGTTACTTATAATGCCGTGATTTTCTATACGCCCGACGAGCTCGAATCCGAGTTTCTCATACAGCTTATTTATCGGGAGTATGTCCACAGCGGCAAGTATTTTAAGTTTCTCTATACCCCTGTTAGCGGCCTCGGCAAAACCCATCTTTATGAAATCTGTAGCCAGACCCTTACGGCGTGCCTGCTCAGAAATCACCATTGACAGGAATTCTGCTTCAGGCAGGTTCATATTTTTTACTCGTGCCGGATAAAAGAGGGTTTCAAGTACCTTCTTGGCCGTGCCCAACGACAGTATTTTGCGAGCCAGTGAAAATATGAATCGGGGGCCGTGCTTGAAAATGACCGATTTGTATAAACCGGTCAGGTGTGTCGCAAAGGCAGCAAAGCCGGCCACCTTGCCGTGCTTTAAAACGACGAAGCCATAGCCATAATTGCTTTTGGCTATAGCTTCGTAGAGCGCGGTCACGAATTCCACGCCTAAAGAGCTTATGAATCCTGTTTTTATGCCCGAGATATGAAGTTCAGCTACTGCTCTTGCGTGTTCAGGAGACAGCGGGACAATTTTTATATCATCGTTGTTTTGTACGGGGTCAGTCATCTATTCCTGCGATGAAACAGACGTTGGTAGTTGCGCTTCCTCCGATGTTGAGCATGGCGACTGTCTTTGCCCCCGGCACCTGGTAATCGCCTGCTGTGCCCGTAATCTGTTTGTATGCGTCTAAAAGTTGCCTGACGCCCGTGGCGCCAACTGGATGACCGCAACCGATAAGTCCGCCTGAAGGGTTTATGGGAAGTTTGCCTCTCGGCTCGATGACGCCCTGTTCGATTGCCTTGAAGGATTCACCGGGTTTTGTCAAACCGAAATGGTCGATTGCCATATATTCGGAGGTTGTAAAGCAGTCGTGGGTTTCGATTACATCCAGGTCCCAGCAATCTTTTACACCGGCTCGACTGTATGCATCTGTTATCGCTTTTCTAGTCATCGGCAAGACATATTCACAGTTGGCTGAATCGGCGATTTTTTTGGCAAATTCTATCGGAGCCGTTGTGTGCCCCCAGCCGATGATACGAGGCACTTTTTCAAGTGGCAGCCCCATTTGTTTGGCGTATTTGGCTGCATAATCTTCGGAGGCAAGATACAGGCACACTGCACCATCTGTTATCTGCGAGCAATCTGTAACTTTGATTCTGCCGCTGATAACGGAGTTGTATTTGCCCTTTACGCAGGCATGCTCAAAGTTCATAAACCAGTCGCGGGTTTGGGCGTTAGGATTATTTTTGGCGTTTGCGTAATTGATTTCCGCAATACGGGCAAGATATTTATTGTCAAGACCGTATCTTTTGTCATATTCATCGCCGAGTTTGCCGAATAGTTTTGGGAACGGGTACTCGATACCAAAGCATTCTTTTTCATACCAAGCGGCGGTTCCGAGATAATTTCCGCCTTTGGCGGAGTCGGCTGTTTTCATAAGTTCGACGCCGATTACACATATCAGATCGTGTATGCCTGCCTGTATGTGTGCCATTGCCGACAGAGCCGCAATTGCGCCTGCTGCGCAGGCGGCTTCAAATCGCATTGTAGGCAGCCCCACGAATCTCGGGTCAAAGTCAGCAAAAAACGCGCCCAAATGTCCCTGCATACAGTATAATTCACCGGCGAAATTGCCGATGAACGCCGCTTTGATGTCGCCCGGGTAGATATCAGTTGCTTCAATGCTTCCCTGATACGCCTCCCGCATCATTGCCGCTATATGTTTTCTTTCCTTTGCCCAGTTGCGGGCGAAATCGGTTTGGTAGCCACCTATGATATATACACGTTCATTTTTCATTTTGTATTCTCTTATACGTTCATTTAGCCACAAAGTATTTGCCGGAGTTGGTGATATTGAAACAGGATTTAAGGCCGATCTGCAGCGATTGAGGTATGGCAAATCCCCTCTCTTTAAGCAGCTTTGTAACGATTTCGCTGCCGCCGAGTGCCTCCATAATTACGCTTGGCGGCGCCCAGTTAAAACCGTAAGCCATAACTTTATCGATTCCTTCGACACCCGTGGTGCTGTCTGTTACCTCGCCTACAAGTGAGTATGAATAAGCAATATATGCGCACAGGATGTTCTTTACGACTTCCGCTTCTTTACCTTGTGCTGTTAGGATTGTCTCAAAGGCTTCTTTATACATACCCATATGAGTAAAGTGTTTTGCCTTTTCTACGAACGCTACGTGCGGTTCAATCGCCGGAACATAATCGCAGAGAACCGGGTCGAGGAAGACAAATTTACCGCTTTCCAATTTCCTATAAAAGCCGCATCCCGTTTTATTGCCCAGCAGTTTTTTTTGAATCATCATATTTATGTAGCCCGGCGTAGTAAGCCATCTGTGCATCGCGTCTTTGGTATGGGTTTTCAAGCTGTCAATAATTGCCTTATGAATATCCAACCCCACCAAATCGAGCGTTGCTAACGGCGGCAACAATCGGCCGGTATACGGGCCAATCAGGTAGTCCATCGTTTCCACGCCAAATTCGCTGGCAAGTGTGGTAATTCTGCTGAATAACACAAATGCGATACGGTTGCCGGCAAACGCCACGGTATTTTTTACAGAGATGACCGCTCTTCGCAGGCGTTTTTTGAGGAATTGCCGCATAAAATCGACCACATTTGGGTCGGTGAATTCGGTTCCTGTTATCTCGCAGGCCGACATACGCCCGGGCGGGTTGAAAAAGTGCGTTGACAGAAAATGCTTTTTGAAACCTTCGCTTCGGCCTTCAATCAATTCATTCAGGGGTAAGCTCGACGTTGTCGAGCTGACTATGGTTTGAGGTTTTCTATATGACTCGACCCGTTCGTACAATTGCTGCTTGATTTTTACATCTTCAGCAATCGCCTCAACGACCCAGTCGGTCTCACTTATGGCTTGGCCTAGCAAATGCTCATAGTCGCCGCATATAACATTGCGGGCTATCATTTCAGATCGCGCTTGAGATATCGCTTTTTGGAGTCCACGTTCTGAGCCCTGTTGCGTCCGGCTCAGGAAATAAACCTTCAGCCCGTTCTGCGCCATCAGCCCGCCGGATAAACTCCCAATGGTTCCGCTGGCGCCAAGAACAACCACTGTTTTTATCTTTTCGTTATCACGATAACTTTCTTGATTACTCATCACCATCCCTTTGATTCAAGTTCTGTTCGAGGTATTTAATTATTTTTTCCGCACTTATCAGTTCAATAGCGTCCGCAGGGGAAATGTTTACTTTGAATTCCTTTTGCAGCGCAAGAATCAGTCCGACGTGTGCCATTGAATCCCAGCCGGCGACGTTATAAATTGACATTGACTCGTCAACTTTATCGACTTCGAAGGCCTGGTGAAATATCTTCTCTAATTGCTTATTCATATGTCCTCGTAACAACGTGCAATTACGGCTTTTTCGCCAGGACGACAAGCCGGCCCCCCCCCTGGTTTAAAATCACGCCTTTATAAATAAGCCAGGGAATTGATAAAATTCTCCGCCAGCGCGGCCAATTGGTCTCGCCCCATGGGAACAAACGGCGTTTTATTTTGATTATCTTCAGGCCGGCCCGCTCAAGCAGGGCTTTGATGCTTTTTTCAGAGAAAAACCAGTTATGGAAAGGCGGCCAGTAATTTTTACGTGGATTCCGGCGAATCAGCCAGTTATCCCAGTCGGGCGTGCTGAAGGCAAAAATACCGTCATTCGTGAGCAATTCTTTAATTTTGCTTACAAAGATAAAAGGGTCATTTACGTGCTCTATCACTTCCCAGCAGGTTATTGCTTCAAAGCTTTCTTTCGGCCATTTTGACTCTTCGACGGTTCCGATCTGGAAATCATCGTCCGGCATAAGTTTTTTGGACATCTCAACCGCCTTATCGCTGATATCCAGACCGTGGATTTGCCAGCCGGTATTTTTGCATCCTAAAAGAAATCTCCCCACGCCACATCCTATCTCAAGAAGATTTTTTGAACCGAACGGTCTGTTTTTTTTTAGAAAATACTGTTCAAACCAGTAAAACGAAGCCCGTTGCGTCGATTTGACTCTCTCATAAGCATCCAAGTAACTTTGCCAGACAAAATCCTGCGAGTTTTTGTCATACGCTGATTCGTATAGTTGTTTCGTGCCCAATACATTTACCGCCCATACAAGGTTGCAATTAAGACAAATTTTTCCTTCGTAGCCGAATTTGAGATTAATCGGAACATTTTGTGTGCTTTCACATGCCACGCATTTTTGCCGTATTTCGGATGCCATTCAATTGCTCCAGTTAAGAAATTTCAGGGTCTTCTGTTTATACTCTTTCAGAAGCAGCTCGTAAGCGGCGGCAATTTTATCTGAAGCCAGTTTTCTAAAGCCCATTTTATCCCAGAAGTCGGCCACGAGGTTATTTTTAGCAGTTGGGATGTATTCGGCGGTGACTTTGACGCAGCCGGCTTCAATAGCGTCCCGACATATTCGGTCAACGAAGGCATCTTCCGCCTGTCTGCCAATCACCCGGCAGCTCATCAAAAACGTATCCAGGCGCCAAAACTTCGCTTGTGTTTCTACTAAGGCCAATCCAACTGTTCCATTATCGCCGAATTTGTCTTTCAATCCGAGGACGTAAATCCGCCAGTTTTGATTTCCAAGCATCGTGGTTATATCCGCCTCGCTGTATCGGCGCGTCGTCAGGTTAAACTGGTTGGTTCGCTGGGTAAGCTGGGCCGCCCTTTTTATGTCTTTTTGTTCCGCCGGGCGTATCGAACAAACCATTTCGAGGGATTTAAGGTATTCGTCGAGTGAAACACAGCTTTTCTGCAGCTCCATTCTCTTTCGCTGCTCGGCGTAGCTCCGGCCTCGTTTTTTATCTTCTTCGGTTAGAGTCGGCTTCGCGAAAAAGGCCGTCTCTCGAAGCGTTTTTTCGAACAAGGCGGGGTTATCCGGCAGGTCGAGCACCTCGACCTGGGGCAGCATCAGTCGCATAAGCTGACGTTCAGCCGGGTTATCATCAACGAAAACCAAACTGTCCAGGCCGATATTCACCTGCTCAGCTAATTTTTCCATATTTTGCGGCTTGGCGTCCCAGTTTACAATAATGGCCGCAAAGTGCTCTTCCTTCAGAACCATATACGGGTGTTCCCGCAGGACCTGCATCACGTCCTGAACGTTATTTTTGCTGTTAATGGCAAGGATAACGCCCTGGTGATAAAGTTCGAGGATTGTTTTCTGGAAATTAACGTATTCTCGCCCCGGCCAATCCTGCCCCAGCACGATTCCTTCCATACCGTCTTCGCCTATAATGCCGCCCCACAGGGTATTATCACAATCGAGGACTAAGCATTTACGGATAATCCCTGCTTTTGCCTTTAGGTGCGAAACCAGTTTTTTCGCCAGCAGGGCCATAAACCCTTCAGAGAAGGGAATTTTCGCCATAGCTGTCATTTCAGGTGAAATAGCATTGGCGTAACCGTAATAAGCCGCGATGGAGTCCAGGTCGCATATCTGCGCACGGGAATCGTTTGCGAAATGCTCTCTCAACAGTTGATTGGCTTCGGTCAATTGAACATCGTGTTCGGTATGCAAAATGTGCATAGGCCAGGCGGGGTTTGCCATAAACGTGCACACGATAAGAATCCCAGTACCGTTTTCCTTAAAAGCGTTCGAGAGTGTAACGAGCTGTGTGGACGCCTCCAGCGGGCTTTTCGATAATGAATTCGACTCCGCCGTCAAAACGGTAACATCCGGGGCAAATTGATAAAGGCCGCTTGCGGGATTAAGTATTTCCTGGCTGACCTGGCCGAAAGGAGCGATATATGCTTGAAACCCAATCGAGCAGTCCGCGGCCTCGACCGTTACAAAATCCACGAGCGGCTCGATTGTAAAAGAGCTTGAAAAGGCGACTTTGAGCGTAGTTTGCGGTTTGACATCGCCTGAAGCAATGAGTCGTTTGATTTGTTCAGACGCTCTGCGATACGCAAGCCAGTTTGAGGCGTTTCTGGCGTTACGAATTATTTCGTCTAACTGCCCGATTATTTCGACTCCGAATGATTCTATATTTTGGAACTGAACAGGAATTCTTCCTTTAATAAGCCGAATCTGATAACGTCCAAACGCAGGCCGTCCTGGTATCTTTCTTTCCGTAAGGTTCCTTCGGTTTGAAAGCCCAGTTTTTTCATTGTAATGATGCTGGCGATGTTGTTCAGGTAGGCGTCGGCCCGTATTTTTTCGAGTTTCAAAAAGTCAAATGCCCATTGAATCAGAAGTCCTTCGGCTTCGTACATTACGCCTTTGCCCCAAAATTTCTTTTGGCCGACGGCAATAAAAATCTCAGCCGTTTTATGAATATCGCTTATATGCACTAAAGAAATATTTCCTATAGGCCTGCCATCAGAGGTTTCGATTACAAAATCACGTCTCGATGTATCGCTTCTGCTTTTATTGAACCATTCGAGCGATTTTTGGAGGTCTAATTTTTCATCCAGAAAAAGCGTTTTGTTGACTTCGGGGTCGTTAAACCACTTGACCTTGTTCGCCACGTCCGATTTTTCCATTTCACGCAGCGTTACTGTTTGGCCCTGGATTCTCATTTGTTTACTCGAAACAGAAACAATCGAACATATCCTCGAAGGTCTGCCTTCTGCGGATTTCCTTATAATGGTCATCCTGCCTGACTAATATAGGCGGCGTCGGGTGAATAAAAGTCGGCGTCAGGACAATCGTATAAGCCCCGACGCTGTCTATTTTGATATACTCGCCTCTTTCGGGCACAATGTCGTCGATGTCGTTAAGCAGGTAATCTTTCTCCATACACGTCGCTCCGCAGACGCTGTAAATCCCGTGATTTTCTTTTTTATCTTTACTGATGACGGTGTGCGGCTGATTGACTTTATGAAACGTGGGCTTGGTATGAAATGCGCTGCCATCAACGGTCACGAGGATATTACCCTTGATATTCTTTATGCTGACGACCTTCGTTACATAGCTTAAAACGTTTGCGGACATCGCAACTCCCGGCTCCAGCACAAGATACGGCTTTCGGTTTTTGGCCCAGGGATTGCCGGTTAAAATCCCGCAGACAGCTTTCGCATAGTCGTTGAAACTCGGCATCTGTGTCCGCCGCATTTGAGGAGGGATATAGCCGTATATCCCGCCGCCTATGTCGATGTATTCAACGGTATCAGGGGCGTATTTCGAGGCGATTTCACATAGCGTTTTTGTTATTTTTTCATAGCACCAGACGCTTCTGTCCCATGCAGAACTGTGCCCATGCAGACAGTTGATTGTTAAGTTTTTTACTCGGCACAATTCCGAAATAATCCTCGAAATATTGTCACTCTCCGATGAAAAACCGAATCTGCCTGCGCGCATACCCTCATACAAGTGCGATACTCCATTTTCATCCGTTAAATCTATGTTTATCCGAAGCCCCACTTTTACCTTCCTGGCGGGATTGCCGGCTGCGTATCTTCGCACATAATCAAGCTCGTACTCCGAATCCAGATTGACGATACTTTCGTTTTTCAGCGCAAGCTCTATATCGTCGTAGTTTTTCACAGGCCCGTTGAAGATAATTTTCTTCGGGTCCTGACCTATTCGCAGGGCGAGGTCATATTCAATTCGCGAAACGACCTCGGCGTATCCGCCTTTGGTCATGATAATGCCGCACAGGTAAGGGATGTAGTTTGTCTTGTAGGAATAGGCCAGTATGAATTTTTCGTATCTGGCGGCAAAGGCGTTTACAATATCATCGTAATTCTTTTTGAATGCGGCCTCGTCTAATATATAAAAGGGCGAGCCGAATTGTGATTCGATATCTTTAACCTCTTTGTATGTTAGCATTTCGGCGTCCCCATAAACTCATCCATCGTGGACCTTCCCTGCTGAGTGATACCCTCTCGTTTTAATACCGCCGCGACAGTTTTGAAGATTATCTTCAAATCAAGCCAAAAACTGTGATTGTCAACGTACCACACGTCGAGTTTGAACCTGTCTTCCCAGGAAATCGCGTTTCGCCCGTTTACCTGTGCCCAGCCGGTGATTCCGGGTTTTACCTCGTGGCGTCTTGCCTGCTCGGGGCTATATCGGCCTAGGTATTTCATCATTAAGGGTCTGGGGCCCACGATACTCATATTGCCCTTGAAGACGTTGAAAAGCTCAGGCAGCTCATCCAAGCTGGTGCTTCTCAGGAATCGTCCGAACGCTGGCAGGCGTTGCTCATCTGGCAGCAGTTTTCCTGTTTCGTCACGCCTGTCGGTCATCGTTCGAAACTTGTATAAGAGGAAGCTCTTTCCGTGCAGCCCAGGTCGCTCTTGGCAAAACAACACAGGTGAACCCAGCTTTAGCCGTATTACCAGCGCGCAAGTAAGCAACACGGGGCTGAGCAAAACAAGACCCGTTAAACTCAGGATTATATCGAAGAGACGCTTTGTCAAAAGCCGCCAAGACCTCATTTGTCTGGTTAAGGTAATTTCAGGATTATGATTTTTCCGCCCTGTCGCATATCTGAGGTTGCCAGGTAACGAGAGTCGTCAGAAAAGGTTATACTACTTATGGCCTTGTGGCTTGAACCAAACTCGCACAGTTTCTTTTTGGTATTCGTGTTCCAGACATAAACACCGGTGAAAATTGTTGCTGCTACAAGATTACCATCCCTGCTTACGGCGACTGTCTGGGTCGCCTGCACTCTGAAGGTATTTCTGTTTTTCTTTATCGGCAGCAATCGGTCGGTTATCTCCCCTGAATCCGCCTTGATAACGAGCAGTGTGCTATCGGTGCCTCGTGCGTATATCACTTCGCCGTCTTTTGAGAATACGGCCCTGAATATTTTCTCAAACTCGGGCATTTCCTTCTGCCATAGAAGCCGGTCTTCTTTGGCGTCCAGAACAGCCACCCAGCCGAGATTGTTTTTCTCTCCCGCAACGACAATATACCGGCCGTCGTCAGAGACGGATATGTTCGCCGGGAAACTTTTTTCTGAGTTAAAGGTGAGTATTCTGTCAATCTTTTCAGAATCGACTAACACTTCGAGTAATTCACACTTCACTTGGTCGCCGCCTTGACGATTACCATCCGTGAGCAGGATAAATATTCTGCTCCTGTCGCTATTGATGCCTAGGCATCCCACATCAGATTCATACGGCAGGGGAATTTTCACCTGTTTTTTGCCGTCTTCAAGTCGCGACAAGGTGACGTAATCTGGCCTTATTCGCTTCAACGATATAGCTTTGTCTAATGCAAGAAGGACGGATTGGTCGGATTCGACGTCAAATTCCTGATGGCTCTTCGATAAGTCCGTCCATTCCCAGATATAGAACCTGCTGTCATTGGAAACAGCCGCAAGAAGGTTTCCGCACGTTGACAGGGCTGCTATCCCGTTATTAAGCGGTATTTGAAGCTCAGCCGCAACCGGGCTTCGACGATTTGTAACGATTGTTACGATAATAACAACGGCAAAAGCAGCGAAAAACAGGAGTATCGGCGAACCGGTCTTTTTTTGTGGTTTATCCATTAGATTTATTCAACAAGTTTGCCTATCAGTTCAATGTACTTTTCGGCGAGCTTTTTCCTGTCAAAATGTTCGCAGACGTATTTATACCCCTTTTCTCCGTGTTCTTTGGTGGTCTGCGGAGAGTTTTTATAAAAACGCATCTTTTCAGCAATTTGTTGAGCGTTCTCCGGCTCCGCGTAAACGCCGCATTTTGCGTCATCAACAACCAGCTTTCTTGCCACGCCATTTATATCAAGTATGATAGGGTTTGCCGCCTACATTGGATGTAATAATATGCTGATTCTTCTTATATACTTTATACTTTCTTTTTTAGAGATTTGTTAATTAACTCTAATGCATCGCGGGCTAATTTGTCTCTGCTGAACTGCTCTTCGGCCAGTTTTCTGGCGTTTCTGCCCATAGCTTTTCGCTCCTGGTGATGCCCGGCCAAATACAGAACCTTTTCTGTGAATTCATCGATATTACAAAGCTTGCAACCAAGTCCTGCGTTGTTTTCCTCGAGAATCTTCCGCTGCCAACCAGAATAATTGAGAAGAACACATTTGCCGGCGCTCAAAGAATCAAAAAACTTATTCGCTGAATTATGTTCGATAATAGGATGGTTTCCAATTACAACAAGCCCAACATTTGCAGCCGCAAAATAAACAGGCATATTTTTTTTTGATACAGGTGGCAGTATTTCAATATTATTTAATTTTAATGAGTTAATTTTTTCTTTAAGTGTTTGTTTTTGGCTTCCATCGCCAAGCAATACAAAGTGAATATCCTTTTCGTCTTTCAATCTTTGTGCTGCCTCAACCACAAAATCAAGACTGTTTACTTTACCCATAGCGCCAACGTGAAGCAAGATGAATTTATTATGCCAATTGTGCCGTGCCCTGATTTCGGAGCCGTCGATATCGGGCTTGAAAAGAGCGGTATCGCAACTATTTGGAATTACAGAAACGGGTTTTTGAATGGGGCTAAGAACCTTTCGAACGCCCAAAGCCATTCCAGGCGACAGTGCAACAATCGCAGATGACTTTTTATAAATGGTTTTTTCTAGCCAGAACAGTGATTTTATAAGAAGGTGATTTTTTATAATACCCATCTCAATGGGTACTTCAGGCCATTGGTCACGTACTTCAAAAACAAATGGAATCCGCTTGCCCCATTTCAGCAGCATTGCCGGGATGCCGATAGTCAGCGGCGTACTGGTGGCATAAACGATTTCTATATTTCTGACACGAAGCCCCTGAAGCGTACACGCCATCATAAAATAAAAAAATGCCCAGATTCGCTGCATAAAAGAATGTTTTTGGCTGTATTTAGCGCCGACAACTCTGACTTGAATTCCCTCCACCTCAAATTCGGACTGGTCCGGCAGACCGCAGGCGTCTCCCCGGCCGCAGATGAGTGTAACCTGATGCCCTGCCGCAACCCAACGACGCGCCATCTCATACGACCGCGTTCCGGTCGAACCAGACGGCAGGGCAAAATGCTGATGGAGGTAAAGAATATGCATTCATCAAAGCTTTGCTAAACTATTGTATATCTCAAATAATTTTTTGCTCTCTGCTTCCCAGGAGTATTTTTCCTCAACAAGTTTGCGACCTTTTTGACCGAGTATTTGCCTTAATGACTTATCATTCAAGAGTTTCTCTATTTGTTTTGCTATCTGCTCGGATGATTTTGGATTCGCATAGAGAACATTTTCGCCAAATATTTTCTTCCAGTATTCAAAATCAGACATAATTACCGGAAGGCAACACGCCATATATTCAAACGGCTTGTTTGGCAGAGTGGTTAAATGATTTGGTACAGGTAAAAAAGTAACAACCGCTATATCGCTTTTTTTCATATAACTATAAACTTGACCAACAATCATATATCCGAGAGATTTCACGTGTTTGAAGCCGGGAAGTTTCTCGCATTCCGCTTTGAATTTCTCATCTTCCCATTTCCCTATGAGCCAAAGCTGTGCTTTGTCTCCGATTATTTCCATTGCCTCGATTAATTGCTTTATTCCCCGGATGTAAGTCAGTCCGCCTGCGTATATGACAACTGCTCTGGGCTTGCTGATTTCTATTTCCGGTGCCTTATCTATTGTTTCCAGTGCTGCTGCATTTATAACAACTCGCACCTTTGAACAATTCCAGTGCTCTGCGATATCGGGCCTGGCAGCTATAATAACATCAAAAAATATCTTGCTTAATCCTTCGGCAAATCCTGCGAAACAGGAAGCCATACGTCTGGTGAATATACCACCCAGCCACTCTTTATTGAGGATTTGTTGAGATGTATTTTCGTGGACATCATAAACGACCTTCTTGCCAGCTAATTTCAATAAAATTCCCGCTGGTATCAATTCAGGGTCATGAAAATGATAAACGTCAGCCTTTTCTTTAAGCGCATAACATAATGCCTCGAACGTGCCCAAAACCATTCGAGACAGCCGGTTCTTCCTTTTTTTTAATGCAACGATATTAATCCCTTCGAGCTTTTCGTTGCGATCGTGTGTGATAATCAAAGTCACGTTGTGACCGGCCCGAACAAGAGTTCTGCACTCCTTATGAAACACCCGATTATCATTTAAGGGATGAACCGTACTTATCTGGCATATTTTCATTAAGTTCATTTTTCGAAGTTAAAAACTTTAAAAATAATAAAATCTCAAATGCCTATACTTAAAAAGAACTGATTAGTCCATGAAATTTGATTTAAATCTTAGCGGTTTATTTACCAGAACATCCTTATTTTTTTCATTTTTCTTCTCTGTATCCAGCCATTAATGGTTCCGCTCCATGTCCCCAAATCCATCATCAGCATAGCCGCTACAACACAGATAAGCCTCACCGGGTTAATAAAAGATTTCCATCGCTTCCGCCGCATTGTTCGGAATACAACATAGCTCATCCAGCCAGCCGCACCCATACCTAAAACATACCAGCCACCAAACATCCCTGCCACCACCGCCCCAAGCCCCGCTAAACCGACTACGAGGGACACTATATTCAATCGCACGGCCCAACCGCTTAACCCCCACGGATTGCGTAAAATAACCGAGCCGGTCACATTGCGTCGCTGCATTTTATAAAGCGACCACAGGGAGGAACGAACACGCCAGAACACTCTTGCCTCCGGGACATGTACATATTTGACCCCAGCATTGCGCCACTTGTGATTAAGGTGTGTATCCTCTCCAGCCAAGACAGACTCGTCATATCCGCCGATCGCCTCAAAAATCGATCTCCGAAGTGCAATGCTTCGTGAGGAGGGATTGAAAGCGTCTTTGGGCGTCCCTTGCTGAAGACATGCAACGATTTTTTCGAAAAAATTTACCCCCATAGCTTCCGTCTTGCCTCCGGTCACGCCACAATCAGTGTCGTCCACAAATGGCTGAGTCATTAGAGCCATATAACCGTCAACCATTCGGCAACCACTGTCAAAACTGAGGATTACATTCCCCCGAGAATGCTCCACCGCCAAATTCCGGCCACGGGAAATATTTGCGCCAATTTCCTGAAAAACGCGGACTCGATGGTCTTGTTGCTGGAGTTCCTGGAGAAGTTCCCAAGTCCCATCGGTTGATCCACCATCAATTATGACGATCTCAAGAAAACGTCGTCCATCCAACTCCTGAATAAGATGTTCCACGCAATCCCGCAACCCATCTTTGCAATTCAATGTTGTCGATATTGCCGAGACTTTTATTGAGTCATTTCTATCCATTGCACACTACTATTTTCGAAAACTTCGAAGTTGCACCCTTCCTGTCGTAATTGGTGTAACTCTATTGTAGTTAAATCAGGATAAAGCGTACGGAGATTTTTTTCATGCTGGTCAATTCCACAAATGTAACCCAGAAACGCAAGTATGTACAATGACCAGTACATAGTGTAAAGATTATAACTTACCATGCTTATAATCAAAAAAGAGATTACCGCAAAAGCAAATGATGCCGCATAAGGGTGCCTTCGCAATATCATCCCTGCTGCTTTAACTGACAAGTAAATACTAAAAAAAACATTTGCCAAAAAACCTATTGCTCCATATCCCCAAAGCGCCTGCAAAAAATCATTATGTGCCTCGTATTCTGCTAAATATTCACGTATTGCGTAATATCCTTTTCCGACTACACGATTGATGAATGGCCATGTTTTGTACTCCTGCCATAAAGAAGCCCATATGTATAGTCTTCCACTGCCTTTATCCTCTTGTAATTGTTTGGCATGTTCAAAAAGTACCCCTGAGGTTGAACGGTTAACATAAAGGAAAACCAGGAACAGACTAGCCAGAAAAAAAGGGGTTAGTAAAATAAACAATGCTTTCTTTCTTTGCTCAATAATCACATTCTGAATTAACACATAAAAAAAACCGCCCACAAAAATCTGAATCAACACACTTCTTTTCATTGAGAACAAGGTCAGACAGGATATGCCGGCAAGCAAAATGTATCTCAAAGTCCTGTTTTTAAGGATTGAAATCCATGGTAAAAGCATTGTTACATACAACACACTTCCGATCCTCAGGATGTCGCCAAAAAAATACTTTTCTTTCATAATAAGTTCACAGGAGAAAAAAAATACTGCAAACGCTGTTAGAATAAAAAACAATCTTTGATTCGCTTTGAAATTTCCGGCTGTGCTACTTTTCCCTTGTATAAAAAAACATAAAAACATAAGCAAAGGGCCACTCTGAAAACAAACGGCTCGCACCACGCTCCTGATGGGGTATTCTGCCAGAAGTTTTAAAGAAGTCAGCCACATAAAAAATATCCACGGAAGAATTAACTTTATGTAAAAACCAGCTTTTCTAAAATAGAGCTCATGCAAATTCGCCAGAACAAACCCGAATGGTACAACCAGCAGTAAGCCATAGGAAATTGATATCGCCACCGAACTCGCATCCAAATTACTCGATAAAAATGTTGCTATAGAATTCAGGAACAATACTACAAAAATCATATATGGAACCATATTATGTTTTGTATTGCCCATTATTTTACTGACTCCAAAATTCTATTTATTGTTCGTGAATATAAGTCTCGTGCTAATTCAGCATACGACATAATCGTTGGCTTATAGGTGTGCTGTAAAAGTTTTATGGCTTTTCGGGGCGACATTAAATATCTCGCTGATATTGTTGGCTTAATACGTCCCTGGCAAGCGGCACGAACTGCTAAATCATGTGCACGAGATTTATTCTGGCTCAGCCACGGATAGCGTTGTTGGGTGTCAATGGTGATAAATGGTACCCCTGCTGACATTGAGCAAATCTGCCCATGAAACAAACGGGTAATACACCCCGCAGCATTTTGTATCCAGCTATACCATTCAAGTGGATGAAGTGGCAGGGAAATTGTCTCATCAAGATCAAAATTGCTATTGCCAAAGGTTGTTGGAAAGGAATAAACTTCCAGGCCTTGTTGATGAGCTAATTGACGAAATTCCTTGACCCATTTTTTTGACAAATTTCTAGAATTTGCCTGCAAAAGGATATAGCTCTGTTTTCTCGAAATTGCTGTGGCAGAATACTTCTGTGGAATCGGAACATCAATTTCAAATGCAAACGCTGGGTCTGGACAGTGGAATGGGATTTGCTTTCCTCCTGTAATCCACTGCACCTGACGTGTTGTCCAATTGTCCCGTGTAGAAAAATATCTAACCTGATTAAAAATATCAGCAATATCCCTATGGAATTGTTTTGGTATTTTGGAAAAATCACTTCCTCGCGACGAGGCCGATAAGTAACAGGCTACGGGAGGGTCTGGTATGTTTTTCATCCAGCTAAGCCAAAATGGATTACCATATTGCCTGTCAGGCGTACCATTCGGTTCATGCATTAGCACAGCATCGCCGCCGCAAATAATCAAATCCGGCTGCCACTGCTTTATATAATCAGCAACATCATCATTGTTACGCAGAACGGGTGATTGTTTGATATAAGTTTCAAAATAATTCTGGTGAAGTTCATACTGTTCTTCACCAGCTACCTTCCTGTGTTTTTGTTCACTCCTGGAGTCTTTATAATTCACAATACAAACATCATGACCAAGTGACTTTAACTTGAAGTATGTGCTACTGGATTGTATATTTGCGCCAAAGTTGGCAACAGAGTGAAATGTCAAAATCCCAATTTTCATTCAGTATTCTCCTTGATGGCAGCACTGCCTCAATAATTAGAGGTCTTCTTTTCTATTTGACCTATTATCTTAGCAGGAACACCGCCAACAACGGCATAGGCAGGCACATCTTTTGTCACTACCACTCCAGAGGCCACCACGGCATACTCGCCATATATAATGCCAATCCAGTGCTTCGTTAATCCGTAAATCAGTTACTAATAGAGCAATGGTTGTGCCCAGCTTGTTTGTTTCAGCCAATCCTCAACAAGCAGAGCAATGTCAGAAAAATTCACTATGCCGTTTCTATCCAAATCGCCAGGCAACTCGTTGTCCTCGTCAGTATACATGTCTGCTTGGTGAGCAAAATCTACAAAGTCGACTATACCATCGTTGGTAATATCAGGCAGAAGTGCCCAATCATACGGCGGCATGCTGGCTTCGGTTGTTCCGCCATAAGCGCCCATATTGATACGAATGTTTACACCATACTCATTACCGGGATCATCAGGTACACTCAATAGCTCATCATCCAATAGGGAACCTGGATTTCCCGCATCTATACAGCGGCTGGTTACTTCATCAGAGTCCCAAAAATCACGCTGGCTGTCCCACCGCCAGCCAAAACTTTTTAAGTGATAATCTCCATCAACCCAAAAGTCATCATTAGGATCGCCAGGTGTATCATTCGGGTCCCAGTAACCAGGAACAACAAAACAAGGGTCTTCATCAATGTTGCCAATACCCCAGTTCAATGTGGATTCATTATGTTCATGCACCGCCAGTTTCCCGCCTTCTACATCACAGTAGCTCAGAGAAATTTCTGATGCATTCGCAAATGCTATCTGGGCTCCCAATGCTGCCTCATTATCCCAAATGATACAATTGGTCATTGTCATCACCTGCTCGTCGCCCCGGAAGCAAATTCCACCCCCAATCTCTCCTGCCGAATTCCCGAAGATAACGCAATTTCTAACTGTAGCACTGCTATCAAGAATTCCACCACCCCATTGAGCAGCATAATTACCTGCAATAATACAATTACTGATCGTAGTGTGGCACCAGCCTAAACCGGCACCACCATCAACCGTCGCGGTATTCCCAGAGATAATACAATTGCTGATTAGACCGTTGCACCAATCTAACCCACCCGTGTACTCTCCTGAGTTGCCACTGATAATGCAGTTGGTAATTGCACCATCACTAGAGTGTAACCCACCACCAAAGCGTGCTACGTTATCACTGATGATACAGTTGTTTACGGAACCCTCACAATTGAATATTGCACCTCCCCTATAAGCCGAGTTTCCAATAAAAACACAATTGTTAATTGTTGCATAAGGAGGTGCATAACTGCCGTAGAATCCACCGCCAGCACCTTCGCCTTTGGCCACATTGTTAATAAACTTACAATTTGTAATCATAGAACCACTGAAAAGACAATTTATCCCAGCTCCTCCAACCACAAGAGGGCCAGTCATATTGCCTATTATATCACAATGAGTAATCGTTGGGCTGGCTTCGAAACAGCGTATACCACCACCAGAATTTACTGTGTAACCATTAGTAATCGTTAGACCAGCAAGAATCGAATTAGCATCTTCGTCGTGATAAAAATGGAAACCTCGGTGAGGGGTAGACTCTGTACCTTCACAATCGATGATTGTTGCCGAAACAATATCAGGATTATTGGGATCTATGCTGCGTACAGTGATAGCTTTACCTTTAAAATCAATATCTCTATTGCCATCACCGATATATGTGCCCGGCTGTACTTCGATAATATCCCCGGTACTTGTGGCATCAATTGCAGATTGAATGGTAGGGTAGTCACCAGAACCATCATCCTCAACAACGATTATATCTGCCATACAAGGAATGACCAATAACAACGACGCAAAGATAAAAGTCGATATTTTCACTCTTCACTTTCCTCCGACCGGGATTACCTATTTAAACACCTAAAAAACACAATATTCTCCCACAATGATGATACCAAATTTACCTTGAACTGTCAAGTATTTTCTTCCATAATCTTCTTTTTGTAAATTTGATGGTAGTGCCACTGCATCAATAATCATAGGTTTTCTCTTCTCTATGACCTATTATCTTAGCAGGAACACCGCCAACAATAGCATAGGGAGGCACATCTTTTGTCACTACCGCTCCAGAGGCCACCACGGCATACTCGCCAATATTTATACCTGGCAGTATTATTGCTCTGGAACAAATCCAGCTATGATGGCCAATAGTTACAGGAGCACCTACTGACTTAAAATTAACATCATTATAATCATGATGCAGCGTCCAGATAATCGCCTCTGTTGCAATAACTGCGCTTTCTTGAATTTCTAAACCCCGACGAGCATCTAATAAGACTCTGTTACCAATTGATACCTTTGCTCGTATTTTGAGACCTTCGGGATTTCTTACTTCACAATTTTTTCTAATTATTACATCCCTGCTAATATCCGCACCCGCAAATTTAAGACACCTCAGCCGCAGGCGTTTAAAGGAAGTCCCGGCAAATATGAACAAGGCCAGACCAGACAATATAGCCTTAATTGTACTTGCTATTCTGGAAAAAGATAATCTGCTTTTCATGTTAAATACAATCCTTTATCTTCGTATTAGCTTCAACACTTTAGACTTAATGCTTTCTGGTAAAACAAATAAAAAGACCGCTGCTCCGTACGCTGCAAACAAAATTATGGCGTGGCAAATAAGCCAAAAATAATTACCTTCAAATTCTGAAACTCGAAGTAACCTACCTGCAACCAAAATAATAAAAAAAATCAATACTGGCTTAATATATACTTTAGTAACATACTCACTCATCGCAAAACTAAATGCCTTGCGGTATGCCCAAGGCAAATAAACTACACATCTCAAGCAACGCACAATCGTCATAAATGTACCGATTAATAATAAATCCCATTGAAATACCATTGCACCAATAGCGACACCTGCAAGAGTTATAAAACCCAAAACGACCTGGCTGTAAACTTCCGGCAATATGCTACCGCCTCCTAATGCAATATACGATAACACTGCTGCGGAACGCGATAAAACTATCCCGACAGCCATTATGGATATCAAAAGCCATAGATAGTTTTTTTCCTGTCCCAACCAAAGTCCAATAATTTCTGAACCATAGATAGTTAATGGAAGAACAATTAGTAAACCAACGCTTACACTAAAACCAGCAACTTGTACAGCCATTTGGCCAAGGCGTCGAGTATTCCCATCGGCCTGCGCTTTGCTCGCAAGGGGTACCAACGGTTTGCTCATCTGCTCCAGGAAAATCTGCAAGGAAGTCGCTATTAGGATTGCCGGTGAAAATAGCGCCACTGCCTTTGGCCCAAGGCCTGGCACTGCACCAATAATTAATATAGGACCCTGAATAACAAAATAGTTCGCTATGGATTTGACTAAATTCAATGCACCAAAACTAAACAAGGATTTCAGCGATTCTCTATTTACTGCTTTAACAGAAAAGAAAACCACTTTTCCCAAGTATTTATAAGCAAAGGTAAAAAGTAACGCAAATCGGAAAAGTTGAGTTGAGAACATGCAAAGCCCCATCAGCCATATCGATGGGCCTATGAGTTCAAAACATGCTATGATTAACCCCAACCGCAGCAAATTAGCCACAATTTCAATGCCGTTTGCAACATCGTAACGATTACATCCCAATAACAACCCATTGGGTACAATAAAAAGCATATTCAAAAAAAGTGATGCAGCCATACAAAGAAGCAGACCTATTGTCTCAGATTTCAGTTCCTCTGGCACATTATAAATCCGCAAAAAAAACGGTATCATAATCACCACACCCACCAGGCCGATAAAACCAAGAACGCTTAAAATCAATTGCGCAGAGCTGCTGATTTTATGAATATCTTCATGGTCTTTATTTGCGATTGCCTTTGCACAAAAACGCACCAGTGTCGGGCCCATTCCCATGTGAAGGAACGTAAAAAACACTAGCGCAGATGCGGCCAATTGAAACAGGCCGTATGCTTCATCGCCCAGCCGCCATATCGCGTACGGCAGGATAATAAAACCGACCCCGGCTGTGGTAAGCTGGGCAAGGAAACCGCTGCCCGCATTTATGGCGAATTGTCTTTTTATGCTTTTGGCCATTGCTGTC